>NZ_JBPJUQ010000021.1:0-132654 GCF_051192615.1 Streptosporangium sp. G11
GGTGGAGTCCCTGTTGGAGGCGGGCCGGGTGACCGAGGTCCTGCGGCGCGAGGCCGAGGACGCCGAACAGGTCGTGCTGGGCAGCCGGGGGCTGGGCGGATTCACCGGGTTGCTGCTCGGATCGGTCTCCCTGGCCCTGGCCGGGCACGTGGCCGTCCCGGTCGTGGTCGTCAGGGGCGCAGCGGGCCCACGGCCGGATCGTGGTGGGCTTCGACGGCTCCGATCATTCGGCGGCGGCGCTGGAGTACGCCTTCGAGGAGGCCGCCCGCCGCCAGGCCGGGCTGCGGGCGATCCACACCTGGCAGATGCCCGTCGTGGGACCGGGCGCCACCGTCTACACACCGCTGGTCGAGGACATCCTCGCCGCCGAACGGCGTGTCTCCACGGACACGCTCGCCCCGTGGCGGGAGAAGTACCCGCGGATCGAGGTCGAGCAGACGCTGGTCTGCGGGCATCCGGTCGGCGTCATCTACGAGGCCTCGGCCGACGCGGACCTGGTCGTCGTCGGCTGCCGAGGGCTGGGCAGGTTCGGCTCGGCCGTGCTGGGCTCGGTCAGCCACGGAGTCCTGCACCACGCCCGCTGCCCCGTCGCCGTACTCCGAGCCCGAGAAGAGGCGTGACGGACACCGGCGACCTCCCGGCACGCCCCCGGCCGGCGCCGTCGCCGCGATGGTCGACGCCGGCGTCGACGCGACCGGGGTCATTGGGAAGGATCACCGGCCGGCGGGGACGATGACCGCCACCGACGTGCTGCGAGCCGTGGCCGGCCGGGAATCCCGCGGCGCGGGCCCTTGACCGCCTGAGGGAGGTTCACGCCTTCCTCACCGAACGCCTGCTCGCGCACGAACGGGCCGGGGAACAGCGGCTCCACCCGGCGACGGCGGCTCATGAGGACGGCTCGCGCGGAGCGGAACAGACCATAGGTCCTTCTGATCGGGGGACTTTCGCCGCTGACGCTTTCCGGGCCGCTTTGCGATCGTTGTGGTGAGGAGGTTCGTCATGAAGGTCAGGGAAGTCATGGGCGTCGCGGCGATCGCGGTGCGACCGGAGGCGACGTTCATCGAGATGGTCGACGCCATGCGGCGTTTCAAGGTCGGCGCGCTCACCGTCATCGACGCCGACGATCATCCGATCGGAGTGGTCACCGACGATGATCTCCTGCTCAAGGAGACCGATTCCGGTGCGCACTCCGGGGGCGTCTTCGACAGTCGCGAAAGACGCCGGGAGCATCGCAAAGCCGCGGGTGGCACGGCCAGGCAGATCATGACCAGCCCCGCGATCACCATCACGAAGGACACCACGGTCCGGGACGCGGCACGGCTGATGCACCGGCATCGGATCAAGCAGCTGCCGGTGATCGACGCGGTCACCGGGCGCATCGCCGGCACCGTTCACCAGAGCGATCTGCTCAAGATCTTCGTTCGTCCGGCCGAGGAGATCGAACGTGAGGTCATCACGGTCTGCGACCGGCTCGCCGTCGACCCGGGGAAGGTGAGTGTCGGCGTCGCGGCGGGGGCGGTCACGCTGAGTGGTCAGGTCGCCTTCCGGTCGCAGATCGCCCGTCTGGTCGCGGCGGTCCGCGAGATCGACGGCGTCCTCGACGTCGAGAACGCCCTCACCTGCCGATCCGATGACCTGGCTCCCGTTCCGCCGTTCCTGTGACAGAGGTGAAAGTCATGAGCGCCCGTACCAGCGAGGAGATCACCTCGGTGCTCCGCACCGCGGTCCAGGCCGCCACGTGGGCGCCGTCGGTGCACAACACCCAGCCGTGGTCCTTCGGCGTCGACGGCGACGAGATCGCGCTGCGTGCCGACAGCGACAGGAAGCTGCGAACCGGTGACCCCGCCGGCCGGGAGCTGCTGATCAGTTGCGGCGCGGCCCTGATGAACGTGCGGCTCGCGTTGCGCGCGCTCGGCCACGAGCCGCGGGTGCGCGTGCTGCCCGACCCCGACCGCCCGGCCCTGCTGGCCACGGTGCGGCCGGGAGCGGCCATGACCGCCGACGAGAACACCCGGCTGCTGTACGCCGAGGTCGAGCGTCGCCGCACACACCGGGCCGGTTTCACCCGGTTGCCCGTCCCGGAATGCCTCCTCGAGACGTTCGTGGCCGATGCGAGTGGCGAGGGAGCACGCCTGACGCCGGTCCGCTCCGAAGCGGCGATCCGGGTGCTCGCCGCGATCACCTGCGCCGCCCAGGACGTACAGTCCCAGGACCGGCCGCTGTCGCTGGAGCTGATCCGCTGGGCGCGACCGCCGGGGAGCCCCCGCAAGGACGGAGTCCCGGCCGAGAGCTACCCGCGCGCACCCCGGCGGACCCGCCCGCACTTCGCCCAGCGCGACTACGCCCACGGCCACCCCTGGGGCAGCGACGCCGACCAGTCCCTCTCCGTCTCCACCGGTGTCGTAGCGGTCCTGACCACGAAGGGCGACTCCCGCCAGGACTGGATCACGGCCGGTCAGGCACTGCAGCGCGTCCTGCTGCACGCCTCCGCCCACGGCCTCAGCGCGGCCTTCCACACCCAGGCGCTGGAGATGCCCCACCTGCGGGAGTTCCTGCGGCAGGAGTTGTGCTCGCAGGAGTATCCCCAGATGATCATGCGTCTGGGCATCACCTTCGACGACGGCAGGGGAGTCCGCCGACCGGTCGCCGAGGTGCTGGAAGAACGCTGACCGAACCGGCCGGCAGCCCCAAGGGTCCGGGAGGCCGCCGGCGGGGCGGGACACCCGCCTACCGATTCGCGCGGGCCGTCGCCGACCTCCCGGCGCGGGCTCTCGGTGCGGGCTCTCGGTGCGGGCTCTCGGTGCGGGCTCTCGGAGATGGTGCGGCCGGCGTTCTTGGCCGTCCTGGCCGCACGACAGCCGGAAAGCGGCGCGGGCTCGCCTTCCGCTTCGGCAAGCCCCCGGGCGGCCACCTCGCCGGCCTTCGTCTCCGGCCTTCGTCTCCGGCTTTCATCTCCGCGGAGCCATCTCGTGGGTCCGAAGCCTTCGCCCCATCTAAAGGTCCGAAATTCGTACAGGCCCCGGTGCCCGCGCCGAAAAGACCACGGGGAGCGGAGAGGTCAAAGGCGGCGGGACGGTGACACGGGTCCCGTCGCCCGAGTCCGGCGTCTCCATCGTCGCGCCCACCGGCACCACCGGCCCGCCCGGCGCCGCGACGAGGTGGATCCGAAACTTCACCGATCCGTTATGATCTTGGCTGTCCCCGGCCCCCCGACCCCCAGGAGCCCCCGTGCCCCCGCGCGAGCGTCTCCGCGCTCTGCTCGAAACGCACCGTTTCCAGCAGTTCATCATCACCGTCATCGTGATCAACGCGGCCACCCTCGGGCTGGAGACCTCGGTGGCGACCGTCGAGCGGTACGGCACGGTGCTCACCGTCGTCGACCACCTGGCGCTCTACATCTTCGTCGTCGAACTGGCCGCCAGGCTCTACGCCTACGGCTGGCGGTTCTTCCGCAATCCCTGGAACCTCTTCGACGCCGCGATCGTGACGATCTCGCTGCTGCCCACGGCGGGCGGGCTCTCGGTGCTGCGGGCGCTGCGGATCCTGCGGGCGCTGCGGCTGATCTCCGTGGTGCCGAGCCTGCGCCGGGTGGTGACCGCGCTGCTCACCGCGATGCCGGGGATGAGCTCGATCGTGCTGCTGCTGGCGCTGGTGCTCTACGTCACGGCGGTGATGGGCACGAAGCTCTATCACGCCACCGCCCCGGAGTACTTCGGCGACCTGCCCACCTCGCTGTTCACCCTCTTCCAGATGATGACCGGGGACGCCTGGTCCGACATCACCCGCGAGGTGATGGCCGTACACCCGTCGGCGTGGGTGTTCTTCGTGGTGTTCATGCTGGTGTGCACCTTCGTGGTGCTGAACCTGTTCATCGCGGTGGTGGTCAGCGCGATGGAGGAGGAGCACGCCGAGGAGTCCGTACAGGCGACCGAGGAGCTGGGCAAGGCGGTGCTCACCGAGCTGGCCACGCTCCGGGCCGAGGTGCGGGAGCTGCGGGACCGGGTCCCGGTGACGCCGAACGGCGCTCCGGGCCCGGCCGCGAAGGGCGTCTCGGGCGGCACGGGCGTCTCGGGAAACGGTGCCCCAGGCGCGAAGGGCGGCGCGAGCGCTTCGGAAAACGGCGCCCAGGGCTCGAAGAGCACGGCGGCGAACGGCGGCGCGCGTTCGGGAGGAAAGGGCGACTCGGGCACGCGTTCGGGCTCGGGCTCGGGCTCGAAGAGTACGGCGGCGAACGGCGGCGCGAAAAAGCCCGCCACCCGGGGGGCAGCGGGCCGACGCCGCGGACCGGCGTCAGGTCAGCGCGAGTAGAACTCCACCACGAGCTGCTCGTCCACCGGCACCACGATCTGCTCGCGCAGCGGGCGGCTGAACAGGGTGAACCGGAGATCGGCGTGGTTGACGTCGAGGTAGGCGGCGGTCCGGTCGTCCGCGTACACGCCCTCGGACGCCGCGACGAAGGGCTGCATCCGGCGTGACTTCTCGCGCACCGCGACGACTTGGCCCGGCTTCACCAAATAGCTGGGAATGTCGACCTTGCGGCCGTCCACGGTGATGTGGCCGTGGGTGACGTACTGGCGGGCCGCGTAGATGGACGGGGCGAGGCCTGAGCGCAGCACCAGGGAGGCGAGGCGCGTCTCCAGCAGCACCACCAGCTCCGCGCCCGCACGCCCGGTGCCGCGCAACGCCAGGTCCCAGTAGCGGCGCATCTGCCGCTCGGAGACGTCGTAGTACCAGCGGAGCTTCTGCTTCTCCATCAGCCGCAACCCGTAGTCACCGGTCTGCCGCCGATTGGTCTTGCGACCGTGCTCACCCGGCGGGTAGGGGCGCGTCTCGAAGTAACTGACGGCCTTACGGGTCAGCGGCACGCCCGCCCTGCGGGACAGGCGCACCTTCGGTCCGGTGTAGCGCATGCTCACTCCTCTGTGGTTAGGTTTACCTTAGTTAGGCAAGGCTAATCTTACACAGCAGTATCTCCCGACCTCAAGGAGAGCCGGTTCATGCAGCCCGTCACCGCTCCGCCGATCCCCGAGCGGGTCCGCACCCTCGCCGCCACCGCCGCTCCCACCCACGTGTCCGTCTCCGGAGCCGCCGGCCCCGCGACGCCCGCCAAGGGCGGCGTGGACGGCGCCGGCCGCCCCGTGCTGCTCGTCCTGCCGGGCGACCCGCTCTACGACGCGCGGGACGAGCCCGTGGTGACCGTGGATCTGACGTCGAACCGCTCACTGGGAGAGCACGAGCTCTCGCGCGGCCTGCTCAAGGTGCAGGGCTGGGTGCAGGCCGTGCCCGAGGCCGAGGTGAGGGAGACGGCGGTGGCGATCGCCGAGCGCTGCCCCGACGAGGCTCTGTTCGAGGTGCTGGAGGGGACGGACGGCCCCCGGCTGCTCCGCGTGGACGTCGGCAGGGTGATCTATCTCACCGGGCCCGAGTCGGGTGTGCTGGACGCCGAGGAGTATCTCGGCGCCGCCCCCGACCCCCTGATGGGCGAGGCCGAGCGCATGCTCCACCACATCAACGACGCCCACCGCAGGCAGCTGGAGACCGCTCTGAAGTCCCTGCTGGCCGCGCCGGTGCCGGAGGCCTGGCTCTGGGAGCTCGACCGCTTCGGGGCGACCGTCCGCTGCGGCGTCGAGGACCCGACGCTGATCCGCCTTCCCTGGCCCTCGCCCATCACCGACGCGGAGTCTCTCGAACACGCCGTACGCTGCCTGCTCTGCCACCACTGACGGAGCGGGCGGGGAGCGGTCCCGCCGGTCGCCGAGCCTCGATGGAACGCCCGCGGACGGCCGGGCCGGGTCCGAAAGACATCTCGCGGACACCCGGGCGACCTGGCCGGGCCGGGTCCGAAAGACGTCTGACGGGCACCCCGGCGACCTCGCCGGGCCTGACCCAAGGGGCGTGTCACGGGCACCCGGGCGACCTCGCCGGGCCGGGTGGCCAAAGGCCGAAGAGAGCCGGGGCCGGGGGCCGGGGCGGGCCAGGGGCCGGGAAATGGCCATTGGAACGACCGGTCAGCAGCCTTTCAACGGCCGGCGGCACTTCGTCGCGTGGTGCCATTTCCGGCCTCGGCCGGAAATGGCCACCAGATCATTCCGCGCGAAACCATCCCGAGAACGAAATTATTCCCGAGGGAAATGATCCCGGGAGAGAATCCCCCCGGGAACGGAATGTCAGCCCTCGGCCCCCACCTCGCTGGTGTTGCGGATGACCTGGTCGACGAAACCGTAGTCTCTGGCCTCGGTGGCGGTGAACCAGCGGTCGCGATCCCAGTCTTCCTCGATCTGCTCAAGCGGCTGACCGGTGTGGAAGGCGATTCGCTCGCGCATCATCTGCTTGGTGTAGAGCATCTGCTCGGCCTGGATGGCGATGTCGGTGGCCGTGCCCCCGAGCCCTCCCGAGGGCTGGTGCATGATCACCCTGGCGTGCGGCAGGACGTAGCGCTTGCCGGGGGCGCCGGAGCAGAGCAGGAACTGCCCCATGGACCCCGCGATGCCCATGGCCACGGTGGCGACGTCGTTGGGGATGTACTGCATCACGTCGTAGATGGCCATCCCGGCCGACACCGAGCCACCGGGTGAGTTGATGTAGAGCCAGATGTCACGCCGGTCGTCGTCGGCGGAGAGCAGGAGCAGCTCCCCGCAGATCCGGTTGGCGACCTCGTCGTTCACCTCGCTGCCGAGCACGACGATCCGCTTGCGCAGCAGCCTCTGATACAGCTGGTCTTCGGGGACGATCTGGGGACCGCTCATGTCTTCCACCTACTCCGAACCCGGGGTTTGCGAATAACGAATACCCGCGACCATAGTCCCGCCGGGGACCTCGTTTTCCGTTCGTTCGCTGTCAGCGCTTTCCGCTGAAAGCGCAGCGTCCGTATTCCGTTTTCCCGCCGGACATGGCCGTTCCGGGACCGGACCCGGCCGTTTTCCACCCCGTTCCCGGCCGTTTCCCGCCCCGGACACGAGCGTTTCACGGCCGGGACACGCCCCGTCTCCGGCGAGGGGGGCGATCCCGCCGTACGGGCGACGTCCAGCAGTGGAGACGACCCGGCGACCCGGCGGGCCGAGCCTGGGACCGTGGCGATCGCAGGATCCGGGGGGAACGGCGGGGACCGGGCGCGATCGCGCACCCGCCTCGGGCGCCCCCTACGGCCGATCGGCACCGGATCGGCCGTAGGGGGCCGGGACCGGGCATGTTTACTCCCTCGTCTGGAGGAGAGGAGATATCACCGCATGGACAAAACTCCACAAACGGGAGGGGCCACACCATGGGTGCCGACGACAAGATTGCCAACAAGGCCGAAGAGCTCGGGGGCAAGGTCAAGGAGGGCGCGGGGCGCGCCACCGGCAACGAGCGCCTTGAGGCCGAGGGCAGGACCGACCAGGCCGACAGCCACCTCAAGCAGGCAGGCGAGAAGCTGAAGGACGGCGTGGAGAAGGTCAAGGACGCTTTCAAGAGCTGACTTGCCGACCACATGGTGACGGGGGTCCCGGTTTTCCGGGACCCCCGTCGCCGTGTACGGCCTCACCGGAGAAGATCGTGGGCCGGAGCAGACCTCAGACCTGGCCTCCGTGGGAGAGCGTGCGTGGGGAGAGCGCGCCTCGCGAGGGTCCCCTCGGGGAGAACGCGCCTCGCGAGCCCCCGAGCCCTCAGGGTCCCGAGCCCCCGGGGTCCCGTACGGAAGGCTCGGGGCGCCCGGGTCTCAGGAGGCCGGGCCGACCTCCGGTTCCGGCGTGCCGTTGCCGGACGTGTCCTTCGTCTCCCCCTCGCCCTCTTCGGCCCCGTCCCCGCCGTCCTCGATCCCGGCCTCGGCCTCGGCCTGGCTCACGCCCTCGGGCCTTTCCTCTTCCGGAGCGCGGCGCGCGTCGTCGGGGTCCGCCAGGAGCGGCCGTTCGGGAAAGGTCGTGTCCGCCCCCGATCGCTCCGCCACGACCCGGGTCTCGCCGTCGACGCCTCGCGGGCTCGCGGGCGGCGGATCCTGCTCGGGGGTGTCACGCTCGGCCGTGTCTTCGCTCACCTCAGGAGTGTCGGTCATGCCGATCCCCTCCCCTGTCAAAGTCCAAATATGCCGCCGGGCAGGCATGGGAGCGGTCACTCGGGTAGGGAAACCTTCGACGAAGGGAGCGAGATCATGACGGTCACCCGGTTTCAGGATCTGCCACTGGCCGACCACGACAGGGCATGGGACGGCGAAGAGGCCGAGAAGCGCGTCCGCTCGTGGGCGGGCGCGGATGAGGAGCCCAACACCAAGTACCGGGAGGCCCACCTGTGGTACGACGGCGACGAGCCGGAGAACTTCGGGAGCTACAAGCTCCCCATCGCCGACGTGATCGACGGCCGGCTCAAGGTGGTGCCGCACGCCGTACGGGCCGCGGGAGGGATCCTGCAGGGGGCCCGGGGTGGGGTCAAGGTGCCGAAGGAGGACCTTGGCCGGCTCAAGGCCCACCTCGCCAAGTACTACGCCAAGATGGGCGAGACCGCCCCCTGGGAGTCCTGAGGGGATGACGCGTTTCGCGTTCGGCTTCGACCCGGCGTGGCGGGTGCCGCTGCTCCTGCTGGGAGTCGGCCCCGGCAGGGCCTTCGCCGAGGTCCGCGAGGGCGAGTTCTCGGTCCGCTTCGGCCCCTGGTCCTTGCGCACGCCCCTGTCCAACGTGGCGGGCACCAGCGTGACCGGCCCGTACGCGCCGTGGAAGGCCATCGGGCCGCGCCTGTCGCTGGCCGACCGCGGGGTGACGTTCGGCACCAACGCCAGGCGGGGCGTGTGCGTCCGGTTCCACATCCCGGTGCCCGCTCTGGCACCGGGCGGTTTCCTGGCCCACCCGGACGCAACCCTGACGGTCTCCGACCCCGAAGGACTGGTTGAGGCCCTCGGACGGCACGCGAGACGTGAGCCGGGCACATGACAGGAAGGCATCCGGGTAAAGGGTGCGTTCCAACCAAGGAGGGAAGACATGACGGCCGAAGGAGAGATGCCGGAGGAGACTTCGGCAAACGGGAAGCCCATGGTCGCGGCGACGCCGCGCGACGTCGTTCACATTCGCCTGGGCTCGTTCGCCCTGATAGCGGTGATCGGCCTCGGGGTGCTCGGTCTCGTGGCCGGGATCACCTGGCTCACCGTCGCAATGGCCGTGCTGGCCGTGATCGTGATCGCGGACATCGCCCTGGCGGTGCATCGGCAGTCACGTGCCGCTCCGGGCACGACGACAGAAGCGGGCTGAGCCATCGCGGGCGGCTCCAGGGGCGCGCCCGCCGCGCGTCCCCGGGCCCAGGTCGTCCTCCGCACGGCGCCTGAGGTGAGCGGGCAGTCTCACGGATGACGCTCCCCGTACGACGGAGGGCGTACGCGAGAAGCCATCCAGTGGGGGACGGCCCGGTGGACGTTCCCGGTCAGAGTGGAGCGGACACCACGACGACCCCGTCCCGCTCCCGCCGAGCCGCCTCGCCGGCCTCCCACGCCCTACGCCGGTGACGGCCCGCGGCAGGGCCCGGCACGCGGCGCGGCACGTGCCCGGAAGGCGCCCATGCCCCCGACCGCCTCCCTCGACGACCTCACCACGCGGCGCACCGCCCGCCGCCCGGCGGTGGTCATGCCGCCCCCGGTCCGCAAGGCCGTCCTGACCCTGCACGTGGCGATCTCGGTCGGCTGGCTCGGCCTCGACCTCGGACTGCTCACCCTCGGGATCACCGCCCTGACGACCGGGGACCCCGAACTGCTCCGGGCCTCCTACCTGGCCATGGACGTCTTCGCCGACACGCTGATCGTCCCGGTGAGCCTCGGTGCGCTGCTGACCGGCGCGCTGCTCTGCCTGGGCACGTCGTGGGGCTTCGTCAGGTATTACTGGGTGCTGATCAAGCTGGTGACCACGCTGGCCGCGGCCACCGCGTCCGTTCTCGCGCTGCGATCCCACATCGAGACGGCCGCCACCAAGGTGTCGAAGACCCTCCCGGCGGAACCGTTCTCCCTGGGCCTCGGCGGCGTGGACCGCGTGCTGGTCGTCGCGCCGAGCGTCGCGCTGGCCCTCTACGCGCTCAACGTGGCGCTCTCGGTCTTCAAGCCGTTCGGCCGGACGCCGTACGGAAGGCGGCGGTCGGCCAGGCAGGATCGTCCGGCGGGTCCGCGACGGGCGGCGGCGACGCCACCGGAGCCGTGACGGCGAACAGCGCCGGGCGTGGTCACCACGCCCGGCGCCATCGCGCCTTGGCCATTACCGTTTTCTACCGTTTCCGGGTTTACCAGTGGTGGAAGACGACGGGACGGTAGTAAGACTGGAAGCCAAAAGGAACGAAATGATTGTAAACACCAAAGGGTGCGTATCGCGGATAGAAGCCGAAGGGATTGAAGGGGTCGTAGTTGCTGCCGCGGGCGGCTGTCGTGAGCCCGGACAGGGAGGCGGCCTGCTGGGTTATCGCGCTTGCGCCGGCGGGCTGAGCCGACACCGTCATGCCGACGACCAGGGTGGAAGCCACCAAGGTGCCGGCGGCGAGAGCCTGCTTGAACATGAAGAATCACTCCGTGTCTGATGGTTGAACCCGGCGTTCCGCCAGGACTTACAGGGCGCCGACCAGATTTCCAGGAAATATGCTGAATCGACGTCACGTAAGACGCTAGTTCAGAGCCATCAGGACCTTCACCCCAGAAAGGACAAAGCCTTGGTCCGGGATCATTTCCGGGGAGGAAAGGCGGAGGTTACACCGGGACAGGGGTCACGAGCCCGCTCCCGCCGGGGCTCCGCTCCCTGCCTGCCGCCCGGTCCGGCTCCCCGCCTGCCGCCCTGTCTGGTGGTCCGCCTGCTGGTTCGCCTGCCGCCCGGTCCGACTCCTCCCCTGCCGCCCCGCCTGGCGTCCCGCCTGGCGGTCCGCCTGGCGGTCCGCCTGCCGTCCCGTCTGCCGCTCGGCCCGGCGCACCGGCAGCCGGAAACGGCCGGTCCAGCCCAGCCGGTCCAGCAGATAGGCCACCCCGCGCACGGTGTAGGACACCTGGAACCTCTCCGCGATCAGCATGGCGACGCGCGCGGTGGTCCAGCGACCGTCGTCCCAGCCGTAGGCGGCGGCGCCCTCCTCCAGGGCCGCCTCCAGCCGCGCCAATTGCTCGTCGGTGAGCTTGCGACCGCTGGCGGCGCCCTTGGAGACCAGTGCCGCCCTGCCGCCCCGCCTCCAGAGCGCGTACCACTCGTACGCGGACTTCCGGGTGATTCCCAGCAGCTGGGCCACCCGCGCCGGCGCGATCTCCCCCGCGAACATCTCCGCGGCCCGGAACCGCAGCCTCTCGCGCCTGGCCCGCTCCTGCGCGGACAGCCCACCACCCCTGTCTGAATATCTCATACTTTAAGGCTCCCACCTGGGCAAATGGGATCTAACAGGCACCCACCCCGTGTCACCCCGGCGTTTCCCGACCGGGGAAGACGGCGTGCGGGCCTGGCGAGGGAAGGTCGCGCACGGCCCGGCGGGGGAGGTCACGTACGGCCCCGGCGGGGGGAGGTCACGTGCGGCCTGCGGGGGTCACCCACGCTCCCCCGGACGGGCGGGGTCTCTCCCCGATCAGCCGGACGCGGGGACCCGCGCGGAGGGGTGGGCGTTCAGGAACTCGTCCAGGACGAGGGTCGCGGCCCCGTGGGCCACGGCGTCGGAGCCGAGACGGCCGAGGACGATGGAGGTCGCCGCGTACGGCTGGGGCAGGGAGTTCTCCGCCGAGGCGGCGCGGATGTCGTCGAGCAGGTGCCGGCCGAGCAGGAGCCCCAGCCAGCCGCCGATGACGATCCGCTCGGGGTTGACGAGGTTGATCAGGTTGGACAGGCCGACGCCCAGGTAGGTGACGGTTTGGGTGATCACCGGCGACCTGGACTCCACCAGGGCGGCCAGCTCCGCCTGCCAGTCGGTCGTCCGGGTGGGCACCCCGGCGCGGTTGAGGATGCCCTCGGCCCCGATGTAGGCCTCCAGGCAGCCGCGCCCGCCGCACCGACAGGTCCGACCATTCACCACGATCTTGGTGTGACCCCACTCCCCCGCGCTGCTGCTCACGCCCCGAAAGGTCACGCTGTCGGAGACGATGGCGGCCCCGACACCGGAGCCGATCAGCACGATCACCGCGTCACCGGATCCGCGTCCCGCGCCGGCGACATCGTGCCCCCGGCCACCGGAGGCACCGGAACCGGGCACGGAACCGGGCACGGAACCGGCGAGGCCGCGCCCCGCGCCGCCGGAGCCGTGACCCGGGCCGCCGATCCCGCGCGCCGCGCCGTCGCGGCGGGGGTCGCCGTCGCGGCGAGGATCGAACCACAGCTCGGCGCGTCCCAGCGCCCTGGCGCCGTTCTCGACGAACAGCGGGAGCGCGGTGCCCGCCCGCAGGAGCGCTCCCAGGGGCACCCCGTCCCAGCCGAAGGTCCTGGCGTGGATGAGCGCCTCGGGGCCGCCCTCGACGATGCCGGGGACTCCCACGCCCACGCCGAGGGCCTGGGCGGCGGGGACGCCCGCGTCGTCGAGGACGACCTCGACCCCGGCGAGGATGTGGCGCACCACGAGCTCGATCTGGTGCCTCGCGGGACGCAGGGCGTACTCGACCCTGGCCCTCTCGTTCATCTCAAGATCGAACAGTTCGACGCGCACGTGGGTCTCGGCGACGTCGACGCCGATCACGTAGCCGTACACGGGGTTGACGCGGAGGATGGCGCGGGGGCGTCCGCCGTCGGACTCGGCCTGGCCGGCCTCGACGATGATGTTCTCGGCGAGGAGGTCGCCCGTCATGCTGCTGACCGTGGCGGCGCTGAGGCCGGTGAGCCTGGTCAGCTCGTTGCGGGTCACGGGGCCGTTGAAGTAAAGAGTCCGCAGCAGCATGGCCCGGTTGCCCTTGCGCACGTCGCGAACCGTCCTGCGCTCGGGCCTCACGATGGGCCACCTCCCCATGTCACGGCACATGGTAGTTGAGAATTCGAAGATATTCGTCCGACCCCTGGACCCCGGACGGCCCCCGTCCCACGGGTGCCCCACGTCCGTCTTTCCTCCGTGTTACCAAAGCGTTTCTTAAGGGGACTGAACTTTTTTCACATCTTACATTATCGTCCGTTGCACCCCCCATCAGGAGGAAGAAATGATCAGGAGAGTCACAGGGGCTGCGGCCGGTATGGCACTGCTCGCCGGACTCGTCGCTTGCGGCGGCGACAACGGGACGGCCTCGGAGGCCACGACACTGACCTACTGGATGTTCCAGGACCGCACCCCGCAGGCAGGGGAGGTCATCGAGAAGCTGCGCACCGACTTCGAGAAGGCCAACAACGTCACCGTCAAGATCGTCAAGATCCCCAAGGACGACTACAACACCAAGCTGGGCAGCGCCGTCGCCGCCGGGACCGTCCCCGACGTCGGCATCCTGGACCAGCCGCTGGTCGCCAGGTTCGCGCTGGACGGCACCATCAAGGAGGTGCCCGCCGGTACGGTCGACGAGAAGATCTACTACGAGGGCGCCCTCAACACCAACAAGGTGAACGACAAGCTCTACGGGCTGCCGCTCGACCACACCGCGGTGGCGCTCTTCTACAACAAGAAGCTGGTGCCGACGCCTCCCAAGACCTGGGACGAGTTCAAGGCGGCGGCCGCGAAGATCCACCAGGCCGACCCGAAGATCGCGGGCATGGTGGTGCCGAAGGGCGACGGCTACGGCGGCTGGATGTGGCCGGGCTTCCTCGGCGCCGCCGGAGGCTCCCTCGTCGACGAGAAGAACAAGAAGATCCTGTTCGACCAGCAGCCCGGCGTCGACGCGCTCCAGCTCTGGGTCGACCTGCTTCCCTCGTCGCCCCGGCAGATCACCGACTCGGACAAGCCCTTCGAGAACGGCCTGGCCGGAATGATGATCTCCGGTCCCTGGGACGTGGCCACCATCAAGGCTGACTTCCCCGACCTGGAGTTCAGCACCGCCCCCCTGCCGTACAAGACCGAGCCCGCAGGCAACATCGGCGGCGAGAACGCGGTGGTCTTCAGCAAGGGCAAGAACGCCGAGCTGGCGTGGAAGTGGCTGACCTTCCTGACGAACGCCCAGAACAACACCACGCTGGCGCAGGCGCTGGGTGGCTTCCCGACCAACGTGGAGGCGGCCGAGCGGGACGCGGCCACCTTCGGGCCCGACCAGGCGGCGTTCCTGGAGCAGCTCAAGGTCGCCCAGGCCAGGCCCGCCCTGCCGGAGTGGATCCAGATCAACGACGAGATCATCGCACCCGCCCTTGAGGCGGCGCTGAGCGGCAAGGTCACCTCCCAGCAGGCGTTGACCGAGGCCGCGGACAAGACGCGCGCGCTGCTCAAGTGGAACGGCTAACGCGAAAGCGAGGCAAACGTGGCATCTCCGGTGCTGGCTAACAAGCCCGCCGTGACGCCTCCTCCCGGGCGGCGACGCCGTCGCCCGGGTTTCGGGCGACGCGACCACGTCATCGGGTGGCTCCTGATCGCCCCCGCGGTGATCTACTTCGTCATCTTCCTGCTCTACCCCGCACTGGCCGCCCTCTACTACAGCTTCACCGACTGGAACCTGCGGACGGCGCCGAACTGGGTGGGGCTGTCCAACTACACCGACCTGCTGTTCGACGACGTGAAGTATCCGCACTTCTGGAAGTCGATCCAGGTCACCCTGCAGTACACGCTGATCGCCGTACCGCTGACGCTGGTCACCGCGCTCGCCCAGGCGCTGCTGATCAACGCGATCCGCCGGGGTTCCAACACGTTCCGGCTGCTGCTGTTCCTGCCGGTCGTGACCGCGGAGGCGGCCGTGGGCGCCATCTGGCGGTGGCTCTACGACCCGCAGTACGGCCTGGTCAACGCCATGATCGGACTGGTCGGCATCCCGCCGCAGAACTGGCTCAACACCCCCGACCTGGTCATCCCGGCACTGTCGTTCATCGCCGCCTGGCAGTGCGGCATCTCGATGATCATCTATCTCGCCGGATTGAAGGGCATCCCCGACTCGATCCGCGAGGCGGCGATCATCGACGGCGCGGGGCCCGTCCAGCGGTTCCGGAAGATCGTCGTGCCGATGCTGCGGCCCACCACCTTCTACCTGCTGGTCACCGGGGTGATCGCGGCGCTCCAGGTCTTCGGCCTGGTGTACGTGATCTTCTCTGGCGGCGGCGGCAGGAGCGTCACCGGTGGTCCCGAGCAGTCGGGCCTGACCTACGTCCTGCACCTGTACCTGTTCGCGTTCCGTTATGACGCGATGGGCGCGGCCTGCGCGATGTCGTTCATCCTGTTCGTCTTCATCATGATCATTACTGCGCTGCAGTTCAAGTTCGTCAAGCAGGAGGCGTCGTGAAGGCGGCCGGGAAAGTACGGCTCGCGCCCATCTACATCGCGCTGGTGCTGCTGGCCCTGGTGTCGGTCGTCCCGTTCCTGTGGATGCTGGCGACCTCGTTCAAGCACGGCTCGGACGTCTACACCAAGGTGCCCAGCCTGCTGCCGCTCGACCGCAAGACCGGCGAGTTCTCGCCCACGCTGGACAACTACGAGCACGTCCTGCAGGTCAGCGGGCTGGGCCAGGCGTTCGTCAACAGCGTCTGGGTGTGCCTGGTCCTGGTCCCGGCCAAGCTCCTCGTGGACGCGCTGGCCGCCTACGCCTTCGCCAGGATCCCCTTTCCCGGCAGGGACAAGCTGTTCGTCGTCCTGCTCGCGGGCATGATGGTTCCCACGATCACGCTGCTGGTGCCGCGCATCCACGTCACCCAGGCGCTCGGCATGTTCGACTCCGGGTGGGGCCTGATCCTGCCCAACGTGGCCTCGGTGCTGGACATCTTCCTGCTGCGCCAGTTCTTCATGTCGCTGCCCTCCGAGCTGGAGGAGGCGGCGCGCATCGACGGCGCGGGCCGGATGCAGATCTTCTGGCGCATCATCATCCCGCTGTCGAAGCCGGTGCTGGCGGTCGTGACGATCACCAGCTTCATCTTCCACTGGAACGACCTGGTCTGGCCGCTGGTGGTGCTCAACGACCCCGAGCTCTACACGCTGCCGCTGGCCCTGCAGCAGCTGGCCAGCAGCGAGTCCGGGCGGGCGTACTACATCATGGCGGGCGCGGCCCTGGCGGTCATCCCGGTCATCGTGGTTCTGCTGATCTTCCAGCGCCGCATCATGCAGGGGATCGCGTTCACCGGGCTCAAGAGTTGACCTCTCCGCCGGGTGCGGGCGGTGCGCCGCGCGACATCGAGGACATGCGCCGGCTCGTGACCGAGCTGGCCGAGCCGCTGGTCCCCCACCTCAGCCCCGGGCGGGCGCGCCTGCGGCTCGGAGCCAACGCCGCGCACTACGGCGACGAGGCCGCCGAGCTGGAGGCGTTCGCCCGCCCCCTGTGGGGGCTGGCGCCGCTGGCGGCAGGAGGGGGTTCCTTCGATCACTGGGAGCTGTGGCGGCGGGGTCTCGCCTCCGGGACCGACCCCGGGCACGGGGAGTTCTGGGGGGCGGCGACCGACGTCGACCAGCGGCTGGTGGAGACCGCCGCCATCGGCCTGGCGCTGGCCCTCGCCCCCGAGGCCGTGTGGGACCCGCTGAGCGGCGCGGAGCGGGACAACCTCGCGGCCTGGCTGCTCCACGCGATGACCCGCGAGACCGCCGACAACAACTGGCGGTTCTTCCCCGTGCTGGTGGGGCTCGGGCTGGACCGGGTCGGGGTGCGCTTCGACCCGGCGCCCAACCTGGCCCGGCTGGAGCGCCTGGAGTCCTTCGCCCTGGGCGGCGGCTGGTACGGCGACGGCCCCACCGCGCAGCGCGACTACTACGTCCCCTTCGCGATGCACTTCTACGGCCTGGTCTACGCCGCCCTGGCCGGCGACCGCGACCCGGGCCGGGCGGAGCGCCTGCGCGAGCGGGCGGCGACGTTCGCGCTCGACTTCCAGCACTGGTTCACCGCGGACGGGGCCGCCGTGCCCTTCGGCCGGAGCATGACCTACCGCTTCGCGCAGGGGGCCTTCTGGGGCGCCCTGGGCTTCGCGGGGGTCGAGGCCCTGCCGTGGGGGGAGGTGCGGGGCCACCTGATGCGGCACCTGCGCTGGTGGCTGCGACGGCCGATCCGCGACTCCTCGGGCCTGCTGACCCTGGGGTACGGCTACGCCCAGCCCGCCCTCGCCGAGCAGTACAACGCCCCCGGCTCCCCGTACTGGGCGCTGAAGGCGTTCCTGCCGCTGGCCCTCGACGCCGGCCACCCCTTCTGGGCGGCGGGCGAGGAGCCCGCGCGGGAGCTTCCCGAGACCAGCGTCCAGCCCCAGGCCGGTGTGGCGCTGATGCGGTGCGAGGAGGGCCGGCAGGTCGTCATGCTGAGCGCGGGGCAGCACAGCACGTGGGTGCGGCACGGCGCGGCGAAGTACGCCAAGTTCGCCTACTCGACGTCCTTCGGGTTCAGCGTGCCCGCCGGCTCGTGGGGACTGGAGCAGGGCGCCTTCGACAGCACCCTGGCCCTGAGCGACGACGGGACGCACTGGCGGCCCTGCGAGGTGCCAGGGGACTTCTCGGCGTGTGACGGCCTGCTCCACGCCCGGTGGGCACCGTGGCCGGACGTGGAGATAGACACCTGGCTGCTCGCCCGCTCCCCGTGGCACGTGCGGGTGCACCGCGTACGGTCGGGGCGGGGGCTGCTGTCGGCCGAGGGGGCGTTCGCGGTCGACCGCGAGCCCGTGGCGCACCGCGTCGCCGAGGGGCCGGGACACGCCCGCCTCGACTCCCCCGCCGGGCTGTGCGTGATCGAGGACCTCGGCGGGACGCGGGCCGGGGAGCTGGTCCGTCCCCTGCCGGGAACGAACGTCGTCGTCCCGCGTACGGTCATCCCCACGCTGCGCGGCGAGCACGAGCCGGGCGAGTACTGGCTGGCCTGCGCGGTCCTCGGCCTCTCCGGCTCCGCTCTTCACGGTCCCGCTCTTCACGGTCCCGGTCCTCAGGACGCCGGTCCTCAGGGTCCCGGCCTTCCCGATCCCGGTCCGTACGGCTCTCGAACGCCCGGTTCCGGCCCCTCCGGCACCGGAGGGGCCTCGGACTGGCCGGAGCCGCCCGGCCTGGAAGGCGTCCTGGCGCTCCTCCCCGGCGGCCCCCCTTCGGGACCGGCTGACCGGCGGCACGCGATCCCCGGTACGGCCGGGGCTCGCGTGCCGTGCCGCGTCCGGTGACCGGAGGAGGCCGGGCATGGCCGGGCATGGCCGAACACGGGCCGCTCACCAAGGCCGCCCACCAGGGCCACTCGCGAGGCCGAGCATGAGGCCACGGACGAAAAGGTGTCGAACCAGGTCAGAACGGGAATTTTCCCCCCAGACCCACCATTTCTCCCGGCGCTCTCGACCGAGAGGGCACCACAACGACCGGGAGGCCGAACGGAGCGCCGCGTCGCCACGACGACCCGCGAGCGCCGCGCGCCGACCGCGCCCGTCCAGGGGTCTTCCAGATGCCCCATCGGGAGGAGGCGACCGTGGAGTCCTTCACAGACGGCACGCTGCCCTCGGACGATGTCGTCGTCGCGGCCCTGCGCGCCGGAGATGAAGCGATGTTCACGGCGCTGCTGGACACCTGGTCGCGGGGGATGCTGTGGCTGGCCCGCGCGCACGTGTCCACCAACGACTCGGCGGAGGAGGTCGTGCAGGACACCTGGCTGGCGGTGATCCGGGGGATCGAGGGCTTCGAGGGCCGCTCGTCGGTCAAGACCTGGGTCTACCGGATCCTGGTGAACACGGCCAGGAGGCGAGGCGTGCGCGAGAACCGCACGGTGCCCTGGAGCAGCGTCTTCGAGCAGGAGAGGCAGACCGTCGACCGCTCGTGTTTCCAGGGGGTGGACGACCCCTTCCCAGGATGCTGGAAGGATTTTCCCACCGCCTGGCCGACCCCGGAGAGCGAAGTGCTCGCCGCCGAGGTACGCGACCGGATCGCGGCCGCCCTGGCCGAGCTGCCGCTCAGGCAACGCACCGTGATCACGCTCCGCGACGTCGAGGGGTGCACCTCCGAGGAGGTCTGCGAGATCCTGGAGATCTCCGCCGCCAACCAGCGCGTCCTGCTGCACCGCGCCCGCACGGCGGTGCGCGGGCGGCTGGAGGATTACTTCGAGACGGCGAGACGGCCGACGTAACGCGGATGGTGCGACGAATTCGATTATCGGGACGGTGAGGTGGTCAAGATTGTGAAGCGGTTCAGCTGCGAGGAGGCGGTGGAACTCGTCACCGCCTTCCTGGAGGGCGCGCTCGACGAGCCCACGCGGCACCGGTTCGAGGAGCACCTGGGCGGTTGCGAGGGCTGCGAGCGCTATCTCGGCCAGTTCCGCGCCACCGTCGAGGCTCTCGGCCGCCTCCGGACCGCCCAAACCCCCCTCCGGCACCACACCGCCACCACCGCCGACACCGACACCGGCGAGAGCACCGAGACCGGCGAGAGCACCGAGACCGGCGACGCCACCGGCTCGCCACGGCCGGAAAGCCCGCCGGAGGGCAACCGCGACCGGCTGCTGGCCGCCTTCCGCGCCAGACGGCACACCTGAGCCGACAAGGACACGGTCGCCCTCCGAACGTCACCCCGTCGCCTCACCACCGGGGCGCGCCCCCCACCCTTCTGTAACGCCTGAGCGCCTCACGGCTCTATAAATCCGTACACATCTGGATATATCAGGCGAAAGGGGATGGGGATGACCGGTCTGGCGACCGAGGACGCACTGCTCCGGAACGCCTCGGATGTGGAGACCTTCGCGCGGCGCTGCTTCCTCGGCTCACCCGGCGACCAGGTGGGGATCGAGCTGGAGTTCCTGGTCTTCGACCGTACGGATCCCGCCCGCCAGGTCCCGCCCGCCAGGATCGCCGACGCCCTGCCTCCACTGCCCGGCGGGAGCGTGGTGACCTTCGAACCGGGGGGCCAGCTGGAACTCTCGGGACCGCCCGGCTCGCTGCCGAACGCGATCAGCCTCCTCACCGCCGACGTGAACGCCGTGCGCCGGGCGCTGCGGGACGCCGGTCTGACGCTGGGCGGGGTGGGTCTCGACCCGCTGCGGCCGGCCAGGCGGCAGCTGCGCCTGCCCAGGTACGAGGCGATGGCGCGCTTCCTCGGCAGGCTGTACGGGTCGCTGATGATGTGCTCGACGGCGTCGATCCAGGTCAACCTGGACCTGGGCGACAGGCCCGCGACGCGCTGGGAACGCGCCCACCTGCTGGGGCCCGTCCTCGTGGCGGCCTTCGCGAACTCGCCGCTCAGCGAGGGCCGGCCGTGCGGGTGGATGTCGGGGCGCCAGGCGGTGTGGGAGCGGCTGGACCGCACCCGGACGGCCGCCGTCCCGGCGAGCGACGACCCCGGCGCCGCGTGGACGGAGTACCTGCTCGACGCCCGTCTCATGGCCGTGCGCGGGACCACCGGGAACGGCGACGGCGCGGAGACGTACCGGCCGGTCCTCGACGGCTCGACCTTCCGCGACCGGCTGACCTCTTCCGAGCACCCGCCGACCCTGGCGGACCTGAGCTACCACGCCACGACGCTCTTCCCGCCCGTACGGCCGCGCGGCTGGCTGGAGATCCGCTATCTCGACGCCCAGCACCCGGCGAGGTGGCCCGTGTGCGTGGCGGTGACCCACGCCCTGGTGATGGACGACCGCGCGGCCGACGCGGCGCTGGCCGCGGCCGGGCCGTGCGCGGGGATGTGGTCGGCGGCGGCGCGGTGCGGCCTGGCGGAGCCCCGGCTGCGCGGGGCGGCCGAGGCCTGTTTCCGTGCCGCCCTCGCGGCGCTGCCCCGGCTGGGGGCGGCCCCCGCCCTGGTATGCGAGGTGGCCGCGTTCGCCGACCGCCACGTGACACCCGGCAGGACCCCGGCCGCCGACCTGCTGGATCTGGCGAGAGGACCGGGAGGACTCCCGCCGGGCTGGCCGGTCGAGGAAGGCCGGATCTGAGCTCTCCCCGGACCGGCGCAGGACCGGATCGGGATCCCGGGCCGGAAAAAGCCCGGGGTCTCCACGCTGGAGGTATCTGATGAGCGACTTCAAGGAACGGATCGCCGCCGAGCTGACCGCCGCGCGGAACCGCTCCACGGCCTACACCGACGCCGAGGACGACCTGCTGGTCACACAGCACTCGCCGCTGATGTCACCGCTGGTGTGGGACCTGGCCCACGTGGGCAACTACGAGGAACTGTGGGTGCTGCGGCAGGTCGGCGGGATCAGCCCGCTCCGCCCGGAGATCGACGACCTGTACGACGCGTTCAAGCACCCGCGCGCGGACCGCCCCTCCCTGCCCATCCTGGGACCGGCGGAGGCGCGCCACTACATCGAGGGCGTGCGCGGCCGGGTGCTGGACGTCCTGGACACGGTCGATCTCGACGACCCCGCCCCCCTGCGGCGGTACGGCTTCGTCTTCGGCCTGGTGATCCAGCACGAGCACCAGCACGACGAGACGATGCTCGCCACCCTGCAGCTGTCGGGGCGGCCGGGACTGGTCCGCGACGGCGACCTGCCGCCCGCCGGGGCCCGGCGGACGCAGGGCCCCGACGAGGTGTTCGTCCCCGCGGGCCCCTTCATGATGGGCACCGACACCCAGCCGTGGGCCTACGACAACGAACGCCCCGCCCACCGGCTCGACCTGCCCGGCTACTGGATCGACAGGCTGCCCGTCGGCAACCGCGCCTACGCGGACTTCATCGAGGACGGCGGCTACGACGACCCCCGCTGGTGGGCCCCGGACGGCCTGCGCTGGCTGCGGCGGAGCCGCGCCTTCGCCCCGCTGTTCTGGGCCAGGGACGGCGACACCTGGTGGCGGACCCGTTTCGGCAGGACCGAGCCCGTGCCCATGGACGAACCCGTGCAGCACGTGTGCTGGTACGAGGCCGACGCCTATGCCCGGTGGGCGGGAAGGCGGCTGCCCACCGAGGCCGAGTGGGAGAAGGCCTGCGGCTGGGACGCCGAGGCCGGGCGGGCACGCACGTATCCGTGGGGCGACGACGCCCCGGGGCCCGGCATGGCGAACCTCGGGCACAGGGCGGCGCGGCCCGCGCCACTCGGCGCCTTCCCCCTGGGAGCGGGCCCCTACGGGGTCGAGCAGATGATCGGGGACGTGTGGGAGTGGACCGGCTCGTGGTTCCTGCCCCACCCCGGCTTCCGCAGCTTCCCCTACCGCGAGTACAGCGAGGTGTTCTTCGGCGCCAACTACCGGGTGCTGCGCGGCGGGTCCTGGGCGTCCGACCCGGCCGCGGTCCGCACCACGTTCAGGAACTGGGACCGCCCGGCCCGCAGGCAGATCTTCTCCGGCTTCCGGTGCGCCCGCTCGGCCTCCCCCGAGCACTCCTCCGGACACTCCCCGGGTTCCACGAAGCGCTCCCCGGGACGCCCTCCGGGGCACTCGGCGGAGCGAGGGTAGATGTGCCGGCACGCGTCCTGGCTGGGTGCTCCCCGCACCCTCGCCTCGCTGATCCACGAGCCGGCCCACGGCCTGCTCCGGCAGTCCTACAGACCGCGCCTGCAGCGCCACGGCACGATGAACGCCGACGGCTTCGGCATGGGCTGGTACGACGCCGCCCGCGCGGAGCCGGTCCGCTACCGCCGGACGATCCCCGCCTGGACCGACGCCAACCTGGCGGGCCTCGCGCGGACGGCCCGCTCCGGCTGCCTGCTGGCCGCCGTACGGTCGGCCAGCGCCGGGATGCCGATCG
Source organism: Streptosporangium sp. G11 (assembly GCF_051192615.1). Lineage (NCBI taxonomy): Bacteria > Bacillati > Actinomycetota > Actinomycetes > Streptosporangiales > Streptosporangiaceae > Streptosporangium > Streptosporangium sp. G11. The sequence goes on from NZ_JBPJUQ010000021.1 coordinate 22,606, forward strand.
AGGAGACCGCGACCGCGCCCTTCACCGACGGGCCGTGGCTGTTCAGCCACAACGGCCACGTCGCGCGGGAGGCGGTCAGGGAGCTCGCCGACGACGCGGAGAGCTCCTGCGACTCCGCGTGGCTCGCCGCCGCGGTGTTCGCCCGGCGGCGGGCGGGTGACGACCTCGGCGAGGCCCTGGCCGAGGTCGTCACCCGCGCCGGGCTGAAGGATCCCCGCGCCCGCCTGAACCTGCTCGCCTGCGACGGCACGTCGATCGCCGCGACCGCCTGGGGCGACACGCTCTTCCTCCATCTCGGCGGCCACCCGCGCGAGGGCGTGCTGGTGGCGAGCGAGCCGCTGGACGACCGGCCCGGCTGGCAGGCCGTGCCGGATCACGCCCTGGTCCTCGCCTCACCCGACGGGGTGAGCGTCCGGCCGCTGTGACCGGGCGGAGCGAGACCACAGGAAACACAGCACCCGGCCACGGACCGGTGAGCGGGATCGTGGCCCACAGACCCAGGAGGCCCCGTGTCCGTCAGCCAGTCAGCCATACGCCTGGTCAACCATCTCGGCCGCGACCATCTTCGCCAGGCGCTCGAACACGACGTCCGCGCCGGGCTGACGTCGACGCCGAAGTGGCTACCGCCCAAGTGGTTCTACGACGAGGCGGGCAGCGAGCTGTTCGCCCGCATCACCCGGCTGCCCGAGTATTATCCGACCCGCCGCGAGCTGTCCATCCTGCGCAGGGAGGCCCTCGACATCGCCGTGCGCGGCGGCGCGGACACCCTGGTCGAGCTCGGTTCCGGGACCAGCGAGAAGACCGTCCTGCTGCTGGACGCCCTCGCCGCGACGGGGGCGCTGCGCGCCTACACGCCGGTGGACGTCGACGCGGCCACCCTGGGCGAGGCCGCGCACCGGCTCGCCTCCCGCTACAAGGGCCTGACCGTGAGCGCGGTCTGCGCCGACTTCGAGGTGCACCTGGCCCTGCTGCCCCGTACGGGACGGCGGATGGTGGCCTTCCTCGGCGGGACCGTCGGCAACCTGGCCCCGACCGCGCGCGAGGTGTTCCTGAAGGAGCTGCGCGCCACGCTCCGCCCCGGTGACACCTTCCTGCTCGGCGCGGACCTGGTCAAGGACACCGACCGGCTGGTCGCGGCGTACGACGACGTGAGCGGGGTGACCGCCGCCTTCAACCGGAACGTCCTGCACGTGATCAACAGGGAGCTGGACGCCGACTTCGAACCGGACGCCTTCGAGCACGTCGCGCTGTACGACGCGCGCAACGAGTGGATCGAGATGCGGCTGCGCGCGAGCCGCGCCATGCGCGTGCGGATCGGCGACCTCGGGCTGCGGATCTCCTTCGCGGCCGGGGAGGAGATGCGGACCGAGATCAGCGCCAAGTTCCGCCCGGAAGGACTGCGGCGGGAGCTCCTCGCGGCCGGTTTCGGGATGATCCGCCAGTACATCGACCCGACCGGCGACTTCGTCCTCGTCCTGGCCCACCCGTGATCCGCGACCACCGCGACACGCCCACCCGCCCGTCGCCGTCGTACACGGTGAGAAGCGGTGAGCATCAGGGCACGGATCCCGGCTCCGGGGCGGTGATGCGCTGGAAGACCGGGCGCGGTTCGGGAAGCCCGCCGTCCCCCGCCGTGCACTGCTCGGCGATCCGGGCGGCCGTACCGGGCAGGAAGGGCGCCAGCTGATCGGCCAGCGTCCCGCACGCCCGGACGAGCCCGGCGAGGACGGCGTCGAGCCGGGCCGCGGCACCGGGGACACCGTCGCGTTCGGCCCGGGCCAGTTCCCAGGGCCGGACGTGGTCGACGTAGCGGTTGGCCTCGTCGACGACGGCCCAGACCGGCGCGCTGGCCCGGCGGAACTCGAAGTCGTCCAGGGCCGAACGGACGAGATCGGGCGCCCGGCGACAGGCCGCCTCGAGGCCCTCCCCGCCCGGCGCACCGGTCCCGGCATCAGTCCCGGTCTCGATAAGGGGAACGTGCCCGTCGCGGTAACGGTGGACCATGGTGACGACCCGGTTGACGAGGTTGCCCAGCCCGTTGGCGAGCTCGTCGTTGGCGCGGGCGACGAGCCGCTCGACCGTGAAGTCGGCGTCCCCGACGCGCGGCACCTCGCGCAGCAGCCACCAGCGGACGGCGTCGGTGCCGTACTCCCCCGCCAGGGCGACCGGATCGGCCGTGACCCCGCCGGATTTGCTGATCTTGCGGCCATCGGCGGTGAGGTAGTCGTGCACCACTATGTCCGTGGGCAGCGGCTGCGCGGCCGACAGCAGCATCGCCGGCCAGTAGACGGCGTGGAAACGCAGCACCCCCTTGCCGACCAGGTGGACCCGGCGGCCGGCACCGATCCACCAGCGACCGTAGCTCTCACCGCCGGTGCCGTAGTCCAGGGCCGTGACGTAGTTGCCGAGCGCGTCCCACCACACGTAGACGACCTGGCCGGGATCGCCGGGAACGGGAATCCCCCACCCCCGGGCGCGGGCGGTCGACCGGGAGATCGAGAGGTCCTCCAGGCCACCGGCGATGAAGCCGAGGACCTCGTTGCGGCGTTCGGCGGGTTCGATCCTCAGGCGCCCGCTGGAGACGAGGTCGTGAAGCCGGTCCGCGTAGCGCGAGAGGCGGAAGAACCAGTTCTCCTCGGCGACCCGCTGGGGCTCGACGCCGTGTTCCGGGCAGCGTCCGCCGGTGAGCTCGGCCGGGGTGTAGAACTGCTCGCAGCCGACGCAGTAAAGACCCTCGTAGTGCTTGCGATAGAGGTCACCGGCGTCGGCGCAGGCTCGCCAGAGCCGCTCCACCCCGGCCCGGTGGCGGGGGTCGCGGCTGGTGCGGATGACGTCGTCGACCGCGAGCGCCAGCGGCTCGCGCAGCGCGACGAACGCCTCGGCGTTGCGGTCGACGAACTCCTGGATGGGAACACCCGCGGCCTCGGCGGCCAGCACGTTCTTCAGCGAGTTGTCGTCGGTGCCGGTCTGGAACCGCACCCGGTCGCCCCGCGCCCGGCGGAACCTGGCGAGCACGTCGGCCTGCACGAGCTCCAGCGCGAATCCCAGGTGAGGACGGGCGTTGACGTACGGGATGGTGGTGGTGACGTAAGTGTGCGATGCGGTCATCGGAACCTCCGGGGAAGAAGAGGGCTCCGGCCGGTGAAACGCGTCGAGGCCCCGTAGCAGGGCCTCGGAAACGATCGTCCGTGCGGCGTCAGCGGCCCCGTGAGCGGGGCATCATCACCTGGTGCGCGGACGCGTTCATGCGGTCAGGCTAACACCCGCCGACCGGCACGAGCCTCCGGTTTTACGGCGGGCCGGCGTTCCCGGCCGCACCAGGCCCCTGGCGTCCGCATGGCTCCTGTCTCTCCCCCGGCGGCGCCGGGCGGGACGGATCCGGGCAGCGCGCCGAGCACATTTCCGATCTCGTGAAAGAGGAATACGACGGGTGGCCGATCGTCCGGTCAGCTCGGGCAGTCGGTGGATCCGACGATGGGCGGTACGGCGTGGTGGGCCGGTGTCAAGCTCACCGCGGTGGCCCGTGCCGCCAGGACAAGGGCGAGATCCCTGGTGGTCCGCGCGTCGGGAAGCTCCTCTCCGTCGAGGGGCATTCCCAGATCTCGCATGTGGGCCAGGAGGCGGTCCGGATCGCCGCCTTCCCGATCAACAGGAAAGTACGGCTCGAACCGGGCCGCCACCACTCCGTCAACCGAGTGGACGAACTCCTCGTCCATGGTGGTGCCGGTGACAAGCCTGGCCGTCTCCGTCCCCCGGGAGAGCGCCTCCGGCATCTCGTAACAGTGGTAGTCGAGCAGGACCGTCCCACCGTCGGCCGCGTAGGCCTCGATGGCCCATTCCCGGGAGATGTCGCCAGGAGTGGCACCGACCCTGCGCAGAGCCTCCTCGGGAGAAAGACCCCGCACGAATGTCACCCCCAGGAAGTGATCACCGCTCATGTACTCCTCGATGAACCAGGCGTAATCCGCCGGCGTCGCACCGCTCACCAGTGGTCCCTTCGTGCACTCGGCCAAGACGAAGCGATCATCGCATCGAAGACCGACATGTCCGGGAGTCGCAGGGGGCGTACCCCGGCCGCGTCACCCACCGGGCGGCGAGATCGCCTTCACGATCACTCCGATCGGGCCGGAGTTCGCCGCCGAACGAGAGCCGGCGCCGGCCAAGGCGGCAATCAGCGAGCAACCACCGATTAAACCCGAGCCCTCGACCACCGCGTCCCGTCGATTGTTGGGGGCGATCCGTTCCAGTGAAGCGCCAGTTCAGGCCCGGCGCGACGAGTTTCGAAAGGGGGCGGGGTAAGGGGAGGCTATGACCGACAAGCGCAGGCAGGACGACCCCGACGTGGGCGACGACGTCACGTGGGAGAGCCACGGCTCGTCGACCTCGGGCAAGGTCGAGAAGAAGATCACGAAGCGGACCGAGGAGGCGGGACGTACCGTGGACGCCTCGGCCGACGATCCGCAGTATCTCGTGCGCAGCGACAAGAGCGGCAAGACCGCCGTGCACAAGCCGTCGGCGCTTCACAAGAAGGACCGTCATGACTGACGAGGGCAAGCAGATCGCCGCGAACTTCGGCCAGGCGGTCAACATGACCGCCGCGGAGCTGGAACGCTGGCTGGAGACGGAGGAGTCCAGGAGCGTGGGAGACAAGTCGGGCGGCGAAGAGTCGACAGGGCACCAGTCCGGCCGCCGGATCGCCGAGATCCTGCGGAAGCGGAAGGACGACCTGGGAGAGGACGACTACGCCCACATGCGCAAGGTGATCGGCTACGTCCACCGCCACCTGACGCAGCGCCCCTCCCGGGACGTCAAGGAGACCCGGTGGCGATACTCCCTCATGAACTGGGGGCATGACCCGCTCAGGTGAGCGGTGCGCCCCAGACCCGAAGGCCGGCCGTCTCTCTCGCGGCCGCGGCGAGCCGCCCGGAATCGTCGCCACCGCGGAAAAGCACCCGACGGCTGTATCGGGATGCTCGGCCGCCTCATGGCCCGGGCAGCCAAGGAAGACGGGCGTGGCCGTCTCCGCCAACAGCAAGGACCCGCTCACGCGGGCCATCACCGTCCGAGACCGTGCCGCCGGTCAGGCATCGAAATGCCAGGACACGATACTCAAGCGACAACGCGGACCCTCGGGCGGAAGCCGGGACGCCTCGCGATCCCGTGCGCCCCGAAGGTCCGGTCAGGACAGGAGAGCCGTCATGATCCGGGTACGGACCGCCTGTGCCCTTCTCGCCGGTGGCATGGTGGCCGCGGCCACCGCGTGCGCTCCCGCGGTGGAGCGTGTGACCGGCGAGGTGCCCGTCGCCGCCGTGGTTTCGCAGCCGCCGTCCGACAAGCTGTCGCCTCTCCTGGAACAGGCGCTTCCGAACGTCAAGGGCAAGACGTTCACCTCGGCGATCGTGGACTTCCCGCCCGCCGCACGCGCGGCGCCGCACCGGCACGGCAGGGCTTTCGTCTACGCCTACGTACTCGAGGGCACTGTGCGCAGCCGGCTCGGTGGCGAGCCGGCGCGCATGTACCGTCAAGGCGAGAACTGGGTCGAGCCGCCGGGCTCCCACCATGTGCTCGCGGAGAACACCAGCCGGACACGACCGGCGAAGCTGCTGGTCATCTTCATCTCCGACACGGGAGACAAGATCAAGGTCGACGATCCGCCGAGGTAGGGCATCAGGCGGGCACGGCCGGGCGTATCGGCGCGCTCCCACTGGCCGCCGGCCTCGCGAGGGTCGAGCTCACCGAGGCGATCGGGGCCCTGGGGCTCGCCACCCGCTCTGATTCATCGTCCCGGCGACACTTCCCATGAGCGATTCAGAGCGTGCGCGGCACACTTTGCCTACTCGGAGTAATGTTTTAACTACTCTCAGTAGAGCGCTGAGGTCATCGAGAGGATCATCGTGAAGCGAATCGCCCTCGTCCCCGTCATCTCCGCCGCCATCGTCGTGGCCATGAGCAGTGCCGCCTACGCCTCGCAGTACGTGGCCTACGAGGGGCCGGGCTTCACCGGCCGGTCGGTGGTCATCGACCGGTGCGGCCCGTCCAACATCCCCTTCAACGGGTCGTACAAGTGGTACGGCGACGGCCAGAGCGGCCGGATGTACAACCAGCCCGACGCGCAGGGTGTGACGCACTTCGAGCTGGCGTCCAACCGCAACGCGGAGCAGAGGACGCCCGTCGGCTGGAGGAGCATCTTCATCGTGTGCTGAAGCCCGGAAGGCGTGACCGGAAGCCGGAGCCCGTTCGCCTTCCGGTCACGCGCGGCCGGTCCGCGCAGAACAGGACGGCATGGCGGAAACCACAATTCGCGGCCGTGCGGACACGCCTGTGATCAACGCATGCCGGACGGACGGGCCCCGATCAAGGGGTGTCCCTCTGCCATGTCTCGAATTGAGGGGCGGGCGGGTCCATGAGTTCTTTGAGCTGCTTCGCCCTGTTCACGCAGTCGGGGCAGATGAGTTTCCCGACCGACCTGGCGGCGGCTTCCGGTGTCGGCTCACGGAAAGCGCCTGACACCGTCATGCCCAGCGGAAGATTGGTCTCGGGGTCCATCATGACCGTCATGACGCTCGCGGGGGTGAAGCCGAAGGTCCGCTTGCACATGTGACATCTGCCGATTGTCGTGATCTGCTCGTCTGCCATAAAGCGTCCGCCCTCCTCCATCGCACCGTACAACTCGCGGCCGGGTGGCGGGCCACCTCATGCGCCGATTCCCCCGAGTCCCCGCCCGCCCCGCCCTGGACGGGCGGGACGATCAGGGCCCTGACCACCGGACCGTACGGGCGCGGCAGGCGGCCATCCGGTCTGGGGCCTGTCAGCGAGGGACGACCGGAAGGGTGATGTAGGAGTCGGGGAAGACCGTCTGGTGCTGGACGACCAGCTCGGCCTCGGTGGAGTCGGCGGAGGTACGGCCGTTGCCGGGATTGCGGTCGAAGCGGGGGAAGTTGGAACTGGAGATCTCGACGCGGATGCGGTGGCCGGTCTTGAAAACCTGGCTGGTGGCGACGAGGTCGATCTCGTGCACCCCGGACGGGACGGAGGTCCGGACGATGCCGTCGGTCACGCTCATGGCCCGGCCGTCGGGGTGGACGTCGACGAGCTTGGCCGTCCAGTCGGTGGAGACCGCCGAGGTCTCGGCGTGCAGGGTGACGGAGAGGAGACCGGTCACCTCGACATCGGAGGGGAGCGCCTCGGTGGTGAAGCAGAGCACGTCGGGGCGGAGTTCGACATCGCGCTGGTCCTGGGGACCGACGTTCGTCACGTCGGGAAGCAGAAGGGGGCCACCGGTCGTGGGCACGGGATCGCGGGGGTCGAAGGTGAAGGTGGACGGCGCGGCGTCCGCGGGGGGCTCGGAGCCCGGGAGGAGCGCGGCGTCCGAGGGGGACTCGGCGGACAGCAGGCCACCGGTGTGCAGGTGGTAGCGGGTGTCGACCGCGCGGGCCGGCGGCCATTCCTCCTCGTCCCGCCAGACGTTGTCGCCCATGACGAAGATCTTCACGGCTGGGCCGGTGTCCTCGCCTCGAAGAAAGTCCATCTGCCGCTGCGGCAGCATGGCCGCCTGCGCCGAGGCGGAGAACCCGAAGTCCAGGCGGCCGGTGCCCGTCGAGGCGGAACCGTGGGACCAGGGGCCGATGACCAGCGGGCCGCCCAGCCGCCGGTGGTTCTCCAGGGTTCCGGCGAGGAACAGGTCGAACCAGCCCCCGACGTGCATCACGGGCACCTCGATCCGGTCGTGCCGCAGGGTCTCGGCCAGTTCCTCCCAGTAGGCGTCGCGGGTCGGGTGCGAGATCCAGTCACTCCACCACGGCCCCGCGGGGATGTCGCGCAGCGGCAGCGTTCGCGCGGCGGCGGCCTGGTCGCCCAGCACGGGCAGGAGCGCGCCGAAGCCCGCGCCCACGTCCTCGCCGGCCTCCATTCCGTGCATCAGCCCGAGCATCGCCTGCAACAGGCCCCAGTTCAGCGCCGAGCCGAGCGCCAGGGCCCCGCCGTGGTACTTCAACCCGTCGTAGAAGTCGTGCGGGGTCATCGAGGCGATCACGGCCTTGAGCCCCGGCGGGCGCGTCGCGGCCGCCTGGAGCGCGCACCCGGCGAGGTAGGACATCCCGAAGGCCACGACCTCGCCGTTCGACCACGGCTGTGAGGTGATCCACCCGATGGTGTCGTAGCCGTCGTCGCCCTCGTCCAGCCACGGCCGGAACTCCCCGTCGCTGCTTCCGCGCCCCCGGCAGTGCTGGAGCACCACCGCGAAGCCGGCCTCCAGCGCGGGGATCTTCGGCGCCATGAGGAACGAGCCCTCGCCGTACGGCGTGCGGACGAGCAGGGCCGGGAACGGCCCGTCCGAGGCGGGGCGGTAGACGTCGCCGCGCAGGATCGTGCCGTCGCGCACCGGCATCGGGGTGTCGTGCTCCGCGACGATGGGGAGCGGGGGGCGGTTCAGCTTCGGCATCGGGTTCCTTGGGGTGTCCGGCGGGCCTCGGGTGGTCACACCGGGGGCGGTTCGGGAAGGGGCGCGGGTCAGGTCAGGGTGTAGGCGTCGTAGCGGACGGCGTCGGGCAGCCGGCCGGCCGTTCCCACGGCGAGGGTGCGGTTGAGCCACAAGTAGCGCTCGTCACCGGTCTCGAAACGGCAGAACACCCGGAAGTAGTACTCCGACGGGTCCACCGGCTCACCCTGGGCGAGGCGGGCCATGACCTCGGCGGGGCCGTGCCGTACGCCGGAGGTGGAGAGATAGAGGTGCGCGCCGTCGTGGGTGCGCAGCGTGTAACGGGTGTCGACGCTGGCCATGCCGTCGGCGTGCACGATCTGCCAGTCGGCCCCGCCGGGCAGGATGACGCCGGAGAAGCGCGGGCCCTCGAACGATCCGCCCACGATGTTGATCACCCGCCGGCGGCCCCAGTGGGTGTCGCCGAGTTCGAGGATCGGGTCCAGCATCACGGTGAACGTGGCGAGGTGTTCGAGGTTCATCGGGTGACGCTCCAGGACGGGGAGCCGTTCAGCGAAGCCGGGTCGAACCCCGCCGTGCGCTTGTAGGAGGCGGCGATCTCGGCCCGCTCCGCGTAGGGGATGACCTGCTCGATATCGTCGAACCCGCCGGGTGCGCGCTCGTGGGCGAGTCTCATCACGACCTCGGGGCCCATCTGCCGGTTGGACAGCTGCAGGGCGGTCGTGGCGGGCCGCCGCACGGCCTCGTACGCCGCCAGGTCGCCGTGCGCGAGGGAGTGGGCCAGCACCCGGGCGTCGATTATCGCCTGGGAGGCGCCGTTGGAACCGATCGGGTACATCGCGTGGGCGGCGTCGCCCAGCAGCGTGACGTTTCCCTCGGTCCAGTGCGGCAGGGGATCGCGGTCCACCATCGGATACTCGTAGGCGGTCTCGGCTCCGGCGATGATCCGCGGCACGTCCAGCCAGTCGAACCGCCAGTCCGCGAAGTGCTTTCCGACCTCGGCCGGGTCCGCCGGCCGGTTCCAGTCGCCCCGGCCGGGGGCCGTGCCCTCGGCGGGCTTCTCCGCGATCCAGTTGATCAGTGTCCGCTCGCCGATCTCGATCGGGTAGGCCACGAACTTCTGCGTCCCGTCACCGACCATGATCATGGATCGTCCGGTCAGGAACGGTGCGCCGTACGTCGTCCCACGCCACAGGATCAGCCCGTTCCACGGAGGAGGCCCCTCACCGGGGAACAGCCGCGCGCGGATCGCCGAGTGGATGCCGTCCGCCCCGATCAGCAGGTCCTCCGTGCCCGGGGCGGTGATCCGGCTGCCGGTCATGACCGCCCGCGGGCCGAGCCGCTCGATCACGGCGTCCAGCAGCATCATCTGCAGCCGCCCCCGGTGGACGGAGTACTGCGGCCACAGGTATCCCGCGTCGGCGCCCCGGGGCTCGGACCAGATCGCGGTGCCGTACCGGTCGAAGTAGGCGAGTTCGGCGGTGGCGACGCCGATCTCCGCCAGCCGGTCGGCGAGGCCGAGCTCCGTCAGTTCCCGTACGGCATGGGGCAGCAGGTTGATGCCCACACCCAGTGGACGGATCTCGCGCGCGGCCTCGTGGACGACGAGGTTCTCGAAACCCGCCGCGTGCAGGCTGAGCGCGGTGGCGAGGCCGCCGATGCCGCCACCGGCGATGACGATGTCCACGGGCACCTCCCGCTGATTGTTATGGCCATAACAATATTCACGGTGAGGACGCTCCTACGCAAGACTTGTGCGGTGAAAGCAGTGGAGCCGGCAGGCGGGGACCCAGCGCGCGCGGGTTCCGGCCGTCGCGCCGGAGACCGAACAGGGGCCGCGGTGCCGAGCGCGGCCGAAGACAGGGGGACGCCGCACGCGGAGCCGGAGGGCAGGGCGGATCTCCGGTACGCCGCGTACGCGCGAGAACGCCTGGCCGGCATGCCGCCCCCCGCCGACCCGGAGGCGTTCGAGCTCGCCTACAACCTGCTCCAGCTGGCCTACCTGCTGGTGACGGACCTGGAGACACGGATCCACCGCCCGCGCGGCTGGACGCTGCCCGGCTTCCGGCTGATGTTCAAACTCTGGATTCTCGGCCCGACCCAGCCCGCCCGGCTCGCCGAGATCTCCGCCATGTCCCGCTCGGCGGTGACGAACGTGGTCAACACCCTGGAGCGCGACGCCCTGGTCGAGCGCCGCCCGGTGCCCGGCGACAGGCGCGCGGTGGTGGTTGCGCTGTCCGACAGGGGGGAGGCCGCCGTCCGCGAGGCGTTCGCCGAGCAGACCCGCAGGGAGCAGGAGTGGTTCTCCCCCCTGGAACCGCGCGAGCAGGCCGATCTCAGCGGCCTGCTCGCCCGCGTCCTCACCTCCCGCCCGGCCGACACTCCGTAGGGCCCTGCCCGGACGGTGCCGGAACCCGTGAGCGCGGGCGCGGGAGCCCTGCCGGGGCGGGCCCCGCGACGTCCGGCGGGGAGAGGCGGGTCACTCCCCGCCGCGCAGGTCGGCCAGGCGCTTGGGCGAGTACTCGATGTCCTCGAAGCGCACGGTGCAGCCGTCGCCGGTGGGGCTCTGCGCGAGGAAGCCGACCTCCGGGTCACCGTCGAGCGCGAAGTATCTGATGAGGTTCCAGAAACCGGACTCGTCGGCGACGTGGAAGGCGAAGGCGGACCCGAGGCGGGAGATCCGCAGCCGGATGTCCCGGCTGTCCATGGTCACGGAGTTGCAGTCGTCGGACACCCCGCGGGTGACCACCGAGACGATCGTGGGTTTGCCCTGCGGGGAGAGTTCGAGGCAGAACTTGGCCCACCGGTCGTCGTCGGCGTACAGCAGCAGGACGGCCGCGTCGTAGGTGGACAGCAGGTCGAGCCTGACCCGCGCGCTGAGGGTGAAGTCGCCGTCCAGGCGGCCGACGAGGGCGGGGGCGTTGGCGTAGCGGTTCGGCTCTCCGGGGTCGGAGAAGAGGTCGGTGCCCGCTCCCGCGCTGATGGAGAGCGCGTCGCCGTCGGCGCTCCAGCCCTCGGGCCGGTTCAGCCAGCGCAGCGGCGTGGGAAAGGCGGGCAGGGAGACGGGCTCGTTCACGGGTTTTCCTCCAGAGGGGTTGCGATCGCGTAGGCGGCCGCGATGAGACGATCGACGATGTCGGCGTCGCGGACGGGGCAGACCGGATCGGTCCCGTCCCGCACGCTGCGGGCGAAGTCGGCCATGAGGGGAAGGTGCGGGTTCTCCGGCGGGGGAAGGAACTCCTCGACGGCGATTCCGTCGACGATCCCGCGCACGGCCCCCGAGTCGAGGGGGTCGAGCTCCAGATGGCCGCCGTCGAAGGACAGGCGCAGCCGGTCGCGGCGGGCACCGGGCGCCCACGCCGCCTCCAGGCCGGCCAGGCCTCCCGACGGCCAGGCCAGCTCCACCCGGGCGAGGCGCTCCGCGCCCAGGTCGAAGGGCAGGCCCGTCCGCGCGCCGGTCACGACCGGCTCCCCCAGCAGCCAGGAGAGCAGGTCGAGGCGGTGACTGCCCACGTCGGCGAGCACTCCCCCGCCGGAGAGCGCGGGATCGGTGCGCCAGATCCTGGGATCGTCCGGCCCCGGGTCGAAAGGGCTCCGGAACTCCACGACCGCATGGTGTACGGCACGCCCGCGCAGGATCTCGCGCACCCGCCCGAGCGCGGGCGCGAGCCGGCGGTAGTAGGCGACGCCCGCGTGGGCGGTGTCCAGCTCGGGCGCCGTCCCGCCGAGCGGCTTCTCCACGAGTACCGGCAGGCCCGCGCGCGCCGCCGCGACCGCGAGGGGCAGGTGCGCCGCCACCGGCGTGGCGACGTAGACGACCTCGGCCACGTCGAGCAGGGCGCTGTAGTCGGACGTGCCGAGGGCGCCGGACCCGCCTGGGGAGCCTCCGATCTCCTCGCAGGTCGCCCTGGCCCGCGCGGCGTCCCGGCCCCACACGCAGGCGACGGTCTCACCCAGGGACAGCAGGGCGGGCAGGGCCTTCCTGCGGACGATGTCGCCGTATCCGGCGACCCCCCATTTCAGTCCCGATCCGGACATATGGCGATCTTCAGCGTATTCGGGGGCGGGGTCTGGAACGGCGCGACGCTTCCGGCCGGATGAAGGGTGGGGCTCTCGGAAAGGCGGTCGAGGGCGTCCTGGAGTCGCGCCAGCGGGTAAACGGCGCTGAGGATCACGTCGAGGCGCAGGCGCCCGGTGAACGTGGCGGCCAGCCGCTCGGCCACGCGCATCGCCTCGGCCCTCGCGGTGTCGGTCGGCTCGGCGGAACTGTGCACCCTCAGCCCCTTCTTCTCCCACTTGACCATGTCGAAGGTGACGTGGGTGTCGATGTGGTGGGTGCCGAGGAAGACGACGAGACCGTTCTGCCGGACCATGTCGACGCAGGCGTTGGCGGTGTGCGGAGTGCCGACCGCCTCGATGGCGACGTCGAACTCCGCCCCCAGCTCCTCCGGTACGGCCTGCGGCGACTTCACCAGCGAGGTCCGGTCCGCGCCCAGCAGGACCGAGCGCTCCAGACGCCAGGGGTCCAGGTCGGCGACGGCGATCTCGGCCGCGCCACGCAGCCGTGCGACCTGCAGGGCCATCAGCCCGACCGGCCCCTGCCCCACGATGGCCACCCGGTCGCCCAGCCGCACCCCCCGGGTCGCGTGCACGGCCAGGGGCAGGAGTTGCAGGATCGCGCCCTGCTCGAAGGGCACGTCGTCGGGAAGGGCGCCCACACTGACCTCCCTCGCCGCCGCGTACTCGGCGAACCCCGAGGTGAGCGGGGTGCGCACGAACACCCGCCGCCCCGGCGCGACACGGGTCACCTGCGCTCCCACGGCCTCCACGGTGCCGGCGACCTCGTGGCCGAAGCAGCCGGTCGCGCAGTGGTCGCGCAGGCCGAAGTAGTGATAGTAGGCCAGGTCACTGCGGTTGCAGACGGTGCAGGCGCCCACCCGGACGAGCACGTCGCCCGGCCCGATGGACGGGACGGGCGCGTCGCCGTCCAGGCGGATGCGGTGTCGGTCGACGAGTTCGATCCGGCGCACGTCACTCCTCGTTTCCGGTCCGTGGACGTTCCGTGGTCCTGCCGCGGATCGGCCCGTTTCCGGTCCGCGGACGTTCCGTGATCCCGCCGCGGATCGGCCCGTTTCCGGTCCGCGGACGTTCCGTGGTCCCGCCGCGGACCAGCTCGCGCCAGAACAGGTCGCCGCCCGGCGTGGCGCCGACGAGCCTGCCCGCCGTGCCGGTCAGCGTGGACAGCCCGGGGGTGGCGCCCCAGGGGGCCCATCCGTCGTCGCCCCCCATCCTGACCCGCAGTTCCCCGTCGAGGGTCAGCCCGATCAGCCGTCCCCCCACATGGGCGAGCGCGGCGAGCCTCGGCCCGTCGTCTCCGGCGCGGGCCCACGGTTCGGACCGCCCGGCGGCGAGCGGGCGCTGCCACAGTTCGCCTCCGGCACCGGTGGCGAACATGGTCTGGTCGACGGGGGCGATCCCGACCGCCTCCGGCGGGGCGTCGTACAGGTCCCTCCAGGGCGCCTGCCCGGTCACCGGCTCGCGGGCGACGACGCGCCCTTCGGCGTGCAGGCCGTACAGGAGGACGGGTGATCCTGGCGTGGCCTCGCGCGGCGCGGCCAGCGCCACCAGGCCGGGCGCGGGCTCGATCCGCCGCCATCTCAGGTTCTGGGTGCGGTACGGCCGTACCCACAGATCGCCGTCGGCCAGGACGGCGAAGAGCCGGTGCTCGCAGGCGGCGAGCGCGAGCGCGGCCGCCCCGCGGCCCATCGGCTCCCACCAGCCGGGGTCGCCGGCGAGCCGGGCGAGCACGTTGCGGGTGACGCGGTCGACGATCGGATCGTCGAGGGCGTCACCCCAGCCGATCGTGGCCGCGTTGAAGACGGTGCCCGCCCCCCTGCGCATGATGCCCATGGTGGCGTGGCCGCCCTGGCCCAGCTGCCGCCAGTGGCGCAGGTCGGCGGTGGCCAGGATGGCGAAGTCGGCGGGGGTGCCGTCGGCGCCCGTCGCCAGCGGGATACCGTCGACCTCCTCGTACTCCGCGGCGTCGGTCTCGTATCCGACCGCGCCCCTGCCGAAGGTGTCGCCGTCGCGCAGCCCCGTGCCCTCGAACACCCAGTGCTCGGCGAAGCGCACCGTGTACGCCTCGGACTTCATGGCGTCCATGTCCTCCCAGCAGCCCGCGCCGCGCCGGAAGCTCACGCCGGTCAGGCCGTTCTCCGGCCGGCACACCGGGGAACCCGACCACTCCACGGTGACCAGGCTCGGGTCGGTCGCGGCCATCGGGTCGAGCAGGGCGTCACGGTGACACACCATGGTTCGGCCGTCGTCCTCCAGCCGGACCTGCCACCAGCACGTGTTGCCGCCGAAGAAGGCGATGTTCCCCCCGGCCGCCACGAAGGACTCCGCGGCGTCGCGCATCTCCCGGGTCCAGTACTCGTCGTGCCCGGGGATCACGAGCAGGCGGCGGTCGCGCAGCAGCGTGCCCGGATCCTCGTGCAGGTCCAGGTTGGAGCAGTAGTCGGCCCGGACGCCGCTGCGGCTCAGCCACCGGTAGAAGTGGTCCTCCCAGTTGCCCGCCGGTCCGCCGCCGGGACGGTCGAAGGTGACCCGGCCGGCCCGTTCGGCGCTCTCGGTGGGATACAGGCCCTCCCCCGGCACGCCGGCCCTGTTGTACGCCTGCCAGGTGAGGAAGGGCACGGACACCAGGATCGCCCCGGCGGTCCGCGGTTCGCGGGGCCTGACGACGAAGTAGGTCTCTTCCTCCTGGCCGCCGAGGGTGAACGCCACGGCGTAGAGCGAGCTGGGCCAGCTGTCGGGGACGTCCAGGGTCCACCAGGGCCCGGCGGCGTCCAGCTCGGCCCTGACCTCGCCGGTCACGGCGTCGCGCACCCGGGCGCGGCAACTGATCGCGCCATGCTCGCCGCCGTCCGCCGGGGCGCCGGTCGTCGGGGCGTCGCCAGCCGCGCCGTCGGCGGCCAGATCGTCGGCCGCCGGGCCGCCGGTCATCGGCGCGTCGGTCATCAGGTCGCCGATCATCAGGTCGCCGGTCGCCAGGCGGAAGCGTAACGACCCGCCCTGCGGCACCGACGTGCGCGTCGCGTAGGCGCGAACGGCCGAGGTCATCCCCTGGGACCGCGCAGATCGCCGTAACCGCCGGTGGCGGTCCAGCTCAGCGGGTCGATGTGGGCGTTGAACGGCACCCCGTCCAAGGTCATCTCCGGACGCGGGTGGGCCAGGTGCAGCAGCGGATCGTCGAACCGGGTGAACCGCCCGGCCAGGCTCAGCCGCGCCACGACGTCGTCGTCCTCGCCGCCCCAGCCCTGGTACCGCTCGTCGAACCCGCCGATCGTGTCGAAGATCGTGGTTCTGGCCCAGAGGCAGGCCCCGGGCGGCTCCTTCAGCACCAGCGAGCGCACGGTGTCGACCGGCACGTCGGCCTCGCCGCGCTCGCAGCGGCGGCGGATGGCGAAGGAGGAGGACTCGAGGTCGAGGCAGAACATGCGGCGGTAGGGCAGGAAGGCCGAGAGTTCGGGCTCGCGCGCCATCCGGTCCAGGTTCCGGCTCAGGAACCGGCGGTCCGCCAGGATGTCGGTGTCGAGCACGCAGATCAGCTCGGGCTCGCCCGGGGTGTCGCGAACCCCGACGTTGACCGCCCAGGACTTGTTGAAATGCCCGTCGTGCCGCGCGAACACGTAGTGGTCCACCAGCGGTTCGACGGTGTCGCGCCAGGTGGGCGCGGAGTCGGACTCGACCACGGTGACGCTCACCTCGTCGCCGTGACCCTCCTGGTCCCGCAGGGCGGCCAGGCAGGCCAGCAGGTTGCGGGTACGGGCGCCGCCGACGCGGTCCCGGAAGGGGATCACGATCACGGCCCGCGCCCCCGCCGTCCGTGCTCCCGGCGTTCCCGGCGTTCTTGACGCCCCCCGCGTTCCCGGCCGCGACCAGGCGGAGACGTCGGCCACCGACACCTCGGCGGCGGAGCGGCCGGACAGCGCGCCGTTGTGGTAGTCCACCAGCACGTGCGCATCGGCCTCGGCGATCAGCTTCCCGAGGCGCGCGCGGTCGGCGGGCGAGCGATCCAGCAGGGGGACGAGCGCGTCGGCCAGGGCGGCCTCCAGCCCGCGGTCCCCGGGCGAGGCGGCGAAACGGCCCAGGTCCTCCGCCGCGGGATCTCCGGCCACGAAGCCGGCCAGGGCGGTGGCCACCGCGCCGTAGTGCGGGCCGCTGATCTCCCACCAGTCGGCGGCCACCATGGGAACCGATGGATCGTTGGCGAGGAAGACGTAGGCGGCCAGTCTGCACCCGAGCGTCCGCGTGTCCGGGGGCGATTCCGGCATTTCGGATGACGCTATCGGGGTTTCTGTCATGCCGTTTTCCTCCACCTGCACGAATTCCCTCCAGCAGCGCGAATGCCGAGCCCGACGTACCGTATCGTGCTCAAAAATGCCTCACAAGGGGACTTGACCGGCTTTAAAATATCATTTAGCCTCCCCGGAGAGCGCTCTCGCGGTCGGAATGCCATGCCTTCGACCCGAGCTCGACTTACCCGAAGACGTATCGAAACGGCGTACAACGTGCGTCGGCTCTGGCATACAAGGACCGGGCTAAACGAATCCTTCCTGGTCGAACGGGGGACGGAAATGTCGAACGAGAGCTACAGGGCGGCGAGACCCATCAACGGGGACGGCCTGGCGGAGGTCGCCCTTGACCAGGCGCACGCTCCCGACAAGGTCATGGCCCACGAGGACCTGCTCAGGAAGTTCGTCAACGGGGAGACCTTCCGGCCCGTCCACATGCGCATCGGCATCATGGGTGCCTGCAATATGCGCTGCAATTTTTGCAACTTCCACTCGCCTAACGAAGAGAATTTCTACGATCTGTTCTCCTTCAAGGACGCGATTCCCACCGACAAGAGCGTCAAGCTCATGCGGGAGTTCGCCGAATCGGGCGGCCGGGCCGTCACGTTCTGCGGCAGCGGCGAGTGCACCATTCACCGCGGCTACTCGGAGATCTGCAATTCCGGGCACGCGGCCGGGCTGCGCATCGGCCTCATCACCAACGGTTCCCGCCTGCACCGGGACGACATCGCCGACTGCGTGGTCAACACCCACACCTGGGTGCGCATCGGCCTCAACGCGGGCACCGAGGCGACCTTCAACGAAATCACCCGGGACCGCGAGCAGACGTTCAAGTCCTTCCTCGGCTCCGTCCGCAGGCTGCGCGACAACGCCGTCGATCCGGAGTTCCGCATCGGCTTCAACTTCGTGATCACCATGCAGAACTACCGGGAGATCGCGGAGGCCGCCCGGATAGCGCGCGACTCGGGGGCCCACTACGTCCGGTTCGAGCCGGAGTTCTACAGCTCGATGGGTCACGAGACGATCGAGGACGTCATGGCGGAGGTTTCCGGCGCGCTCGACGAGGTCTCCGCGCTGTCGTCGGAGGAGTTCGAGGTCTCCGTGCCCAAGCTCGACCGGGGGCCGATGGACCAGGTGGAGTCCGTCGAGGGCGACTTCGACCACTGCCACTACAGCCGTTTCGTCACGGCCGTCGGCGCGGACGGTCACCTCTACCCCTGCCCCCAGGTGCACCTGAACAGCCGCTACCGCATCGGCAACGTGCTCCAGGACGGCTACCTCAACGTCCTTGAGGGCGGCCCCAGGGCCGAGTGGGAGGCGAGCAATCCCCTCAGGACCGACCTGTGCAAATCCTGCTTCTACCGGCCGCAGAACGAGCTGCTCGAATGGCTGCGCAAGGGGCGGGTCAAGCTGGACGACGCGCTGGCCGCGTACCGCGTCGAGGTCCCGCACGCGCTCCACGCCGACTTCGTCTGAGATCCGAGGCTCGCGTTGACGTCGATCGACCGGTTCCACCACCTCGGCCACTCCCCGGTCGATCCCGTCCCCGGCTCTCCCGCGCCGGACCAGGCCGTCCGTAACGGCCAGGTGCGCCGGGCGGTGGCCAGGCTGGCCGCCACCCGGCGGGTGGCCCTTCGCGTGCGCTCCACCCGCAGGCAGGAGGGCGGGGAGCCGCGGGTGGACCACTACCTCTTCGAGCACGAAGGGCGCCGGGATCTGCGCGCGGTCATGCTGGCCCCGCCGGGCCCGGGACCGTGGCCGGCCGTATTGGTCTGCGCGGGGCGCAACGCCACCCTGGAACGGGTCACCGGGCTCCTGCCTCCCGACCACCCCGGCCGCGACGTCGCCGCGCACCTGACCCGGGCCGGCTTCCTGACGCTCACCCTCGACCACGGCCTCGACCGGTGGGCCGAGCCGGCCACGCTGGGCGGGCGCGACCCGGGCGACGTGCTGGACGGCACGCTGCGGCTGCGCGGCGGGAGCCTCCTCGGGGCGCTGGCGGAGGACGCGGGGGCCGCGCTCGACTGGCTGCTCGCGCACCCGGACGTGGCCCCCGGGCGGGTCGGCCTGTTCGGGCACAGCATGGGCGCGGCCGTGGCGCTGCACGCCGCGCTGCTGCGGGAGGAGCCGCTCCCGCTGTGCGCCGCCAGCCATCTGGGCACGTACGAGACGATGATCGGCCGGTCGCTGGCCTGGAACCAGTACGTCGCCCTGCCGTCCATCCTGCGCCACGCCGACCTCCCCGACCTGTACGCGGCGCTGGCCCCGGCTCCCCTGCAGGTCCAGTACGGCACGGCCGACGGGCGCCTCGATCCCGGCGACGCCAAGAGCGCCGGCGAGCGGATCGTGAGCGCCCACGGCACGGCCGAGATCCTGCCGCTGCCCATGGGCCACGGCACCGGCCTGGCCGAGGCGGCGGACTTCTTCACCCGTTCCCTGGCCGAGCCCGCCACCGGCGCTCCGGACGTGCCCGCGGCCAAGGTGGGTTTCGACGTCCGGGCACGCCTGGACATCCTGGACCTGGTCGACGACGCCCTGGCCTCCGGGTCGCTGACGCTCGGAACGCGCGGCACCCGGCTGGAGGCGCTCGCGAGCCGGGAGATCGGGCGCGGCACCGCGGCGGTGAGCTCGGGCTCCTCGGCCCTGGAGATCGCCCTGCGGATCGTCGGGGTCGAGGGACGCACGGTCCTGGTCCCGGCCAACACCTTCTTCGCGACCGCGGCCAGTGCCGTCCGCGCCGGTGCCCGGGTCGACTTCGTCGACATGGAGCCGGACGGTCTCGGCATGGACCCCGCGGGGCTGCGCGCCGCCCTGGCCGCCCACGAGGACGTGGCCGCGGTCGTGCCCGTGCACATCGCCGGTGTCATCGCCGACTCGCTGGCCGAAGTGCTGGCCGAGTGCGACCGGCAGGGCGTCGCCGTCGTCGAGGACGCCGCCCACGCCCTCGGATCGTCGCTGCACGGGCGCCAGGCGGGCACCTTCGGCCGGCTGGCCGCCTTCTCGCTCTACCCCACCAAGATCATCACCAGTGGCGAGGGCGGCCTGCTCAGCGCGGACGGGACCGACCTGAAGCGGATCATGCACCTGCGCGACCACGGCAAGCGGTCCTTCGAGGAGAACCTCCACGACGATCTCGGCAGCAACTGGCGCATGAGCGAGCTGCACGCGGCGGTGGGCCTGACCCATCTGGCCCGGCTGGCGGAGGTACTGGCCGAGCGCACGGTGCTGGCCGCCTGGTACGACGACGGCCTGACGGGCGTGCCCTCCCTGACCCGACCCGCCGTGCCCGAGGGGTGCGCGGCCAACCACTACAAGTATCTCGCCCTGCTGCCGGAGGGCGTCGACCGCACGGCGCTCAAGCGGCGTCTCCGCGCCGAGGGGGTACGGCTGGCGGGCGAGGTGTACGACGTCCCGCTCCACCGCCAGCCATACTTCGCCCGGCGCTTCGGGGACCGGTCCTTCCCGCACGCCGAGGCGTTCACCTCCCGCCACATCTGCCTGCCGCTCTTCCCCGGCATGACACGCGCCCAGCAGGAGCGGGTCGTCCGCGCGCTGCGGGACGCGCTCTCGTGACCGGCGAGACGGTCCTGCCCCTGCTGCGCGCGGGACGGTGGTACCGGTCGATGGACACCGTGCCCGTCCCCGGGGGCCCGCCGCTCTCCCTGGCCCCGGAGATCCTCATCCGCGACGACGGCGCGCGCCTGCGGGCACGCCGTGCCGCGACGCCCCTGCCTTCCCGCGCCCGGCGCCTGGAACTGCTCCGCGAGGCCGTCGCGCTGTTCCGGCACGGCCGCGTACCCGTCGAATCCCTCGGCGTCCAGGACGCCGGCGGGTTCGACGAGGCGATGCGCGCCACGGCGGGCCTTCCCCCCGCCCTCGTGCGACGCTGGTCGGCGATGCTCGGCGAGCGGCTGGAGGAGCTGGCGGAGGAGTCGGCCGACGCGCGCGACTCCGGCGGGCTCACCCTGGTCTCCCTGCCCGCCAACACCTTCACCTGCCTGGAAGGGGTGCTGGAGGCGGCACTGTCCGGCGCGGCGGTCTGGATCCGCCCCAGCAGGCGCGAGCCGCTGTCGTCGGCCCGTCTGCTCGGGGCCCTGCTGAGCGTGGGCTGGCCGCCCGAGACGCTGGGCTACTACCCGAGCGCGCCCCGGGCCCTGCCCACGCTGATCCGGGCGACCGACCGGCAGATCGTCTACGGCGGCGACGGCCTGGCCGCCGAACCGGCCCTGGACACCTCGTCCCTCGACCTGCGCGGCCCCGGCCGGGCCTGCGTGATCGTGGGCGCGCGGGAGCCGGTGGATCCGGAGGACCTCGCCGCGCGGATCGCGCGGGACGCGGGCCGCTTCTGCACCAGCGTGTGCACGGTGGTCTTCCTGCGGGCGGCCGAGGCCGACGCCCGCCGGGTCGCGGCCGTGCTCGACGGCATCTCCCTCGACCCGCCGGACCCGCGCCGGCCGCAGGCGTCGTGGGCCGAGGCCGACGCCGCGCGCATGGCCGCGTTCGTCTCCGACCGGCTCGCTCCCGGCGGGCGCGTCCTCACCCGGCGGCCGCTCCTGGTCAGGTCGGGCGGGATGACGTTCCTCGCGCCCACCCTCGTCCACGTCGACGACGTCGGCCATCCACTCGTCGGCTGCGAGCTGCCCTTCCCCCTCGCCGTCGTCGTCTCCACGGACGAGGCGGGGGCGCGCGGCGTCGCCGCCGGGTCCCGCTTCGTCCACCCGGCCTGCTTCGCGACCGTCCCTGAAGGAGTGTCGTCCTGAACCCGAGCAGTCATCCCCCGCCCGCCGGCTCCCTGCTGGACGCCATGCGAGAGCAGATCCCCCCCATGCGCGAATCCCTCGACGAGTGGACGGCGCGCATGATGAGCTGGCACTTCGGCGAGGAGACCGGTTCACCGTTCTGGCTGGCGCGCGGGAACCGCCTGCCCTTCGACCCGATCCGCGACGTCACGGACTACGCCTCCCTGCGCCTGTTCGGGCTGTTCGACAAGACCGACCTGCGGGGGGTGAGCGCGCGCGACCTCGTGCCCCGGGGATTCGCGGGGCGGCCGTTCCGCGTCGTGGAGACCGGCGGGACGTCCGGCCCTCCGTACCGCGTCGTCGATGTGACCCGCGCCGGTTACGACGTGCGGATGTACCGCGTGATGCTGGAGGCCCGCGGCCTGCTCGGCGGCGACATCCTGGCCATGACGCCCAGTGGCCCGCACGCTTACGGGCACTTCGTCAAGCTGCTCGGCGACAGCTGGGGGGCGGCCGTCTTCTCCGTGGACTTCGACCCGCGCTGGGTCAAGCACCTGGTTCGCACCACCGGCGGCGCCGACGCCTACGTCGGCCACCTCGTCGCGCAGACGGCCGACCTCCTGCGCGACGAGCGGATCACCCTGCTCTTCACGACCGCCAGGCTGCTCATGTCGCTGGCCCCGGCGCTGGACAAGCCCCTCGCGGAGTACGGCGTCCGCGCCGTGTGCACCGGTGGCACCTCCTGCTCGCCCGAGGAGGCGCGCTATCTCCGGGAGGAGTATCTGGACGGGGTCCAGTGGATCGACACCTACGGCAACACCCTCGCCGGACACGCCCTCCAGGGGGACGCGCCCTCCCCGGCGGAGCCGCACAGCTACCATCTGCCGCCGCCCTTCGCGGTCATGCACGTCGTCAGGCCCGACGACGTGTGGCAGGAGGTCGCCGTGGGCGAGCGGGGCCGGATCAGGGTGGTGACCCTCCTGGAGGACCTCTTCCTGCCCAACCTGCTGGAGCGGGACAGCGCGATCTCCGCCCCGCCGCATCCCTGGTTCCCCTGGCCCGGAGTGGCGCGGGTGGGACCTTACGAGGCGGAGGACGCCGACCAGATCACCGAGGGGGTCTACTGATGCCCGGAGACCGGCGAGCCGTCTCCTCCAACGGCGTGCCCATACCGTTCACCGACGATCTGTTCGCCCCGCTTCCCGACAGCAGCGCGCTGCTCGGCGACCCCGAGGCGCTGAGACGGCGGTTCCGCGACGACGG
Source organism: Streptosporangium sp. G11 (assembly GCF_051192615.1). Classification (NCBI taxonomy): domain Bacteria; kingdom Bacillati; phylum Actinomycetota; class Actinomycetes; order Streptosporangiales; family Streptosporangiaceae; genus Streptosporangium; species Streptosporangium sp. G11. The sequence goes on from NZ_JBPJUQ010000021.1 coordinate 45,402, forward strand.
GCTGGTGCTGCTGCGGGGGTTCCTCGACCGCGAGGCGGTCCTCTCCCTGCGCGGGGCGTACCTGTCGATGTTCCCCGAAGAGCTGCTCAGGCCGGGCTCCACCCCCGAGGAGGGCGTCTTCTCCGGCCGCCCGCCGGAGGGGCTGCCCGCCCACGGGGTGAAGGACCATCCGGCCTACGACTTCGTGCGTACGGAGCGGTTCGCCTCGTTCGCCCGGCAACCGGCCCTGACGGACCTGGCCGCGACCCTGCTCGACGGTCCCGTCCGGCTCCTGCCCCGGGGCATCCTGCGCCATTTCCACGCGGGCTCGCTCCGGGCCTCCCGCGCTCACACCGACCACGCCTACATGTCCCAGGGCAGCGAGCGCGTCCTCACGATGTGGATACCCGTCGGCGACTGCCCGATGGAGACCGGGGGCCTGGTCTACCTGGAGGGCTCGCATCGGGAGCCCCTCGAGCGGTTCGACGCGGCGCGGGCCGCGAGTGATCGGGCCCACGACTCCCGGCCGATCAGCCACGACCTCCAGCTGACGGCCCGCGTCGTCGGCCGGCGATGGCTGTGGAGCGACTACGAGGCGGGCGACCTGACCGTACACAGCCCGCATGTGGTGCACGCCTCCCTCGACACCGTGACCGACGTCATGCGCGTCTCCGCCGACGTGCGGTTCATCCGCCGGGAGGACAAGGTGGACCCCCGATGGATGAAGGAGTGGGCCGGCGATGACGGCGCCTGAGAACACCACCCAGCCCGCGTCGGGGGGACTGCCTCCGGGAGAGACGCCCGGCGTGGACTCCCCCGCGGACGAGCCGCCGAAGACGCCTCCCGGGGCGGCGATGTCACGAGCCGCGGGCCGGACCCGCCTGGCCGCGATGGCCGCGTTCCTGATCGTGGGGCTCTCGTACGCCAGCTTCCTGATCAGGGTTCCCTCGCTGAAGGTGGAGCACGAGCTCTCCGCCGGGCAGCTCGGCCTCCTGCTCGTCGTCCCCTCCGTCTCGGCCCTGATCGCCATGCAGCTCGCCGGTGGCCTGGTGGCCCGGTACGGCAGCGCGCCGATCGCCCGGGTGACCGGGGTGGCGCTGCCGCTGTCCCTGGTCGGCCTCGCGCTGGCCGACGATCCGATCCAGCTCGCCGTCGCGTTGGTGATCTTCGGTCTGATCGACGGGCTTCTCGACGTCTCCATGAACGCCCACGCCATCGCGGTCGAACGCGCGCTCAAACGGCCCGTCATGAACCGCTGCCACGCCGCCTGGAGCATCGGCGCGATGGCCGCCTCCGTGCTGGGCGGCCTCGCCATCCAGGCCGGGCTCTCCCCCATGACGCACTTCCTGTGGCTGGGTGTGGCCGTGGCCCTCCTCGCGCTGGTCACCGGGCTGTGGATGCTGCCCGCCTCGGCCGACCGGCACGCGAACCAGGAGGGCGAGAAGAAGGTCCGCGTGAAGTGGCGGGACGGGTGGACCCCGCGGGTGCTCATGTTCGGCGCGATGGGCGCGATCATCCTGATCGTCGAGGGCGCGGTCGGCAACTGGAGCGGCGTCTTCCTCCTGGAGGATCGCGGCGCCACCCTCGCCGTGGCCTCGCTGGGCTACACGTTCTTCAACCTGTGCCAGACCGCCGGCCGCCTCGTCGGGGACCGCCTCCATGAGCGGTACGGCGCGCCCGCCCTGGTCAGGGTGAGCGGCGGCATCGCCCTCTGCGGCCTGCTGATGGTCGTGGCCAGCCCGGGTATCGCCGTCGCGATCGCGGGCTTCGCGGTGGTGGGAATCGGCCTCTCGGTCCTGCTCCCCCTCATCTTCAGCGCGGTGGGACACGGCGGCGCCGAGGGTCTCGGCGCGGCCGCCGCGCTCGCCAGGTTCACCACGCTGACCTACTCGGGACTGCTGCTGGGCCCCGTCCTGGTCGGCTGGTTCGCCGAGATGGTGGGCCTGGCCGCGACCTTCGCCGGGTTGCTCGTCCTGCTCGCGCTGGTGGTCCTCAACGCCAGGGCCACGGGCACGGCCGATCGGAGGGACGTCCCGCAGGAGACGCGGGAGAAGTAGGGGGCCGTACGGGAGGCGAGGCGTGGGAGACCACTCCCACGCTCCGGCACCGGCCGGCCGGCCCGTGCGTCAGGTGGGCTTCGGCGCGGGGACGGCCGCACCGGCGTCCGGTTCGCCGGTCTCCGGTTTGCCGGTCCTCGACTCCTGGGGCGGGTCGCTGAGCTGTTCGCGGAGGTAGTTCCACACCACGGCGATCAGGGCGGCGACCGGTACGGCGAGCAGGCTGCCCACGATGCCCGCCAGGCTGCCGCCCAGCGTCACCGCCAGCAGGATCACCGCCGCGTGCAGGCCGAGGCCGCGGCTCTGCACCATGGGCTGGAACACGTTCCCCTCGAGCTGCTGCACGGCGATGATGATGGCGAGCACGATCAGCGCGTCCGTCAGGCCGTTGGACACCAGCGCGATGAGGACCGCGACGAAGCCGGCGAACAGGGCTCCGATGATGGGGATGAACGCCGAGACGAAGGTCAGGACCGCCAGGGGAAGGACCAGCGGCACGCCCACGATCCACAGGCCGAGACCGATGAAGACGGCGTCGAGCAGGCCCACGAAGGCCTGGGAGAGAACGAACGACCCGAGGGTGTCCCAGCCGCGCCTGGCCACGGTCGGCACGTCCGTGGCGAGACGGCCGGGCAGCTGGCGGGTCAGCCAGGGCAGGAATCGCGGCCCGTCCTTGAGGAAGAAGAACATGAGGAAGAGCGCCAGAACCGTGGTGATCAGGCCGTTGACCACGGTGCCCAGCCCGGTGACGGTGGCGGTGACGATGCTGCCGACGCTGGCCTGGATGCGGGTGGCCGCGGTGTCGAGCGCCTTGCTGAGCTGGTCGTCGCCGATGTTCAGTGGCGGCCCGGCGGCCCAGTCGCGCAGGTGCTGGATGCCGTTGGCCACGCCGGTGGCCAGCTCGCCGGACTGGGACGCCACCGGGACGGCGATCAGCACCACGATGCCGGCGGCGACCAGGAGGAAGAGGACGGTCACGGCCGAGGCGGCCAGGGTGGGATGCCAGCCGTGCCGGCGCAGGAAGCGGGTCACGGGCCAGGTCAGCGTGGTGAGGAGCAGGGCGATCACGAGCGGCCAGATGACAGACCACATCTGACCCAGGATCCACAGGCCTAACGAGGCCGTCAGCACGACGAGCAGCATCTCCAGGGAGATGCGCGCCGACGTGCGCAACGCGGTGCGGGTCTTCTTGGCATTCAGCTTGGCGGGCACGAGAACACCCTAGACATAGTCAGATCAGCACGCGTCAATGTGGGGACCGGGCCTGGTGCGCTCGGCCAGGCGTCCAATGCGATCGCGTGTACCGGGTGCCGGCGGTCCTACCGGTACCCCCGCGCGGCCGCGGGGTCGCTCAGGCGCGGTGGAGGTCGTCGGGCCGGTAGCGGGCCTTGACGTGGACGCGTTCGCCCTGGGGGCCGAGGATGGAGAGGAACTCCACCGGGCGCTCATCGGCGTTGCCGAACCAGTGCGGGAGGTGGGTGTCGAATTCGGCGACCTCGCCGGCGGTGAGGATGAGATCTTCGTCGCCGAGCAAAACGCGCAGCCGTCCGTTGAGGACGTACAGCCAGTGGTATCCCTCGTGCGACCGGGGGTCGGGTTCGCGCCCGGCGGTCAGACCGGCGGGGAGGATGTGCTTGAACGCCTGCAGGCCGCCGGGCTTGCGGGTCAGCGGGACGACGGTCATGCCATTGCGGGTGAGCGGCCTCGGATACACCCGGGGGTCCAGATCGGCCGGGGCACCGACGAGCTCGTCGACCGGCACCCGATAGGCCCTGGCCAGAGGCAGCAGCAGGTCCAAGCCCGGTTTGCGGTGCCCGGACTCCAGCCGAGACAGAGTGCTGACCGAAATGCCGGTGGTCTCCGACAGGGCGGTCAGGGTGACACCGCGGCGGCGCCGCAACTCGCGCAGCCGGGGCCCGATCGCCGCCAGCACGGAGTCGAAATCATCACCCATACGTTTACTGTGCCCACGTTTTGCACTTTTCGCAAAGAACTTTGCCAGACGGCTCGGGTGAGGGCACGTTGGTGGCGGAGGTGGCCGCGATGACCCGAAACTCCCAGTTCAGCGGCGGTCACCGGTACGACGTGGTGGCCGGCGGCGCCCCCGAAGAGACCACGGCATCCCGCTCGGCCCCCGCACCACCCACCACCCACTGAGGACAGAGCCATGGACGCCCAGTTCTGGGATGAGATGTACCGCAGCCGCCCCCAGGTTTTCAGCGGCGACCCGAACGCGGTGCTCGTCGCCGAGGCCACCGGCCTGCCGCCGGGACGGGCGCTCGACGTCGGATGCGGCGAAGGCTCCGACGCGCTCTGGCTGGCCCGGCACGGCTGGCACGTCACGGCGGTCGACATCTCCGAAACCGCCCTGCGACGCGCCGCGGCCAGGGACGTCACGGACCGCGTGACATGGGCACGGGCCGACCCGACAAGCACGCCACCTCCGGCCGGCGCGTTCGACCTGGTGTCCGTCCAGTACTTCCCGCTCGCCCGCCGGCCGGACCACGCCGCGCTGCGCGCCCTGCTCGACGCCGTCGCCCCCGGCGGCACCCTGCTCTTCGCCACCCACGACCCCGCCGATCTGTCCCCGCGCCCAGAGCAGGGCTTCGACCCCGCCGACTACTACCGGCCCGACGACATCGCCCGGCTCCTCGACGACGACTGGACCGTCCTGATCAACGAGACCCGCCCCCGAACCACCCCGCCCCCCTCCGGCACACACCACACCCGCGACGCGGTCCTGCGAGCGCGACGCCTGCGGTAGTGGTCGACGTCGGTCACGCGCCGCTCCCGGGAAAGGTGGCGACATCAGCCTCGTTTCCGGGTGCTTCTCGCGGGTCCCCCGCCTGGACACGGGGCGGGAGCGGCCGTACGAGGGCTTGGGTCGAGGAAGGCGACTCATTCCGGCTTGCCGTCGGCAGGAGCGCGGCAAGAACAACCGGGCGCACGACCGCATTCGTCGTCACCGTCCGAAAAGGCAGCCGGGCTGGGGGCGCAGCAGCCGTCTCCGCGCCACGCTTCGCGCCCCTCCTTGACCGCCACGGCGGCGATGACCAGGGCTGCGACAGGATCGGCCCAGGACCAGCCGAACAGGCTGTTGAGCACCAGCCCGACGAGCAGCACCCCCGACAGGTAGGTGCACAGCAATGTTTGCCTGGAGTCGGCGACCGCACTCACGGAACCGAGTTCACGGCCGGTACGACGTTGGGCCGCCGACAGGAACGGCATGATCACCAGGCTCAGCGCGGCGAGCACGATGCCCGGCGTGGAGTGCACGGGCGTCTCGGCGTTCGTGAGACTCAGGAACGAATCAACGGCGACATAGGCGGCGAGCGCGAAAAAGGAGAACGCGATGATCCGCAGGGCGACGCGTTCCCGTGATTCAGGGTCGTCGCCGGAGAACTGCCATGCGACCGCGGCAGCCGAGGCCACCTCGATCACCGAATCGAGACCGAAGGCGACCAGTGCCCCGGAGGACGCGATGGTCCCCGCGGTGACGGCGACGACCGCCTCGATCACGTTGTAGGTGATGGTCGCGGCGACCAGGAGCCGGACACGGCGCCGCAGGGTCGCCCGGCGGGCAGGACCGGGGCCGAGGGTGAGGGCCCCCATCAGCACTTCCCGCCCGGTCCGTCGTCGAGGCAGGGTTCGGTGCCGTCCACGGCCAGGACGACCCCCAGGAGATCGTCGATCGCATGCGCCAACCGGCGATCGGCGATCTCGTAACGGGTCTGGCGTCCCTCGCCGATCCCGACCACCAGGCCGCAGCCCCGAAGGCAGGCCAGATGGTTCGAGACGTTCGAGCGAGTGAGCCCGAGACGTTCGGCGAGACGAGCCGGGTACTCGGCCCCTTCCAGCAGGGCGACGAGAATGCGGCAGCGGGTCGGGTCGGCCAGGGCTTTGCCCAGCCGAGCCATGGCGTCCAGGCGAGTCGCGGCGGTCAACATATCCTCACGCTACAGCCTGCGCTGTACTACAGTCCACACTGAATTCAGTATCGGCTGACCTGAATTCGGACAGAAGGACGCGGCGCCTCAGGCGATGGCCGTCGCCGCCAGGGCGAGGATCGAGGCGCCGAACACCACGGCGTGCCGGACGTTCTGGAGGGTCCACGTCCAGGCGGGGAAGCCGTCCTCGGCCGCCTTGAGCAGGGCCGGCACGTCGATGCTCGCCAGCGTCGGGTCGCCCTTGCGCTGGAATGCGGCCCGCACGGACTTCTCGGCCGTCAGCTGGCTGTAGAGGATGAGGCAGTTCGCGGCGAGGACGAGCGACTGGAAGATCCAGGTCAGGGGGCCGGCCCAGTCGCCGCCGAGCACGTTGAGCCCGGCCAGGGCCGCCATCACCGCGGCGACCGTGACCGGGGCCGCGGTCTCGTGGCCACCGGCGTCGAACCTCATCCCGTTCTCGGCCAGGACGGTGGGCCGCACCCCCTGGCGCTCCAGCTCCGCCTGCGCGCCGGCCATCGCGGTGGCCCCGTAGCGGTGCCGCACCAGCGGGATACTCACGAAGGCCGCGGCGACGAGCAGCTGCATGACGGCGACGAAAACGTTCACGACGGTCTCCTTCGTTGGGCGCCCCTCGGCGCCACATCGACTTGCACTAAGTTCAAGTCGAACGTAGAGCACTGATTGAACTAAGTGCAATAGCTCGTTTGAACTTTGTGCAAGACGCGTCGGGTGGCCTATCGTGAGCGCATGCCGCGCGACACGCTGACCACCGAACAGATCGTCCGCACCGCGATCGAGTTGCTCGACGACGAGGGCCTGGACGGCCTGAACATGCGCAGCCTGGGCAAGCGGCTCGGCACCGCCGCCACAGCGGTCTACTGGCACGTCAAGAACAAGGACAACCTCATCCAGCTCGCCGGCGACCACGTCTGGGGCGAGGTCGAGCTGCCCGACCTCGACGCGGTCGACTGGCGCACGGCGGCCACGACGATGGCCACCGGCCTGCACGCGATGCTCAGCCGCCACCCGTGGCTCGTCCAGGCCTTCGGCTCCCACCTCTTCCACGGCCTGGGCAAGGCACGCCACGACGACCACAGCCTCGCCGTCTACGAGACGGCCGGCTTCGCCGGCACGCGGGCCGACCGCGCCGCGGCCACCGTCTTCACGTTCGTCCTGGGCAACGTCCTGGGCGCCTCGGCCATGGCCTCCCTGACCAGGCGGCTGAACCGGGACGGCGGAGACGCCGAGGCACTCATCCAGGACACGATGGCCAAGGCGGTCGAGGTCGCCATGCGCTTCCCCCGGCTGCGCACCCGCCTCGAAACGCCGCCGGGTACCGACTACGCCGCCGCCCCCGACCAGACCTTCGAGTTCGGCCTCCAGGCGCTCCTCGACGGCCTTGAAACCCAGCTCGCCGGCCTGCGCGCCTCATCCGTCGCGACGCCCGGCGGACGCGAAGGTCCCTCGAACTGAGCGAAGAACCAGAGGGTGACACCAAGCTCGACACGGTCGCGGGCACCTGGTGACCGCTTCTTACCGACAGCCCGATTACGACGAGTTCGCCGCCTTCCCGCCTTCCCGCTTCCCGCCGTCGGGCGACCGGCCAAGGCCAAAGGCGCCACAGCAGAACACCGCCGGCGCGGCCCGATCGTCAGAGTCGCCGACGCGTCCGATACTGCGACGTCAACGGCAGGCCCCGGAAGGCCTGCTCGGCCGCGGCGTCGAGAGTCGCGCCGTCAATACCCCCTTGGCCATCACGTCGAAGCCGCGGTTCAGAGACAAGATCATGCAGCCGATGGCGTGGACCTACGGCCACCAGGCCAGGCGGCCGGCCTGGATCGCGAGGGGAACAATGCTTGGGATCCGTAGATCGGCCGGGAAAGGGCGTACCTTCCCGATGGTCACTTGGGTTCTCGGAAAGGTGTGGAGGAGAAGTGGCGGAGAGCATGACGCGGGGCGCGGAAGAGGACGACATGCCCGCCGTGCGGGCGGTGGCCGCGCGGTTCGGGCTTCTGCGGGGCTGGCCTTCGACCCGCGACTTCCTCGATGCCGAACGTGCCTTCGGCACGCTCGTCCTCGCCCCCACGGCGGACGACCAGGCCCGGGGTTTCGGCGGTACGCTGCGCCGCGGCGCCATCACCCACCTGGGCGACCTGTTCGTGCTGCCCGAGCATCAATCGTCCGGGGTGGGCCGCACCCTCCTGGCCGAACTACTGGCAGGAGACGGGCCGAAGGTCACGTTCGCCTCCTCGGACCCCCGCGCAATGAGCCTGTACATCCGGTACGGACTACGCGCCTGGTGCCCGCTGCTCTACCTGACCGGTCCCGCCACAGGACTGCCCGGCCCACCGGTCCGGGAGGCGCGCCTGGAAGAGATCGCGGAGCTCGACGCGCACGCCGGGGGCGGGGCGCGGGCGGACACACTCGCCTGGTACGCCTCCACGCCGGGCGTCACGCGGCATGCGACCGGCCAGGGATACGCCTTCGCCCGGGTGAGCGGCGACGAGGTCGTGATCGGCCCGGCCGGCGGTGCGACACCACGAGACTGCACGGAGGCGGTGCTCGGCGCGCTCGCCGCGACCACCCGGGCGAGCGGTGCCGAGACGACGCCGAGAGTGGCCCGGATCGCGGTGCCGGGAGTGCACCCGCTCGTATCGCCGCTGATCGAGGCCGGGTGGAGGATCGGCGACCTGGACACGTTCATGGCCGACGACAGCGCTCTCTCCCTGATCCGCCTCGACCGCTACGTCCCCCACCCCGACCTCGGCTGAGGCCCGATCGCCGGCGGGCGGCACGGTTCGCCCAGCCGCGCGTCAGCGGGTGATGGAGGCCTCGGTACGGGGTGCGGTCGCGCACGACGGACGATCAGCGGCATCGGGACGATCACCAAGAAAGGAGCCGTAGCCGAACATTCGGCAGAATGATCACATGACAGCGAAGAACGGCAGGCGATGGAACCACAACATCCATTACCACCCCCGCATCCTCCGCGTGGTCCCCGATGATGCCCGGCGCGCCCTCGACGTCGGCTGCGGCGAGGGCATGCTCACCCGCGAACTCCGGCGAACCGTGCCGCACGTCACCGGCATCGACCTCGACGCGCCCAGCATCGACCAGGCCCGCGAGCACCCGGGCGACGTCGACTACATCCTCGGCGACTTCCTCACCCACTCCTTCGAGCCCGCCTCGTTCGACGTCATCGCGTCCGTGGCCACCCTTCACCACATGGACGCCGCCACCGGATTGGCCCGCATGCGCGACCTGCTGTGCCCCGGCGGCGTCCTGGCCGTCGTCGGCCTCGCCCGCGCCACCATGCCCAACGACCTGCCGCGCGACCTGGCCGGCGTCGCCGCCAGCGCCTTCCACCGCGCCGCGAAGGGCCACTGGGAGCATCCGTCGCCCATGGTGTGGCCGCCGCCGATGACCTACCCGCAGATGCGAGCGCTGGCCGCCGATGTCCTGCCCGGCTCCCGGTACCGCCGCCACCTGCTGTTGCGCTACAGCATCACCTGGCGCAAGCCGCGGGACTGACGCCGTGGACGTGGACGGTCGTCGCCACCGGGGCCGGGGGTGAGGAACGTCCGCGCGGGTTCAGCTCCAGCCGTGACCCGGGCAGGGCCGTCACCGCTCTCGCCGCCGGTCACCCGAAGAGCGGTGGACGCGCCCGCCGGCGTCGCCCAGCTCCGCGACCGCGGCGACGACCTGGTCCACCTCCTCCTCGGTGTTGTAGTAGTGCGGCGACAGCCGCAGGCACCAGTCGACGTCCTTGTCGCCGAAGTCGAACTGCGCGAACTCGCGGAAGCTGAGCGCCGAGTTGACGCGCCGCGCGTCCATCGCCGCCTTGAACGGCTGCGGCTGCCAACCCTCGACGGCGAAGGTGACGATGGCGCTCAGCTGCGGGCCGTGGTCGAGCGCTCGCACGCCGGGAATGGCGTCGAGCCCGCCGCGCAGCCGGGCGGCGAGCACCGGGGAACGGCTCGCGATGACGTCGATGCCGACCTGGCGGGCGTAGCGCGCGGCGGCGGCGCAGCCGAGCACGGTCGCGTAGGGGAACTCCCACTCCTCGAACCGGGCCGCGGACTCGGCGGGCTGGTAACGGCCCGGCTCGATCCAGCGGGCGCCGTGCATGTCGATGAACAGCGGCTCGTAGCCGGCGCGCAGGACCCGGTCGGACACGTACAGAAAGCCCGAGCCGCGGGGGCCGCGCAGGAACTTGCGGCAGGTGGCGGTGAGCATGTCGCAGCCGATCTCGGCCACGTCGACGGGGTACTGGCCGACCGACTGGCAGGCGTCGACCAGGTACAGCAGGTCCAGCTCGCGGCAGTGCCGGCCGATCTCGGCGACGGGCTGGACCAGGCCGGAGTTGGTGGGGATGTGGGTGGCGGTCACCAGCCGGGGGTGGTGCGCGCGCATCAGCGCGGCCATCGCCGCCACGTCCACCCCGCCCTCGGGGGTGTCGGGCGCGTGCACGATCTCCACGCCGAACCGCTTGCGCAGCGACAGGAAGGCGATCTGGTTGGAGATGAAGTCGTTGCGGGTGGTGAGGATGACGTCGCCGGCCTGGAACGGGATCGCCGACAGGGCGGTGGCGAAAGCGTGCGTGGCGCTGCCGGCGAAGGCGACGTTACCGGGCTCGCAGTTGATCAGGGCGGCGATCTCGGTGTAGAACCCGCGGACCTCGGCCGCCCGGGCCGCCGAGGCCTCGTAACCGCCGATCCGCGCCTCCAGGTTCAGGTGGTCGAGCATCGTGGCCAGCACGGGCGCGGCCAGCAGCCCGCAGCCGGCGTTGTTGAAGTGGACGACCTGCTCGCAGCCGGGGGTGTCGGCTCGCAGAGCGGCGATGTCCGGTAGTGATTCTCCACGGGGGACAGAAGTGCTACTGTCATCTCTCATGGAAGACGGTAGCACTTCTGCAACGCTGGTGACCAGCCTGCGCGCGCTGCTGACCGGGCTGTCGCCGGGCGACCGCCTGCCGAGCAGCCGGGAGCTGACCCAGCGCTACCGGGTCGGCCCGGGGACCGTCTCGCGCGCGATCGCCGTGCTGGCCGCCGAGGGCGCCGTGCTCACCCGTCCGGGCAGCGGTACCTTCGTGGCACCGCGCACCCGGACCGGCGCCGGGGCCGCCGACACGGTCTGGCAGACGGTCGCGCTCACCGACCGCGCCGTCGACACCGGCCCGCTCACCGACGCGCTCGGGCCGCCACCCGCCGGGACGATCATGTTGGACGGCGGTTACCTGCACCGGTCACTGCGACCGACCCGGCCGCTGAGCGCGGCGCTGGCACGCGCGGCGCGCCGCCCCGACGCCTGGGACCGCGCCCCGGCGAACGGCCTGGCGGCGCTTCGGGCCGTGTTCGCCGGCATGGCCGGCGGCGGCATGACGCCCGACGACGTGCTGGTCACCGCCGGCGGGCAGAGCGCCCTGTCCATGGCGTTCCGGGCCATCGCCGGGCCGGGCAGCCCGATCCTGGTGGAGTCGCCCACCTATCCGGGCGCGCTGGCCGCCGCCCGGGCCGCCGGGCTGCGCCCGGTACCCGTCCCCCTGGACGACGACGGGGTCAGACCCGACCTGCTGGCCGAAGCGTTCGCCATGACCGGCGCGCGGGTGTTCTACTGCCAGCCGACCTACCACAATCCGACCGGCGTCGTGCTGGCGCCCGAGCGCCGCCGGCATGTCGTCGACGTGGCCCGGGCCGCGGGCGCCTTCGTCGTCGAGGACGACTTCGCGCGGTACCTCGGCCACGGCGGGCGGGTGCCGCGGCCGCTGGCGGCCGACGACCGTGACGGCACGGTCGTCTACCTGACCTCGCTCACCAAACCCGCGGCACCCAGCCTGCGCATCGGGGCGCTGGCGGCCCGCGGGCCCGTGATGGAGCGGATGAGAGCGGTCCGGATGGTCGACGACTTCTTCGTCACCCGCCCGTTGCAGGAGACCGCCCTGGAGCTGGTCGGTTCCCCCGCGTGGGATCGGCACGTTCGCGCGCTGACCCTGGCGCTGCGGGAACGCTGCGCGGAGCTGGCGGCCGCCGTCACGCGCGAGCGTCCGGACTGGACCGTCACCCAGCCCCCCGCGGGCGGGCTGCACCTGTGGATCCGCCTGCCGCCCGGCACCGACGACACGGTGATCGCCGGCGCCGCCCGCCGGCACGAGGTCGCCGTCAGCGCCGGCCGCCGATACTTCGCCGCCGAGCCCCCCGCGGCTTTCCTGCGCCTCGGGTTCGCGGCCGCCAACGACCTCACGGAGCTCACGGAGGCCGCGCGCCGGCTACGGCACGTCTGACGTCGAGGACGGCGCGGCCGCGCCGGGAACGTACGGCGCGTACGTCCGCGGCCGTCGTCGACGACCGGCGGTCAGGCGCGCGGTCCGAGGAACAGGCCACCACTCGCGTCGACGACCTGACCGGTGATCCAGCGCGCCGCGTCGGAGGCGAGGAACGCGACCACGTCGGCGACGTCGTCGGGCCCGCCCAGGCGACCGAGCGCCGTCGTTCCGGCGATGAGTTCGGCCAGGCCCGGCGCCTCGAAGAACGATCCGTTGGTCGCCGTCCGGGTGGCGCCGGGAGCGACCGCGTTCACCGTGATCCCCCGGACTCCGAGCTCGTTGGCCAGGGTCATGCTCATCGTCTCGACCGCGCCCTTCGTCATGGCGAAGGACGTCTGGGTGGGGTTGGCCATCCGGGTCGCCACGGACGAGATCGTGACGATGCGGCCGCCGTCGCGGAACAGTGGCAGTGCTCGCTGGATGATGAAGTAGGGCGCTCGCACGTTCACCGCGAAGAGGTGGTCGAACTCCGTCCGCGTCGTGACTCCGAGCGGGCCGGCGGGAGCGGCCGCCGCGTTGTTGACGAGGATGTCGAGTGGCCGCCCGGCCAGGCCGGCCTCGACTCCCGCGAAGAGTGTCTCGACGTCGCCGTCCACGCCCAGCTCCGCCCCGACGGCGAACGCGGTTCCACCCCTGCGTTCGATCTCGCCGACCGTCGCCGTCGCACCGTCCTCGTCCGTGCCGAAGTGCACGACGACCGCCGCCCCCTTCGCCGCCAGCCCGGCCGCGATCGCCCGCCCGATGCCGCGCGACGCTCCCGTCACGAGAGCCGTCCTGCCGGTCAGATCACTCATGCCAGCCGCCTCACTCTGTGAGTCACTACCGATCTGGTAGTGACTATCATGGTGGTAGTGTCTATCACATGCCCGACCAGCACTCAACGTTGCGAGCGCAACGGCGATCCGAGACGCAGCGCGTGATCCAGGCACACGCGGTACGGCTGTTCACCGAGCGCGGCTACGACGCCACGACCGTGACCGACGTCGCCGAAGCCGCGGGCGTGTCGCCCATGACCGTGTACCGGCACTTCCCCACGAAGGAGGACCTCGTGCTCGTCGACCAGCACGGCCGGCTCGTCGCCGAGCGGATCGCCGCGTCGTCCGCCGCGCAGCCCCTGGTCCGCCGCATCGGCGGCGCGCTCGTCGGCTCGGCCGCGACGTTGACCGGCGGCCACGGAGACGACCCGACGGCGAACAAGCGGTTCCTGCTCGCCCGCCTCCGGCTCATGATCTCGACGCCGGCCCTGCGGGCCAAGCACCTGGACAACCACTACGCCCTGCAGAAGGCGATCGTCGACGCCCTTGAGGGCGATGCCACCGATCCCGACACGGTGTTCCACGCCCAGGTGGCGGCCAGTGCCTGCCTGGCCGCCATGCACACGGCACTGGTGCGCTGGGCCGAGGACGACGGACGGACCGAGCTGTCCGGCCTGATCGCGAAGGCGCTCGCCGCCGCCTTCGGCGATGACATCGTCTGACTCCCGGCGGCGTCGGCACCTCGGAGCCCGTCGGGCGCGCGGGGCGCCGATGACGGCTTCCCTTCCCGGGGTGCCGGCAAGGATGGTGCGACCAGGTGCGCGTGATCGCGAATACCCAGGTCGGAGCATTGGGCCCGGCGGACGGGGGCGGCGGGTTCCGCGGGCGTGCTCTGGCGGCGAGCCGGGCGAACGCCCCCGCACGGAATCCATGTGACAGGTGATTTAAATTACCTGTCACCTTTTATCGTGATGCGCCTTGTCGACGATCGGATGCCCGGCGACGGCGCGGAGCGGTCCGGCCTTAATGATCGTCTTGGCCTGCGCCCGGATCCTCGCGGATGTGCAGCACCTGCCTCCTCTGCAGTTCGATCTGCTCGTCGACGAACCCGGTCAAGAGCTCCAGTTGCTGCGGCGAGTATCTCGACAGCCGCCGCTCGGACTCGGTGACGGTCTGGCTCCACATCCGTTCGGCGAACCGGAGCGCCTTGCCGGTGGCGGTGATGAGGACGCGCCTGCGGTCGGCGGGATCCCTCGCCCGTTCCACGTAGCCCGCCTGCGCGAGCCGGCCGATGGCGAAGGTGAGCGCGGTGGGGGCGACGCCCGCGGCCGCCGCCAGGTCGCCCGCCGCCATCGGGCCCCGGGTGATGAGGCACGACAGGCAGCGGGCGTCGGTGCGGTTGAGACCGAGAACGGAGCTGATGGCCTGGTCGACCTGGTCGGAGATGTTCTGCAGGTCGGTGAGGGCCAGCATCAGCCGGTTGACCATCTGCTGTTTGGTATCGCCTGACAACGCCAACCCCTGTGTCGATGAGTGAGTCGGCGCCAGCGTAACCAGTCGGCTAGCCCCGTTTTCCGCACGTGAGTGATCTTCAGCGGAGGTCTCGTGGATCGATATCGAGAGGATCCAGGAGATGGAGTTGGAGGTGGGTGGGTTGCGGGATGGCCGGAGGTGACTGGCCCGTGCCCGGGATCAGCCGGATGCCGGCCCGAGCTTGCCGGTGCAGACGGCGGGGCGGCCGGCGTACAAGCCGTTGACCTTGGTCGGTTGTCCATCAGGTGCGGGTCGGTGACGGCCAGTGGGCCTTTGAAAACCGGTGCCTGCGTCGGCGATCAGACAGGGGCCACTCGCCGGGCTCGGCCGATTACCGAGTCTGGCAGTGCACTGCCTGGTGGCCACCGCCGTCAATGCCGACGGCCGGCGCGAGATCCTCGGCCTGGACGTCACCTCGGCCGAGGACGGCGCCGGCTGGCTGGCTTTCGTGCGCGGCCTGTCCGGGGTGCAACTGGTCATCTGGTTTATGCACTTGCTCCCGGCGCCCTAGGCCAGGAGTTTGACCGAGGAGGAACTTCGATTGTCCGCGCTCCGTTACAGTCGTGCGCTTCGTGGCCGGCTCCTGCGACGCACTGCTGCACCCGGCCAGTACCAGGAATCCCGTCAGGATGATCGGCAGTGTTCGCCCTATAGGTCCTCACATTTGCGCATGTCTAGGATGCTTCGCGGTCTGCCGCGTGGACGATCTCGTAGGTGAGATAGGCGAGGCCGTCACCGACGGTCCGCGTGCCAAGCAGACGCAGGGGCGTGTGGTCACTGGTCTTGCCGAAGAGACGCTCACCGGTCCCGAGCACGACCGGGAAGACGATCAGCCGCAGCTCATCGGCCAGGTCGCTGTCGATCAGTGTGCGCGCGAGCCGGTAGCTGGCATAGACGAGGATCTCCCCGTCGAGCTCCTGCTTCAGCTTCGCGATCTCGGCCACCACGTCCCCCTTCAGTAGCGTCGCGTTACTCCAGCGTGGGTGTTCGAGGGTCGAGGACGCGACGTACTTGGGCATGCTGTTGAGCTTGTCCGCCCACTCGCCGCTTCGAGTCAGCCATCGCGCGGCGAACCACTCGTCGCTCCGTCGGCCCAGGAGCAGGGCCTCCGCGCCCAGAGCCTCGTCGGTCTCGAGCTTGGCCCACGCCTCGCGATCTTTGCCGCCGAATTGATTGAACCAGCCGCCCACCCTGGAGCCCTCCTGCCCGTCCGGGTCCTGGACGACTCCGTCGAGCGTGACGTTAGTGCTGATGACGATCTTTCCCATGGCGGTTCTCCTTCGTCGGACTAGCTAGGTGGCCGGGTTGGCGTCGTCGGAGTCGAGCCATGCCTCGAATGTCGGACCGGCGAGCATGGCGTGCGGTTGGGGCAGCAGGCTGCCGTCTTCCCAGATCTTGTCGTCGGGGTCGTTGGGATCGCTGACATCCTGGACCCGCAGGGGGAGGCCACTGCGGGCCACGAACAGCATGGCCAGGTCGATCAGGTTCTCCTCCCGGGGACCTGCGATCTCGGGTAACGGTCGCTCGGAGCGTTTCGGTGATGCTGCCCATGCCGGGTCGGTGGCCAGGTCGACGAGCGCTCGGGCGACGGCGCGGGAGGCCACCGGCTGGATGCGCATCCTGCGCAGGTGGGCCACCTCGCCCTGGGTGCCCCAGTCGATGAGCTGGGGAACCATCTCATGGAACAGCGCTGCCCGCAGCACCCGCACGGGGATGGGCCCGGAGAGCACGGCCTTCTCGTGGGTGTGTTTCGCCGCGCCGTGCCCGGTGGTGAAGCGGTCGATGCCGAGGACGGATACCCCGACTATGCGGTGCACGCCCGCTTTCTGGCCGATCTCGTGCAGGTTGCGGGCCGAGGCGGTGAAGAATTCGGCGGCCGCTTCCGGCGTCGGCCGTTGATGTCCCTGGGCACTCCCGCTGGAGGCGTCGATGACGCACTCCACTCCGGCCAACGCCGTCGTCAACCCCTCGCCGGTCACCACATCCACCCCGGTGGACCGGACCATCGGCACGACGTTGTGGTCGCTCGCCTCGAGCAGTTCGACGACACGGCTTCCCACCCTTCCCGTGGCTCCCGTCACAGCGATCTTCATGGGTCTCCCTCCTGGCTCTCCGTTCGGTCCTGCATCTCCCAGGCGTGCTCGAGGACATGCCAGGTGATGCGGCAGGGGGCGTTGCGTCTGGTCCAGGCCCCTGGGCGCCACGGGTGTGCCGTCCGGGGGAGCCCTCCCGCACCGGTCACCTGTGAGGATGAGCGGCAGCATGCCAGCGCGAGCCAACGCGGTCGTAGGCCCGCGCCCGACGCCCTCGACGACATCGAGGGCGAAGGACTGCTTCTGGGAGACATCGAGGCGAACGGCGATCCGAGACAACGGCATGCAGCGGTCAGTTCCTGACGACGACATCGACGTCGATGTTGCCGCGCACCGCATTCAGGGACGGGCAGACCTGATGTGCCTGGCCCACCAGTACCTGCGCCTCCTGTCGCGACAGGTGGGGCAGCGACACCTCGAGGCTGACCACGAGCTGAAAGGCGCCATCCTTCTTCCGGCCGAGGCCGACCTTCGCGCTCACGGCGGAATCGTCGACATCGGCCTTGGCCTGCTTGCCGACCAGGCGAAGCGCCGAATGGAAGCATGCGGCGTATCCGGCCGCGAACATTTGCTCGGGATTGGCGCCCTGGCCCATGCCGCCCAGTTCCTTGGGCACGGACAACCGTAGGTCGATCTTGCCGTCGGTCGTCCGGACGTGTCCGTCTCGGCCGTCGCCCGTCGCGAGCGCCTCAACGGTGTACAGAACGTGCATGTCAACCTCCTTCCGCTTCTAGTCGTCGACTCTGCCCATGGTCAAGTTGACGGTGGTTCCGGTCATCCCGCTCGCTCTATCTGAAGCCAGGAAGACCGCCATGCTCGTCGTCTCCTCGAGCGTCATGAGGCGCTGAGGATGGGTCGTGCTCGCGAGCACCTCCTGCCACTGCTCCCACGTCACGCCCAGTTCGTGGGCGCGCTGGTGGAAGGCGTCCTTGATCAGGGGCGTCTCCGGTATGGCGTAAGGTCGCAGACCGACCACACGAATGCCGTGGGGTGCGAGTTCGGCGGACAGGTCCCGGGTGAGCGCCTCCTTGGCGGCCTGCGCCGGACCGTACCCTCCCACCAGAGGGAAGCCGACGCGGGAGTGGACAGCCGTGGCGGTCATGATCACTCCCGATCGGTTCACGATCATGTGCCGCGCGGCCAGGCGCGCGGTCAGAAAGTACGAGGTGAGCAGGGTGGCGACCGGCAGGGAGAACTGTCCAGCCGCCAAGTCGGTCAGCGGGACTCCCAGAATGGGCGCATTGTGCTCATCGCCGTAGGCGTACGGGGTGCCGACCGCGTTGAACGAGATGTCGACGTGGCCCGCGCTGGCGATCACCGACTGCAGATGCCTGTCCACGGCCTGCTCGTCGATGGCGTCCACTTCTGCTGCTTCCGCGGATCCGCCGGCGGAGACAATGTCTTTCGCCACCACCTCGACCGGAGCCAGGCGGCGCCCGGTGAGGAAGACGGCGGCCCCCTCGGAGGCGAAAGCGCGAGCGATGGCGCCACCGATCCCGCCTCCGGCTCCGTAGATCACCGCAACCTTGTCCTTCAGGATCATCTGGGTTCCTTTCTGGGCCCGAGCTGTCGACCATGTAGACGCCGCGATATCAAGAAAGGGGGCGCCGCCCCTTTCGCCCCTCGGCTGGCGTCTGTACAGGATGGAAAGGTCGCCGAGGCGCGGGAGAGTGGAGCCAGTGACAGCCGACCTGATCACCAGGGCTCGGGCCGGGGACGGCGAGGCGTTCCGGGAACTGACCGAGCCCTACCGCCATGAGCTGCAGGTGCACTGCTACCGGATGCTCGGGTCGTTCCAGGACGCCGAGGACGCCCTCCAGGATGCGCTGCTGGCCGCCTGGCAGGGCCTGCGTGGGTTCGAGGGACGCGCTTCGATACGCACCTGGCTCTACCGGATCGCCACGAACCGGTGCCTCGACGCGCGCCGGTCGGCCGGCCGGCGCCCGGCCAAGGAGTGAGACATGCCCGAGGTCGACCCGCCCGCACCGACCCGGCCCGGCGAAGTCGTGTGGCTCGAGCCGTACCCCGAAGCCCTCCTGGAGGGTGTGCCGGGCCCGGAGGCTCGCTATGAACATGCCGAAGCCATCTCCCTGGCTTTCGTGACCGCACTGCAGGTCCTGCCGCCTCGCCAGCTCGCCGTCCTCGTCCTGCGTGACGTCATGGGCTTTCACGCGGCCGAGGTGGCCGAGATGCTCGACTCGAGCGTTGACTCGGTCAAGAGCGCTCTGAAACGGGCACGCGCTCGTCTCCAGCGCGGATGGCCTCAGGCCGCCGAACCGCCTCCCGCCTCCGGCTCACCCTCCGAGCAGGCGCTCGTGGCGAGCTTCGTCCGCGCCTACGAGGCCGGTGACGTCGACGCTTTGATCGCCATGTTCACCGACGACATCACCGTCTCCATGCCGCCGATTCCCCTCGAATACCAGGGCCGGGACGCCGCGGCGCGCCTGTTTGCCGGCATCTTCGGCTCCGGCAGGCGGGTCGACCTGGTGCCAACGCGAGCCAACGGCCAGCCGGCCTTCGGCGCCTATCTCCACGGCTCCACCGGCATCCGCCATGGAAGCGGTTTGTTCGTCCTCACCCTCGCCGGCGACCGGATCTGCGCCTTCACCCGCTTCGACAACGATGTGCTCCCGTCGTTCGGGTTGCCGCGATCACTTCCCGGCTAGCCGTGTTTTCCGAACGTCGAGGTAACTGAAGATCGTTGGGTTTGCTGTTCTGATCGTTTGCGCGGTATGACCTGGCGGGTGAGACAGCGTGCGCAGTGGGGCCGGGCCAGTGTCGAGAAGATGCTCGGAGCGTTACCGGTGGTGGCCGGGTTCTGCTCGCGGCTTCGGATCCGGGAGTTGGTGGATGCGGCCTGCCCGGTGCGTGATGTGGCTGAGTTGACGCACGGGCAGGTGATCGACGTGCTGGTGGCCAACCGGCTGACCTCGCCGGCTCCGTTGGTGCACGTGCGGGAGTGGGCGCACGCCTGGGCGGTGGGTGAGGCGTTCGGGGTGGAGCCCGGCCTGCTCAACGATGACCGGATCGGCCGCGCCTTGGACGCGATCGCCCCGCACCTGGATCACCTGGCCGGCTCGGTCGGGCTGGCCGTGATCGAGGCGTTCGGCGTGGAGGTGACGCGCCTGCATTGGGACCTGACCTCGATCTCATTGCAGGGCGACTACAAGCAGGCTGAACCCGGCTTCGCCGCGCCGAAGTTCGGCCATCCCAAAGACCGCCGGCCGGATCTTAAGCAGATCCAGGCCGGGCTCGCCGTCAGCTCCGACGGGGCGATCCCGCTCTTCCACCGCTCCTATGACGGCGGGGCCGGCGAGGTCATACCGGCGATGCAGGCGCTGCAACGGCTGGCCGGCCCGCAACCGATGTTGATGATCGGCGATTCGAAGCTGATCTCGTATGCGAACCTGGCCGCGATGACCGCCGAGGGCGTGGCCTTTATCGCGTCGGCCTCCAAGATTTACATGCCGGCCGAGGTGTTGGCCCGGCAGCGACTCGACCAGGCCCAGGCAGTGGACTACGTCGCCGCCCGCGACGCCGGCAAGGACGCCGGGCGGCGCGGCACCTGGCACGTGGCCGAGGACGGCATGACGCTGGCCGGGTCACGCAAGAAAGACCCCATCCTGGCGTTACGGCGCATCTTCGTGCACTCCTCGGCCCGCGCCGAGGCCGCCGCCACCGCCCGGGCCAAGAAACTCGATCGGGCCCGCGACGACCTGGCCCGGCTGGAACGCGGCCTGGGCGGACGCCACTACCCCGACGAGCAGACGGTCGCCGACCGGATCACCGCGATCGGCCGCGCCCGCCGGGTGAGCCGCTACCTGATCGCCGCGATCGGCAGCGACCCTGCCACCGGCAAACCCACCCTGGCCTGGCACTTCGACCAGCACGCCCTGGACGCCGAGGCCGCCACCGACGGCTGGTACGCCCTGCTGACCAACCTCGACCCTGACGCGGCCGACGTCGAACAGATCCTGCGCCACTACAAAGGCCAAGAAGCCGTCGAACGCCGCCACCAGGCCTTCAAAGGCCCCCTCGCCGTCACCAGCCTGTATCTGAAGAACAACCGCCGCATCAACGCGCTGATCACCGTCATCTGCCTGGCCCTGCTCATCTTCTGCCTGATCGAACGCCAGGTCCGCCAGACCCTGGCCGCCCACGGCGCCACCAAGGTCAACGGCTTGTACGCCGGCCGACCCGCCATCCCCACCGGCAAGCTGATCCTCGACGCGCTGGCCGGCATCCGGCTGATCCCGGGCACGGGCCAGTCACCCCCGACCATCCCGCAACCCACCGACCTCCAACTCCATCTTTTGGATCTTCTTGATATAGATCCACGAGACCTCCGCTGAAGATCACTCACGTGCGGAAAACGGGGCTAGCCGAAGTCGGCGGCGTGCTCGCGGGCCCAGTCGGCGAACGTGCGCGGCGGCCGGCCGGTGACCCGCCGAACGGTGTCGGTCAGCGCGGGCGGCCGCCCGACCGCTGCCGCGAGCTGGCCGAGGACGGCGTCGACGATCGCGGGCGGCGCGTAACGGGTCATCTGCTCGCAGGCGTCGTGGGCGGGAATCTCCTCCATGCGCAGGGTACGCCCGATCGCCGCCCCGATCTCGTCGACCTGGTCGGCGTGCGTCATGGCCTCAGGGCCGGTCAGGGCATACTTCGCCCCGTGATGCCCGTCCTCGGTGAGAGCACGCACCGCGACGGCGACGATGTCCCGCTCGTGGATCGGGCGGTGCACGCCAGCGGGTAGGGGGCACGGACGATGTCGCCGGCCTTGATCTGCGGGGCCCACTGCAGGCTGTTGCCGGCGAACTCGTTGGGGCGCAGGAACGTCCATCGCATGCCGGTCCGGGCCACGGCCTGCTCGAACGCGGCGTGGACCTCCGCCACCGCGTCCGGTTGCCGCTCGACGTCGTCGGGAACGTCGCCCATGCGCAGCAGTTCGGACCTGCGCTCGGTGACGATGTTGAAGAAGCGCGGGGTCACCGCTTTGGTGGCCACGAACACCTCGAACAGGTCCGCGGGCAGGCAGGCCGCCAGGGCGCGGCTGCCGTCGGGGTCGATACCGACCCGATAGCCGAACAGACCATCGGCGCGGGTGCGATCCCGCTCGTACACGGCCACGCTGACACCGGCCTGCCGCGGGCCCTGCGCCAGGCACAGGCCTCCGGTCCCCGCGCCGATGATGATCACGTGTGGTGACGTCTCCGTCACGGCATCCAATTACTCCAAAAATTGGACTGTTCGATTTCAGAGCACCGCCTGATGATGTTCGGGCGCCACCGACCTCACCGTCGCCATCGTGTGATCCCCGACACGGGCCCCCGCCGTCGCGGGCCCGGCGTGACGGCGTGCGCGGGCGCGGATTCCCGGCGGGGGTGCGGTGCCGACCGGTGACACGACTCGGCCGGGGTACGGCGCCGCGAGGGACGCCGTACCCCGGCCGGGGTCGGGGATCAGGAGTTGGTGATGGTGATGTCGTCGATGTAGGCGGTGAAGGCGCCGGCCGTGCCTGCGCGGTCGTAGCCGACGAGGATCTTGTCGATGGTCTTGCCGTTCAGCGCGGAGCCGAAGTCGCTCTGGATCCGCGTCCACGAGCCGATCGTGCCCTTGGCCGCGCCCGGGTGCATGTCGACGCCGGTGGTCGTGACGGCGGCGCTGTCGCGGAGCGTGGTGCCGTCCGTCATCACGAAGTCCACCGCGACGTTGCGACCGCCCGCGTCCTTCGGCAGGAAGGAGTACTGCAGCTTGGTCGCGGCGGTCGCCGGGATGTTCACGTCGAACACCTGGAAGTAGGCGTGCGAGGCCGCGGCGGAGGCGGCGCTGCCCCGGATGCGCAGGGCGGACGCGCCGATCTGGTTGTCCTCACCGGTCGCGACCGCGAGCGACTGGCCGGTGACGTTGGTGGTGCCGCCGCCGCCCGGCGTGTTCGTCCACGTCGGCTGGGCGTCGGTCCCCTGCTCCACGCTGGTGCGGAAGAAGACCGGACCGACACTGAGCGGGATGGGCACCGTGGTCACCAGCGGGTCGAGACCGGTGATCATTCGGGTGGCCCTGCCCGCCAGGCGCAGGTAGAAGTCGGACGACACGTACTTGCCGTCGGCGCTGGTGGTCAGGAAGTACTGGTTGGTCGGCACCTGCGAGGAGTCCTCGGCGGCCGGCGCGAGGGCCGTGCCCTCGTCGTACTCGTCGAACATCGCGATGAACGCCTGCGGCACCCCCGCCCGGCGCACGCTGGCGGCCTGCTCCCACATGAAGTCGCCGGACCGGCGCGGGATCATGTTGCGCGCGCCGCCGTTCCAGTTGGACCAGGCGAAGCCCGGGTAGATGACCGGCTGGTAGGCCTGGCCTGTCGCGTTCAGCGCGTCGCGGTCGCCCGTGAGCAGGCCGTTCGTGTCGCCGACGTACCCCACCATCCACGGCGAGATCATGTCGAACGCCCGGTACACCGGGGCGAACCCGGGCTTGCCGGCGCCCGTGCGCCACTCGCGCGGCACGCCGCCGATGACGTACAGGCCGCGGTCCTTGAACCAGCGCACGATGCGCTCGGCCTGGGCGGCCGTGCCGGGCCGGTCCTCGAAGCCGAAGCCCCAGATCTCGACCACGGGCTTGCCGTTCTCCCTGGCGTACGCCGGGGAGTCGGTGAGGTGGAGCTGACCTGTGATCACGTCGGTCCAGTCCCGGGTGAGGACCTGCTCCACGTTGGCGTCGGTCAGGCCGCTGACGTCGTACTCGACGTAGAACCCGCGGCCGTGCCTCTCCGCGGCGTCCCTGGCCCTGGAGGTGATCGTGTTGCGGACCTGGGCGTTGGCCGAGCCGGGCTCGGCGACGTCGCTGCCGAAGCGCTGGATCGCGGCGCCGTCGATGCCGTGCTGGCCCATCCACTGGAAGTGCTGGTCGACGACGGCCGTCGGGTAGGAGGAGAAGAGCGTCGCGGGCTGGCCGTTGCCGAGCGCCGCGTACCCGGTCTGGTATCTGGCCGAGGCGGGGTACTTGCTCATCTCCGGGTAGAGCTCGAAGGTCTGGTTGCCCGGTGACGGCTGTGTCCCGCGGGACCAGTGCCGCCAGTTGTTGAGCGGCGAGCCGTCGCCTGGGGCGTTGAACCAGCCCTGGTAGCCCGCGTAGACCTTGTTCTTCACGGTGGGGGCGGCGGCCTGCGCGCCGAGGGCCGGGGTCGTGGCCGACCAGCCCAGGGCGGTGGTCGCGAGGAGAGATGCGACCAACGTCGCTCTCAGTACGAGTTTGTGGCGGTTCTTCACGATTGGCCTTTGATGGGGGGTGAGGGAGGTTACGAGTATGTAAATCCATTGGATTGACTATGTCAATCCACGCGGATCATCCCGTCACCGTCTCTGTAAAGTGCCCGCGCCGCCCGCGGGTGCGGTCACACGGCGTCCGAGTGCGCCGTTCGCGTCCGTGAGCCCAGGCTGGGCGTGAACACCTCGTGGAACACGCTGGACGCGGCCCCCACCGCCGCCGCGGCACGGTTGAGGTGCGACTGGGCGACCTCCACCTCGCGCAGGTGCCTCGCCATCGGGAACCTGTTGACGGCGGCGGCGATCTGCCCGTGGTAGATGTCGGCCACGGCGGGCAGGACGGCGGGCCCGCCGATGATGAGCAGCTCGACGTCCAGCAGGTCGATGAGCCCGGCGGCGCCCAGGCCGATCACCCGGGCCACCTCCTCGATCACCGCGACCGCCCGCCGGTCGCCGCGCGCCGCGGCCGCGCAGACCCACTCGTAGGCGGCGTCGTCCGGCGGGACCACCATGCCCGCGGCGCGGGCACGGTCCACCACCGCGGACGTCGGGGCGCACTCGGGAACGAGGTCGGGGCCGCCCTCCGGGGTGAGCCGGCCGGTCGCGATCGCGCACAGCTGGCCGACCTCGCCCGCGTTGCCCGTGCGTCCCCGGTAGACGTCGCCGTTGAGGAAGGCTCCGCTGCCGACACCGGCCCCCAGGTAGAGGTAGACGAAGTCACCGGCGCGGTCGGCCGCGCCCAGCCAGCGCTCTCCGATCGCCGCCGCCGTGGAGTCCTTCTCGACGATGACGTCGACGTCCAGCCGGGTGGCCAGCTCGGCCTTGAGCGCCACGTGCTTCCAGTCCCGAAACAGCGGCGGGTCGAGCAGCAGCCCGGCGCGGGTGTCGAGCGGGCCCGGCACGGCGACCCCCACCCCCAGCAGGGTCTCGGAGGCGGGGCGGGCGGCCTCGGCCGACTCCAGTGCCAGGCGGGTCATCTGCGCCAGGCACCACTGCGGGTCGGGCTGTTCGGGCAGGAGCAGGTGCCGCTGGTCGAGCAGGTCGCCGCACAGGTCGACGGCCACCACGGTGATCATCTTTGGGTCGAGGTGGACACCGATGGCCGAACCGGCGTCAGGACGCAGCCGCAGCGGCACCCGCGGCTTGCCCGCGCCCACCGGCTGGCGGGCGTCCTCGGTCAGCAGGCCCGAGGTCAGCAGGTTACGGGTGATCCGCGACACCGCCTGCGGCGTGAGGCCGGTGCGCTCGGCGATCTCCACCCTGCTCGTGGAGACGGCCTGCCGGATGCTCTCGATCACCAGCTTCTCGTTGTAGGAGCCGAGGGCGAGCTGGTTGAAGGCACGAAGCCCCGGGCGCGCCTCGGCCTGCGGCCGGAGCCGGCCTCCCCCACTCTCACGCCGGGCCGGCACCGGCTCGGCCTGGGGCGGGCGCCCGGCGCGCGAGCGGCGCTCGGGACCGCCTCCGGGGTTCTGCCGCACACCCGGGCCGCTCACGCCGGAAGCGGGCGTCCCGCTCGGCGCGCCACGGGTGAGGCGCCACCCCGCGGCACGGGCGCGGGGCGGACGTGACGGCGCGCTCCACGGCGAGGTGGACGGGCCCTCCGAATCGGCCGCCGTCCGCGCCGGCTCGCGCTCCCCGTCCACTTCACGCATGCACTCATCCAACACCCTCCCCGCGTCGACGAAAAGCGCCGGCTCCTTCGCGGGCCACCCCGCCTGGAGCGGGACGGCCCCGGCGGACGGGAGGGGGCCGACGGCCCGGAGCCCTCAGGCGAGGGAACGGAGCGACCGCCGACCGGCGGCCAGGAACGCGCCGACGGCCCGGAGCCCTCAGGCGAGGGAACGGAGCGGCTGCCGGCCGGCGGAGTCGACGGCCTCGGGCGACAGGATGTGGTCCAGGACCATGTGGGCGCAGCCGATGATCCCGGCGCTCGGGCCGAGCCTGCTGCGCTCTATCCGCAGGTTGCGGGTGGCCAGGGCCGTCGAGCGGCGGTGGATGACCTCGCGGACCCCCGAGACCATCGGCTGGAAGGTCTCCGCGACGTCGCCGCCGAGGACGACCACCGAGGGGTTGAGCAGGTTGACCGCGCTGGCGACGACCTCGCCGAGCATCCGGGCGGCGTTGCGGACCACGGTCATGGTCTCCGCGTCTCCGGCCCTGACCAGGCTCACCACGTCGGCCAGGGTCTTGACCTCGTGCCCCCTGGCGCGGAGCTGGCGCAGGATCGCGGTGCCGCTGGCGACGGAGTCGACGCAGTCGATGTTGCCGCAGCGGCAGAGGACTCCCCCGCCGTCGCGGACCGGGATGTGCCCGATCTCCCCCGCGGCGCCCAGCGCCCCTCGCAGGATCTCGCCCCCGGCGATCACCCCGGAACCGATCCGGGTGGAGACCTTGATGAACAGCAGGTCGTCGGCCTCGCCCGCGTAGATCTCGCGGTGCTCGCCGATCGCGATGACGTTCACGTCGTTGTCGAGGAAGACGGGGACGGGGAAGCGCTCGGCGATGATCGGCGGGATGGCCACGCCGGTCCAGCTGGCCATGATCCGGGCGCTCTCGGTGCGGCCCGCCGCGAACTCCACCGTGGCGGGGACGCCCAGGCCGACCCCGCGGATCAGGGAGGCGGGGCGGTCGCCGAGCAGGTCGCTCCAGGTCTGCATGACCAGGGGCAGGACGACGTCCGGGCCCTCCTCCACGTCCACGGACAGGGCGGCGTCGGCCAACACCTTGCCCGTGAGGTCGCAGACGGCGATCTGCGCGCGGCTCGCGCCCAGCGAGCCGACCAGGACGACCCCGCCGGAGGCGTTGAAGATCAGGCGGGTGGGCGGGCGGCCTCCGGTGGAGGGGCCCTCGCTGTTCTCCACCACGAGGCGCCGGTCCAGCAGCTCGGTGACGCGCAGTGACACCGCGGGTCTGGACAGGCCGGTGACACGCCCTATGTCCGCGCGGGTGACCGCCTCGCCGGAGCGGATGAGGCGCAGCACCTCACCGCTGGTGGCCAGCGTGGCAGCGGGACGTCGAGGCATCCGCCAAGTGAATCACACCCACTTAAGGAATGAAAACTTCCTACTTTCTCATCTCAAATGACAAAACTCCGCTTGTGTAGAGCGCAAGATCTAGCTAGTGTCCGATCTATCCCTAATTTCGGTAATCCCTATGGAGCGCTTCCTCATGTCTGAGACCCCGCAACCCGCCGACCTCATCGTCTTCGGCGGCACCGGCGACCTCTCCATGCGGAAGCTCCTCCCGGCGCTCTACCACTCCGACCGCGACGGGCGTCTCGCCCCCGAGACCCGCGTGATCGCCATGTCCCGGGGCGGGCTCGACGACGCCGACTTCCGCGGCAAGGTGGACGCCGAGGTGCGCAGCTCGGTGCCGGTGGACGACCTCGACACCTGGCAGCGCTTCCTCGGCCGCCTGCACCACGTCACCGTCGACATCGGCGGCCAGGACCCAACGGGGTGGGCGAGGCTCGCCGGCATGCTCGGCGGGCACGAGCAGCGCGAGCGGGTGTTCTACCTGGCCAGCCCGCCCATGACGTTCGGCCCGTTCTGCCGGGAGGCGCACCGCGCCGGCCTGGTCACCCCCGCCTCTCGGGTGGTGCTGGAGAAGCCCCTCGGACGCGACCTGTCCAGCGCGCTGCGCATCAACGACGAGGTCGGCGCCATCTTCGACGAGCGGCAGATCTACCGCATCGACCACTACCTGGGCAAGGAGACGGTCCAGAACCTCCTCGTGCTCCGGTTCGCCAACGCGTTCCTGGAGCCGATCTGGAACTCCCTCTGGATCGACCACGTCCAGATCACCGTCGCCGAGACCGTCGGCACCCCCGGCCGGCGCGGCTACTACGACCACGCGGGCGCGCTGCGCGACATGGTGCAGAACCACCTGCTCCAGCTGCTGTGCCTGGTGGCGATGGAGCCGCCGTCGCGCAACGACCGCGAGTCGATCCGCGACGAGAAGGTCAAGGTCCTGCAGTCTCTGCGGCCCATCACCGGCGGCGAGGTGGACCGTTTCACCGTACGCGGCCAGTACACGGCGGGCGAGTCCGGCGGCGTCCAGGTGCCCGGCTACCTCGACGAGCCCGACAACACCGCGCCCACCGAGGGCTCCCGCCGGGTGGAGACCTTCGCCGCGATCCGCGCCGAGGTGAAGAACTGGCGCTGGGCCGGGGTGCCGTTCTACCTGCGTACGGGCAAGCGCATGCCGTACCGCCACTCGGAGATCGTGGTGCAGTTCAAGGACGTTCCCCACTCGATCTTCCCCGGCAACACCCCCAACCGGCTGGTGCTCCGGCTGCAGCCGAGCGAGGGCATCCAGCTGAACATCATGGCCAAGGAGCCGGGCGCGGGCGAGGTGGCGCTCAAGCCGGTCCCGCTCAGCCTCAGCTTCGCCGAGACCTTCACCGGCCGGGTGCCCGAGGCCTACGAGCGGCTGCTCATGGACGTCCTCACCGGCAACCCGACCCTGTTCATGCGGCGCGACGAGGTCGAGGCCGCCTGGCGGTGGATCGATCCGATCCTCGCCGAGTGGGAGTCCCAGGGAACCCCGCCCGAGCCGTACCCGGCGGGCAGCGCGGGTCCCGCCACGGCCCACGAGCTCGTCGGCCGCAGCGGCCGCGTCTGGCACGAGGAGGGACTGGCGTGAGCGCGCGAGCGGAACACCCGGACCGGAACGACCACACCACCACAGACGCCGACCACGACCGAGGAGGCCGGATGCACCCCGTGATCCAGGAGGTGACCGACCGTCTGGTCGAGCGCAGCCGCCCCAGCCGCACCGCGTACCTGAGGCGGCTGCACGCCGAGGCCGAGGCGGCCCGGCTGCGCGGTCCCGCCAGGGCGAGCCTGGGCTGCGCCAACCTGGCGCACGGCTTCGCCGCCGTGGGGGACGGCGACAAGCGGGACCTGCGCGCCAACGTCAAGCCGGGCGTGGCGATCGTGTCGAGCTACAACGACATGCTGTCGGCGCACCAGCCGTACGAGGCCTACCCGGCGATCCTCAAGGCCGCCGTCAGGAAGGCGGGCGGCGTCGCGCAGTTCGCCGGGGGCGTTCCCGCGATGTGCGACGGCGTCACCCAGGGCCGGGCGGGCATGGAGCTGTCGCTCTACAGCCGCGAGGTGATCGCGATGGCCACCGCGATCGCGCTCTCGCACGACATGTTCGACGCCTCCCTCATGCTCGGCGTCTGCGACAAGATCGTTCCAGGCCTGCTGATCGGGGCGCTGCACTTCGGCCACCTGCCCGCGGTGTTCGTCCCCGCCGGGCCGATGACCTCCGGCCTGCCCAACAAGGTCAAGGCCCGCACCCGGCAGCTGTTCGCCGAGGGCAAGGTCGGCAAGGACGAGCTGCTCGACGCCGAGGCGAAGTCGTACCACTCCCCCGGCACCTGCACCTTCTACGGCACCGCCAACTCCAACCAGGTCATGATCGAGGTCATGGGCCTGCACCTGCCCGGCTCGACGTTCGTCAACCCGCGCACCGAGCTGCGCGAGGCCCTGACGAAGGCGGCGGGCAGGCGGGCGGTCGAGCTGACCGCGCACGGCGCCGAGTACACCCCCGTCGGCGAGGTCGTCGACGAGAAGGCGATCGTCAACGCCTGCGTCGCGCTGCTGGCGACCGGCGGCTCGACCAACCACACCATGCACATCGTCGCCATCGCCGCGGCGGCCGGCATCGAGCTCCTCTGGGACGACCTGGCCGCGCTGTCGAAGGCCGTGCCGCTGCTGACCCGCATGTACCCCAACGGCCAGGCGGACGTGAACCACTTCCAGGCCGCGGGCGGCATGCAGGTGCTCATCGGCGACCTGCTGGACGCCGGGCTGCTCCACGGCGACGTGCTGACGATCGCCGGGCGCGGGCTGGACCACTACCGCTCGGCCGTCGAGCTGAAGGAGGGCGAGCTGGTCTGGCAGGAGCGCACCGAGGGCAGCGGCGACCTCGACGTGCTGCGCCCGGTCTCCGACGCGTTCTCCGCCGACGGCGGCATCCACATGCTCGACGGCAACCTGGGCCGGGCGGTCAGCAAGGTCTCCGCGGTCAAGGAGGAGCACCTGGTCATCGAGGCCCCGGCCAAGGTCTTCGACGACCAGCTGGAGCTGCTGCGCGCCTTCGACGCGGGCGAGCTGGACGGGCAGGACTTCGTGGCGGTCATCCGCTACCAGGGGCCGAGCGCCAACGGCATGCCCGAGCTGCACAAGCTGACCCCGCCGATGGCGGTGCTGCTGGACAGGGGGCAGCGCGTGGCGATCGTCACCGACGGCCGCATGTCCGGGGCGTCCGGCAAGGTGCCCGCCGCCATCCACCTGTCGCCCGAGGCCGCCGACGGCGGTCCCATCGCGCTGGTGCGGGACGGCGACCCGATCCGCCTCGACGCCGCCGCGGGCACCCTGGAACTGCTGGTCCCCGCGGAGGAGCTGGCCACCAGGCCCGTCCAGGGCGCACCACTCACCGACGCCCAGTGGGTGGGCACCGGCCGCGAGCTGTTCGGCGCCTTCCGCCGCGCGGCGGGCCCGGCCGAGCGCGGCGCGGGTGTCTTCGCCCTGAACGGCCACGCCGAGGCCGTCGCGAACGGCACCCGCCCGGCGACCGCCCAGAGCGGAATCCGGGCGTGAGCGCACCCGTCGTCTCCTTCGCACGGCCCACGGTCGCACGGTCCGCGAAGGAGATCTCGTGAGCCTTCCCTGGCTCGTCGCCGACATCGGCGGCACCAACGCCCGGTTCGGGCTGGTCACCGAGCGCGGTGGACAGCCCGAGGCGGTGGCCGTGCTCGCGGGCGCGGAACACGATGGCCTACCCGAAGCGGTAGCCGCCTATATCGCAGATCATGCGGGCGGAGTTCAGCCGGGAGCCGCGTGCGTCGCGATCGCGGGGCCCGTGGAGGGCGACCGCTACCGGCTCACCAACGCCGGGTGGACGGGGTCGGTGCGCGACCTGGGCATCCCGAACGCCTGGCTGCTCAACGACTTCGAGGCCCTGGCCGCGTCCCTGCCGTACCTGCGGGGCGACGACCTGATCTCCCTGGGCGGGCCCGAGCCCTCGCGCGGCGTCAAGGCCGTGCTCGGACCCGGGACCGGCCTCGGCGTGGGCGGCCTGGTGCCCTCGGCCGGGGGCTGGGTGCCGATCCCCGGGGAGGGCGGGCACGTCACCGCGCCCGTCCTCGACAGACGGGACCACGAGATCGTCCGGGCACTGCGCGCGGACGGCCTGGAGCACGTGGTGGCCGAGCACCTGCTGTCCGGGCCGGGACTGTCGCGCCTGCACCGGGGACTCGCGCTCGTCCACGGGACGGACGCGCCGGCGCTGTCCGCCTCCGACATCGTGACCCGGATGGACGACTCGCTGTGCGCGGAGACCGTCGAGGTCTTCTGCGCCATGCTCGGCACCTTCGCCGGGAACGTCGCCCTGACCCTCGGCGCGCGGGGCGGCGTCTACCTGGGCGGCGGCGTGCTGCCGCGTATCGTGGACCGCGTCCGCTCCAGCGACTTCCGCCGTCGCTTCGAGGCCACCCCGACCCTGAACGACTACCTTTCCGGCATCGCCACGGCGCTGATCGTGGCGCCCCAGCCCGCCCTGACCGGCGCGGCGGCCTGGCTGAACCAGCGCCTGTCCACCCTGGAGTTCGCATGAGTCTGCTCGACATCGCCCCGGTCGTCCCGGTCGTCGTGATCGACGATCCTGAGACCGCGGTCCCCCTGGCCCGCGCCCTGGTCGCGGGGGGCCTCCCCGTCATCGAGGTGACCCTCCGCACCGCCGCCGCCCTGGACGCCATCGCGCGCATCGCCGCCGAGGTCCCGGAGGCGGTGATCGGCGCGGGCACCATCCGCACCCCGGCCGACGTGGCGGCCGCCGTGGCGGCCGGTTCCAAGTTCCTGGTCAGCCCGGGAACCACCCCGGGTCTGGTCGACGCCATGGAGGTCAGCGGGGTGCCGTTCCTGCCCGGCGTGGCGACCGCGTCGGAGGTCATGGCCCTGGCCGACCGCGGGGTGACCGAGATGAAGTTCTTCCCGGCCGAGGCCGCCGGCGGCCTGCCGTACCTGAAGGCGCTCGGCGGCCCGCTGCCGCAGGTCAGGTTCTGCCCGACGGGCGGCATCAAGCTCGCGACGACCCCCGACTACCTCGCGCTGCCGAACGTCGGCTGCGTGGGCGGGACCTGGCTCACCCCGGCCGACGCGCTCGCCGCCGGCGACTACTCCAGGATCGAGAAACTGGCCGCCGAGGCGGCCGCCCTGCGCTGATCCTCCCCGTCCGGCAGGACCCCGACGAGACCTCGCGAGACCCCGCGGGCGCGCCTTCTCCTCCCTTGGCCCGCACGCGGCCATGAGTCGCCGTGACCCGGTGTGACGCTCATGGGATCCGGCCCGTGGACGCCCTGCCCGGCGGCCATGGGCCGCCCTTTTCCGCTCTTCCGACTCCTCCCAGGTCCAGGCCTTTCACAAACGGACTGAACCGCGCACGAACCCCACGCGTATCTCGCGGCGAAAGGCACTCCCTCACAGAGGAGCCATGAATGCGAGTACGCATCGTCACGATCTGCGCCACGGTTCTGGTCATGGGCGTCGCCGGTACGGCGTCCGCCGGGACCCATCAGGCGCAGGCCGGAGCGAAACAGACCAAGGCTGGAAGCGGCCCGGAGAAAGCCGGCCGGCAGAACCTGCGAAACCATTTCGCGGTCACCAACCTGGTCTCGGACGTCAGCGGACGGGCCGCGGTCACCGACCCCACGCTGGTCAACCCGTGGGGACTGGCCATGGGCAAGACCCTCTGGGTCTCGGCCGCGGGCACCGGCCTGGCCACGGTCTACTCCGGCGGCGCGGGCACCGTGAAGCAGGAGAAGACGCAGGTTCGCGTCCCCGGCGGCAGGCCCACCGGGCAGGTCGTCAACACGGGCGAGGAGTTCGTCGTCAAGGGTCCCGGTGGTTCCGGGCCGGCCACGTTCATCTTCGCCAGCCCCAGCGGGGCGATCACCGGCTGGAACGCCGAGGCCGACCCGGACGACGCGATCATCAGCGCGTTCGTCAAGGGCGCCGACTTCAAGGGCCTGGCCCTGGCCCAGACGAACCGGGGGGCGATGCTGCTGGCCGCCGACTTCGCCCGCAACAGGATCCACGTCTTCGACGGCGACTTCGACCGGATCTCGTTCGGCCGGCGCGCGTTCCAGGACCCCGGCCTGCCGGAGGACTACGCGCCGTTCAACGTGGAGGTCGTGGGCAACTCCATCCTCGTCGCGTACGCCAAGCGCGACCCCGAGACCGGCAAGTCGGTGGCCGGGCAGGGCAAGGGGTTCGTCAGCCAGTTCAACGGCTCGGGCCGGTTCGTCGGCCGCTTCGCTGCGCGCGGAGCCCTCAACGCGCCCTGGGCCATGACGCTGGCCCCGAAGGGCTTCGGCGCCCACTCCGGCGCCCTGCTGGTCGGCAACTTCGGCGACGGCCGGATCAACGCCTACAACCCGCGCAACGGCCGCCCGCTCGGCCCGCTGCGCTCCTCCGACGGCAAGGCCATCACCCTGGGCGGCCTGTGGGACCTGGAACGCGGTACCGAGACCGTCGGCGGCACGAACTCCCTGTGGTTCAGCGCCGGCAGCGACGGCGGCACGCACGGCCTGCTCGGCCTGATCCGGCCTTCGGGAGCGGCCAACCCGACGAGCTCCCCCACGGGCACCGCGTCCCCCTCTCCCTCCGCCTCGCACCCGAGCTCCCACAACTCCGGTTCCAACAACTCCGGCTCCAACAACTCGAACAACTCCGGTTACAACTACTGACGGACCACCGACGGGCGTCAGGGCCCGGGGTTTCTCCGGCGGCGCCGGCACCCTCACACCAGCGGATCGCGCGACCGGGCCGGCAGGCCGGATCGCGGATCGGCGGAGGGGTGCCGGCGCCGCGGCGCGTCCGGGCCGGTGCCCGGGGAGCGGGCCTCCGGCCGCCCCCGGAAGGCGTCCGGCCCGGCCCCACCCGAGACAGTCACCCCTCGGTGACCGCGCCACCGTCCGGCTTCCTTTAACCTTGAACGAACGAGGGGAGTACTTCCCAAGAGCCGGCCCGGTCAATACGGACGCCCTGCGGCGTCCCCGGACGGTCGCCCGCGAGGTGCGGGTGAAGGAGACCTCGAATGGCCGAGCGCATTCGAGGAGCGAGCATGCCCCTGACAATCCCCTCCCCCACCGGGCACCATCTCACCGGCCTCCCCCCTCCGCGACGTCCCTTTCTCCGGTGCCGGGTTCTCCGGGTCCTTCGGCGCGACGCCCCTCCCCGCCGTACCCCCACCGCGGCACGCCCCGCGGCCGGCGCCGGCCCGTACCGCCCGGGTCGTCGCACGCCACCATCTCCGGACGCGCCTCACGAGTAGCCCTCGGTCCGATCTTCGCCAGGTTCGCCCCCTCCGGCGACCGCCGGGCCGACGGCGAACTCGATTCCGCCACTGGAAGGCTGCGAGACGCACTATGAGAGAAGTTCCCCATACCAGCGAGGTGCACGCGATGGCCACCACACCGGCCAGCCGGTCCTCCGTCGAGGATCTGCGCTATCCGGCGGGGTCGCTGGTGCTCCTCGCCGGGCTCCCCGGCGCGGGCAAGAGCACCCTGCTCGACCGGCTGTACGGGCTGCGCGGCGACGAGAGGAACCCGGTGCGCGCCGGTGAGGCCCGCGTCATCGACTCACGCCAGTCCCGCAACTGGTGGGCCCGCTACCTGGGCCCGATCCCCCCGCGAGCCCGCATCCCGCTCGTGCACACCACCCACGTGGTGCGGATCGCCCGCGCCCTGCTGAAGGGACACAGCGTCGTCGCGCACACCCGCGGCACGTGGCCGCACATCCTGTACGGGTTCGCCTGGCTGGCCCGCAGGGTCGGCAGCGAGGTCCACCTGATCCTGCTCGACGTGGAGCCGAGGACGGCCCGCGAGGGGCAGCTCTCGCGCGGCCGGGTCGTCACGAGCGCGACCTTCGCCCGGCACTGCCGCCGCTGGCGGGTGATCATCGACCGCGCCCGCGGCGGCTCCTTCCCACCGGCCGCGAGCGTCACGATCCTCGACCGCCCCGCCGCGAACCTGCTTCGGGCCATACGTTTCGACGAGCGGCCCTCCGCGCGGCGTGACGGATGACTTTACCTTCGCCTGGCTCTGCGCCTCTCCGGGCCAGGGCAGGTTCAAAAGCGACCGGGAGGAATTCAATGATCGACGTACTGGCTCTCGCCGCGGAACACCTCGCCCTCGCCAGGGCGAGCACGCACGGCCGCAGTGCCCACACCTACCTCAACGAGGGCACGCTGCGTCAGGCGATCATCGCGCTGACCGCGGGAACGGCCCTCGGTGACCACGACGCCCCACCGGCCGCGAGCCTGCACGTCCTGTCGGGACGGGTCCGGCTCATCGACGACGAGCGGACCGTCGAGCTCGGCGCGGGCCAGACCGCTCCGATCCCGCAGCGGCGGCACTCGCTGGAGGCCGACGAGGAGTCGGTGGTCATCCTCACCAGCGTCGTCAACATCGGCGGCTGAGGCCCGCGCGGGCGGGCCTCGGCCCCGCCCGCTCCCCGCCGGGTGAGAGCCGCTCATGAACGGCCCCCGGCGCCCTCACGAGCGGATTCCGGCGTTTCGCGCTCGCTCGGGCCATGGACGCCGAGGATGGCCGCGGTCGGCTCGCCCGCCCGGGAGGGCGGCCTCCCCGGGCGAGGGCGCACGGGCCCGCTCTCAGCGCCGGCGGGTCCGTGGCGGGCTGGGCCGCTCGGGGGGCAGGACCTCGACGGAGGTCTTGCGGATGTGGTCGTAGACCAGTGAGGTGCGGACGTCGGCGATGTTGCGGTGCCGGGAGACGTGGTCGAGGACGAAGTCGCGCAGGTGGCCGGTGTCGCGTACGGCCACCTGGATGATGAAGTCGTCGCCGCCGGACACCACGAAGATCGCGAGGGTCTCGGGGAGCGCGGCGACGTGGTCGCGGAAGCCCTCGACCGCCTCCCTGATCTTGGGGTGCAGCCGGACGTTGATGAGCGCCTGGACCGGGCGGCCGATGGCGGCGAGGTTGACCTCGGCGTGGAAGCCCTCGATCACCTCCCTGTTGCGCAGGGACCGCACCCGCTCCAGGCAGGTCGAGGGTGCGATGCCGAGCCGCTCGGCCAGCTCGCGGTTGGTCTGGCGGCCGTCGCGCTGGAGCTCGGCGAGTATGGCCGTGTCAAGTTCGTCCATGGGCACATCTTCCCAGGAATCTCCGAACTTCCTTCGGAAACAGCGAGGTCGAGTTGTGTTTCCTGCGAGGCGGATGCGAACGTCCTCTCACAAGTTCGGAGAGAGGAAAGCGGATGACCATGCTGGCCGACTGGATCGACACCCTCGACCGCCGGACCGACCTGCCCACCCGGCGGCTTCCGGTGAAATGGGTGATCGTGATCGACCATGACCTGCCCCGCGGCCTGCAGGCCAACGCCGCCGCCTGCCTGGCCGCGTCCGTGGGCGGTGCCGTTCCCGCGATCCTGGGTTCGGCGGGCACCGACGCCTCGGGCCGCACCCACGCCGGGCTGCCCTGGACCGGGTGCACGGTGCTGGCCGCGCCCGCCGACGCCGTCCGCCGGATCAGGAACGAGGCCGCGGAGGAGGCGGAGCTGGTCGTCGCCGACATGGCGGCCATCGCGCAGCGGACCAACGTCTACGACGAGTATCTGGCCGGGCTGGCCCGCGCCGGCGGCGAGGACCTCTCGTACTACGCGGTGAGCCTGCTGGGCCCGCGCCAGACCGTGGAGCGCCTCACCGGCAAGCTCCCGCTGCTGCGCTAACGCGGCCGGGAGGGCCGGCCAGCGGCCGGTCAGGTGACGGGAAGCCTCGGCACGCTGTCGATCAGGCGCCGGGTGTAGGGGTGGCCCGGAGAGCCGAGCACGGTGGCGGTGTCGCCCTGCTCCACGATCCGGCCGTGTTCGAGGACCGCCGTGTGGTCGCAGAGCATCGCGACCACGGCGAGGTCGTGGGAGACCATCACGACGGTCAGCCCGTGGCTCTCGCGCAGCTCGGCCAGCAGGTCGATGACGCGTACGCGCGTGGAGACGTCCAGGGCGCTGACGGGCTCGTCGGCCAGCAGGACCCGCGGCTCGCACACGATGGCCCGCGCGATGGCGACGCGCTGGCGCTGGCCGCCGGAGAACTCGTGCGGGTAGCGGCGCGCGGCGTCGGCGGGCAGCCCGACGGCTTCGAGCGCGGCGGCGACGCGCAGGTCCGCGGCCGAGGCGTTCCACCGCGCCGCCGGTACCAGGCCGAGCGAGCGGAGCGGCTCGGCGACGATCCTGCCCACCCGCTGCCGCGGGTCGAGCGAGGAGTACGGGTCCTGGAACACGATCTGCACGCTGCGGCGGAACGCGCGCATCCGCCCGCGGTCGCGCGGCGAGAGCGGCGCCCCGTCGAAGAGGATCTCTCCGGCGGAGGGTACGGCCAGGCCGAGCAGCAGGCGCAGGAGCGTCGTCTTGCCCGCCCCCGACTCCCCGACCAGAGCCGTGCTGCGCCCCGGCAGCACCTGGAAGGAGACGTCGGAGAGCACGGGGGCCGCCGTCCCGCGGTAGGCGAAGCCCACCCGGCGCGCCTCCAGGATGGGCTGGACCACCGCGTCCGGGGTGGTCCCGTTCACCGCGCTGGCAGCGGGCCCGGCGGACTCGGTGGGCTTGACGGGCTTGACGGGCTCGGACGGCTGGTCCGGGATGGGCCGGGTCAACGGTTCGTCCAATCCAGTGCGCTGTCGAGGTGCCGGGCGCCCGCCACCAGCGACCGGGTGTACGGGTGGCGCGGCGCGTTCACGATCTCCCTGACGGTTCCCGACTCGACGGCCTCGCCGTCCTTGAGGACGAGGACGCGGTCGGTGATCCCTGAGACGACCGCGAGATCGTGGCCGATGAACAGCAGGGCCATGCCCCGGGCGGTGACCAGGCCGCCGAGCAGGGCGAGCACCTCCGCCTGAACCGTCACGTCGAGGGCCGTGGTCGGCTCGTCGGCGATGAGCAGCGCGGGCTCGCAGGCCAGGGCCATGGCGATGGCGACGCGCTGGCGCTGGCCGCCGGAGATCTCGTGCGGGTACGCCCGCGCGACACGGCCGGGCTCGGTGATCCGGACCTCCTGGAGCGCGTCGGCCACGGCGGCGCGCAGAGCGGCTCCGCGCAGCCCCCGCCTGCGCCTGATGGGCTCGGCGAGCTGGCGGCCGACCCTCATGAGCGGGTCGAGCGCCGTCAGGGGCTCCTGGAAGACGACCGACGCCGCCCGGCCGCGCAGCCCGTTCAGGCGCCGCTCGGAGGCGCCGACGACCTGGGACGGGCCCGCTCCCGGCGGGTCCAGTACGACGCTGCCGGACGCGGTCATGCCGGACGGCAGCAGCCCGATGATCGCGAGGGCGGTCAGCGACTTGCCGGACCCGGACTCGCCGATCAGGCCGAGCCGCTCGCCCGGGTCGATCGCGAAGGACAGGCCCCTGACGAGGTCGTGGCCGTCGGCGGAGCGCACGCGCAGTCCCGTGACGTCGAGCAGGCTCATCGCGTCCTCCTCCGGGTCGGGTCGGCCACGTCCCTGAGGCCGTCGGCGATCAGGTTCACCCCGACGACGAGCACGACCAGCAGCACGCCGGGGGCGATGGCGCCGACCGGCGCGGTGAGCACGGTCGCCTGGGCCTCCTGCAGCATGCGTCCCCACGAGGCGTTCGGCGGGGGCGGGCCGAGCCCCAGGTAGGACAGGGACGCCTCGGCCAGCGCGGCGAGCCCGAGCTGGAGCGCGAGGTTGACCAGCAGCGTCGGCCAGATGTTCGGCAGGATGTGCTCGGTCACCACGCGCGGCCAGGAGGTTCCCGAGGTGCGCGCGGCCGTGACGAAGTCCTGGGCCAGCACGCGCTTGACGAGCACCCGGGTCAGCCTCGCCACGATCGCGGACATGCCCAGCCCGATCGCCAGGACCGCCGAGCCGAGCGACGCCGAGCGCACCGCGACGACGAGCATGGCCAGGAGCAGGGTGGGGAAGGCGATGAGGATGTCGAGCAGCGCCGAGACCGTGTCGTCGAGCCACCGGGTGGCGAACCCGGCCGCGAGACCGGCGAGCACGCCGAGGACGCCGCCGAGCAGGACCGACCCGACCCCGACCGTCAGCGCGATCCGCGCGCCGATCATCAGCTGGGTGAGCAGGTCCCGGCCGAGCTTGTCGGTGCCCAGCGGGTGGGCGCCCCCCGGCGGCATGAGCCGGTCTCCGGAGGTGTCGTCCGGGGCGTACGGGAGCCAGAGGAGGGAGACGACCGCGACGACGACGACCAGGCCGGCGAGCACGCATCCGATCACGAGCGTGGTGGACCGCCGCGACCGGGCGGGGGCGTCCCGTACGGGGGCCGCGGGGGCGGCGTTCATCGCGGGCCTCCTGAGCCGGTGCCGCGCAGCCGGGGGTCGATGAGCCGCTGGGCGAGGTCCGCGGCGAAGCCGATCAGCAGGACCGCGAAGGTGCTGACGAACAGGATGCCCTGGATCACCGGGTAGTCGTGCTGGGCGATCCCCTTGACCAGCATGCCGCCGAGGCCGGGGAGGGCGAACACGCTCTCGACGACGACGGCCCCGAGGAAGGTCGTGGCGAGCTCGATCCCGAGGATGGAGACGACGGGCACGGCCGCGTTGCGCAGGCCGTGCCGCCACATCGCCCCGGTGAAGGAGGAGCCGAGCGCTCTGAAGGTCCGCAGGTGGTCGCTGCCGAGCACGTCCAGGGTGGCGGAGCGGACGTAGCGGACGAGCGAGGCCGACATGACGAGGGCGATCGTGACGACGGGCAGCGCCAGCGAGGTGAGGGCCGCGACCGGGTCGGCCCAGTCGTCCCTCGGGAAACCGCCGGCCGGGAACACCCTCAGCCGAAGCGCGAACACCGTGACCAGCAACATTCCCACCCAGAAGGCCGGGACCGCGATGCCCAGCTGGGACAGCCCGCTGAGCAGGAACCCGTACCAGGTGCCCGCGCGGTGGGCGGCGACGAAGCCGACCGGTACGGCGACGGCGACGGCCAGGAGGAAGGACAGCAGGGTCAGCGGGACGGTGACGACCAGGCGGGAGGCGATCTCCGGGCCGACCGGGAGGGTGCTGACGAACGACTCGCCCAGGTCGAGGACGACGAGCCGGCCGAGCCAGGTGGCGAACTGCTCGGGCAGCGGGCGGTCCGAGCCGATCTGCCGGCGGGCGGCCTCGATCTGCTCGGGGGTGGCC
Organism: Streptosporangium sp. G11; assembly: GCF_051192615.1. Taxonomy (NCBI): domain Bacteria; kingdom Bacillati; phylum Actinomycetota; class Actinomycetes; order Streptosporangiales; family Streptosporangiaceae; genus Streptosporangium; species Streptosporangium sp. G11. The sequence continues at coordinate 85,528 of NZ_JBPJUQ010000021.1, forward strand.
CCGACCGACAGCAGCGCGTTGGCGGGGTCGCCGGGCAGCAGGCGCAGCAGCAGGAACAGCACGACGCAGGCCAGGAGGAGCGAGACGACGAGGAACGCCGCCCGCCGCAGCAGGTAAGTGGTCATAGAGGACCGGACAGCGGGTTAGTGACCATGAAGCCGGACCGCGGGCGATCGAGCATGCAACCGGACAGCGGGTTAGTGACCATGGAGCCGGACAGCGGGTTAGTGATCATGGAGAACCAGGCGACGAGTGAGTGATCATGGAGGGCCGGGCGGCGGGCGAGTGGCCGTGAGAGACCGGACGGCGCGCGTGATCACGAGAAACCGGCCGGTGTCCGATCGCGGAGGATCGGGCGGCACGCGCCGGAGCCCGGCCGGCCGCGCGGGGCGGCCGGCCGGGCAGGCGGGATGCGGTGCCGGGCATCAGCCCTTCTTGATGCCGTAGGCGTGGAACTGCGAGTTGAGGCCGTTGACCGGGTAGCCCGACAGCGACGACGAGGCCACCACGATCTGCGGGTAGAGGTAGAGCCAGTCGCTGGCCGCGTCCTCGGCGATCCGCCGGTTGGCCTGCTTGAGCAGCTCGGCCTGCCGCTCGACGGTGTCGGCCCGCTCCGCCTCGTTGACCAGCTTGGTCACCTCGGGGTTGTCGTAGCCCCAGTAGAAGTCGGGGTTGCCGTACCAGACGACGTCGCGGTCGTTGACGTGCTCCTGCAGCGTGGCGGTGAAGTCGCGGTTCTTGAACACCTTGGTGTACCACTCGTCGGCGGTGATGACGTTGATCGTCACGTTGACGCCGATCTTGGCCAGCTCGCCCTTGATGAACGTGGCCGCGGTGGGGTGCGGGTCGTAGTTCGGGGTGTCGAGCGTGAAGTCGAAGCCGTTCGCGAAACCCGCCTCGGCGAGCTGCTTCTTGGCCAGCTCCACGTCGTAGGGGTCGACCGAGGTGAGGTCCTCGTACCACGGGTCGCTGGGCGGGACCATCGAGCCGATCGGCGTCCCGTAACCGCCCCAGATGGAGTCGAGCAGCTTGCGGTCGTCGATGGCGGAGCCGACGGCCTTGCGGACGAGCTTGTTGTCGAACGGCTTGGCCTTGTCGTTGAAGGCCAGCAGGAGCTTGGTCGTCGACCGGCCGTCGTTGACCTTGTAGTTCGGGTTGTTCTTGAACTGCTCCAGCGCGTCCGGGCTCTGCTCGCTGGTCACGATGTCGACGGCGTCGGTCAGCAGCGCGTTGTTGAGCGCGGTCGCCGAGGTGAAGTAGTGGAACACCACGCCCTTGTTCGTCGGGGCGGTGCCCCAGTAGCCGTCGAACGGCGTCAGGCTCAGCGTGGAGCCGCGCTTCCACTCGCCGAGCCGGTACGGGCCGGTGCCGTCCTCGGACTTCGCCAGGTCCTTCGCCGCGTCGTTGACGATCCAGACGTAGCTGAGGTTGTAGACGAACGAGATCGACTTGTTCTTCAACTTCACGACGACCGTGCCGTCGTCGGGGGTCTCGATGCTCTTGATGACGGCGAAGCTGCTCTTGCGGGCCGACTGCGACTTCTCCGCGGTGACCTGCTCGATGCTGTGCTTCACGTCGGCGGAGGTGAGGGGGTCGCCCGAGTGGAACGTGACGCCGTCGCGCAGGGCGAAGGTGTAGGTGAGGCCGTCGGAGCTAACCTCCTGGCTCTCGGCGAGCAGGTTCTCGACCTTGCCCTCGTCGGTGAGCCTGAACAGGCCCTCGTAGACGTTGCCGTTGAACGCCTCCGTCACGCCCTGCCCGCCACCGCCGGTGTTGTCGAGGTTCTGCGGCTCGTAGAGCGAACCGACCTCGATCGTCGCGGCCGGGTCGAAGGCGGCGGTCGTCCCCGCGGGCGCCGCGCTTCCCCCGGAGCCCGAACCGGAGCCGGAGCCGGAGTCCTGGCTCGAGCCGCAACCGGCGAGGGCCAGCGCGGCCGCGATCACGGCTCCGATGAACGGCGTCGTCTTCCTGTTCACTGTTCTCTCCTGATGGCCGTCCGTGCCATCGGGCCGCGCGGGAGGCGCGGGCATGATCGGCGATGCTCGCGGGGGCCGTTGCGGGCGTGGTTTGGGACAGCTCACTTCGTTACGGTCGGCGGGTGTGCGCCGGAAGGGTTTCGTGCGGTAAGCCACCGACGACGGACCGGTAAGGCGTCGCCAGCGGCTTCTCGGCTAACCCTACAGAAATAGTAGGCTTTTTCCAATTTCGGACAAAATCTGGATTTACGGTCACCCCTTGCCGGCTCCGGGAGGTGCCGATTCACAGGGGCAGGATGCCACCGGGCTTGAGGGCCTTCATGGCGATCTGCGAGGTGAGCTTGTCGAGGCCGGGCAGGCGGCCGAGCTTCTCCAGGCAGAGCTGGCTGTAGGCGTCCATGTCGGGCACCGCCACCCGCAGCACGTAGTCGGGGCGGCCGAACATGCGCAGGCACTCCACCACGTCGTCGATCTCCATGACGGCGGCCTCGAAGGCGGTGACCGTCTCGGCGTCCTGGCCCTCCAGCTCGACATAGGCGACGACCTGGAAGCCCCGCCCCACGGCCACCGGGTCGATCACGGCGCGGTAGCCGGTGATCACTCCGGTCTCCTCCAGGTTGCGGACCCGGCGCAGGCACGGCGAGGGCGTCAGCCGCACCCGCTCGGCCAGCTCCAGGTTGCTCAACCGCCCCTCCACCTGCAGGAGACCGAGAATTGCGCGATCCGTCACATCCATGACATCGGATGCTAACGAGACGCTCCATGCTTGGAAAGATTGACATCGAATTTTGTTCTACCTGGCATAACCTTGCGGCAACGCAGGAGCGCCGACGACGGGACCGAAACCATGACGATCTTCGCAGATGCCCGTGAGATCTCCCTCGACGACCGCTACCTGCTCGACGAGGGCCGGGTCTTCATGACCGGCACCCAGGCCCTGGTGCGGATCATCATCGACCAGATGCGCGCCGACAGGGCCGCGGGTCTCCGCACCGGCACGATGGTGTCCGGCTACCCCGGCTCCCCGCTCGGCGGCTTCGACCAGGAGCTGGCCCGCTCCCGCCACCACACCGAGCCGCTCGGCGTGGTGCACCGCCCCGGGCAGAACGAGGAACTCGGCGCCACCTCCGTCTGGGGCAGCCAGCTCGTGCCCACGCTCCCCCGCCCGCGCACCTCCGGCGTGCTGGGCGTCTGGTACGGCAAGGCGCCCGGCGTCGACCGCGCGGCCGACGCGTTCCGGCACGGCAACTTCGTCGGCGCCCACCCCGAGGGCGGCCTGATCGCGCTCTGCGGCGACGACCCGACCTGCAAGTCCTCCACCCTCCCCTCGGCGACCGAGGGCACTCTCGCCACGCTGGGCATGCCGATCGTCCATCCCGGCAGCGTCCAGGAGCTGCTCGACCTGGGACGCCACGCGATCGCGGCGTCCCGGGCCAGCGGCCTGTGGGTCGCGGTGAAGGCCGTCTCCAACGTCGTGGACGGCACCGGCACCGTGGACGTCGGGCATGACCGGGTCGTCCCGGTCATGCCCGACGTCGAGTACCAGGGCAGGCCGTACCGGCACGTGCCCGACGCCACCCTGCTGACCCCGTGGTCGCTGGAGATGGAGCGCACGCTCGTCGGCCCGCGTCTCGACCTGGCCCGCGCCTACGCCCGCGAGAACGGGCTCAACCGCGTCACCGCCGACCCCCGCGACGCCTGGCTGGGCGTCGTCGCCTCGGGAACCGCCTACTACGACATCCGCGAGGGCTTCCGCAAGCTCGGCGTCACGCCGGAGGAGGCCGGTGTCCGCCTCCTGAAGATCGGCATGCTCTGGCCGCTAGACCCGGAGATCGTCCGGACCTTCGCCCGGGGGCTGTCGGAGATCCTCGTCGTGGAGGAGAAGGCCCCGCTGCTGGAGACCTCGGTCAAGGACATCCTGTACGGGACCGCCGACGCCCCGCGCGTGCTGGGCAAGCTCGACGAGAACGGCGCGCCGCTCATCCCCCGGCACGGTGCCGTCGACGCCGACCTGGCCGCCAAGGCCATCGCCTTCCGGCTGCGCCGCCGGGGCCTGACCGACCTCGGCGAGCAGGTGGCGAAGGGGCTCTCCGCCATCTCGCGCCCGGCGCCGCTGACGCTGCTCACCCCCAAGCGCACCCCCTTCTTCTGCTCGGGCTGCCCGCACAACCGTTCCACCGCCGTCCCCGACGGCGCGCCCGTCGGCGCCGGGATCGGCTGCCACACGATGGTGGTGCTCAACCGCGAGGGCAAGGGCACGCTCACCGGCCTGACCCAGATGGGCGGCGAGGGGGCGCAGTGGATCGGCCAGGCGCCGTTCACCGACACCCCGCACATCTTCCAGAACCTCGGGGACGGCACCTTCCACCACAGCGGCTCGCTGGCGGTCAGGGCCGCGGTCGGGGCGGGTGTCAACATCACCTACAAGCTGCTCTACAACAGCGCGGTCGCGATGACCGGGGGCCAGACGATCACCCCGGCCCTGTCGGTGCCCGACCTGACCCGCTGGCTGGAGACCGAGGGGGTGCGCAGGATCGTCGTCACCACCGACGAGCCCGAGCGCTACCGCGGAGTCAAGCTGGCGGGCATCGCCGAGGTCCGCGACAGGACGGCGCTGGAGGACGCCCAGCGCGAGCTGGCCGCGATCCCCGGCGTGACCGTGCTCATCCACGACCAGCAGTGCGCGGCCGAGAAGCGGCGGCTGCGCAAGAAGGGCGACCTGCCCGACCCCGCCAGACGGGTGGCGATCAACCAGCGGGTCTGCGAGGGCTGCGGCGACTGCGGGCAGAAGTCCGAGTGCCTGTCCGTGCTGCCGGTGGAGACCGAGTTCGGCCGCAAGACCGAGATCCACCAGTCGTCCTGCAACAAGGACTACTCGTGCGTGGAGGGCGACTGCCCCTCCTTCCTGACCGTCCTGCCCGCCAGGGGGAAGGCCGCCGCCAAGAAGCGCGCGCCGGTGCCCGCGCCGCCGGACATGCCCCTCCCCGAGGCGCGCACCGGGGAGATCTCGATCAGGCTGGTCGGCATCGGCGGCACCGGCGTGGTGTCGGTCGCGCAGATCCTCGGCACCGCCGCGATGCTCGACGGCAGGCGGTCCCGGGGGCTCGACCAGACCGGCCTGGCCCAGAAGGGCGGCACCGTCGTCTCCGACATCCTCATCTTCGACGGTGACGGCGACCGCTCGGCGCGGGGCGGCGCGGCCAGCGTGGACGCCTACCTGGCTCTGGACCTGATCGGCGCCACCGACCCAGCCCACCTGGCCGCCGCGGACCGCGACCGGACCGTGGCGGTGGTCTCCACCAGCCTGGTGCCGACCGGTTCGATGGTGCTCGACCCGGCCACCCACCTGACCGACGTGGGCTCGCCGATCGGCGCGCTGGAGTCGCGGACCCGGCGCGACCTGAACGTCTACCTCGACGCCGAGGAGATGGCCCAGGCGCTGTTCGGCGACCACATGCCGGCCAACACGATCATCGTCGGGGCCGCCTGGCAGCGCGGGCTCATCCCGCTCGGCCTGGAGTCGATCGAGCGGGCGATCCGCGCGGGCGGGGGCAGGGCCGCCGAGCGGACCGTCGCCGCCTTCCACTGGGGCCGCGCGGTGGTCGCCGCCCCCGAGGCCGTGGCGGCGGCGACCCGTCCCGCCGCCCCGGCCGTGCCGCTCCCCGCTCCGGAGGCGATACGCCTGGTCGACGCGGTCGCGGAACCCGGCACCGAGCTGCACCGGATCCTCACGGTCCGGGTGCCCGACCTCGTCGCGTACCAGAACGCGCGCTACGCCGCCCGGTACGCCGACGCCGTCCGCGCGGTCCTCGCCAGGGAGCGGGAGGTCTCGCCCGGCGCCTCCGCCGTCACCGAGGCCTACGCCCGGCAGCTGCACCGGCTGATGGCGTACAAGGACGAGTACGAGGTGGCGCGCCTGCACCTCGACCCGGCCGAGCGGGCGCGGATCGCCGCCGAGTTCGGGCCCGGCGCGAGGGTCTCCTACAACCTGCACCCGCCGTTCCTGCGCGCCCTGGGCATGAGGCGCAAGCTCCGCCTCGGCCCCTGGTTCGACCCGGCCTTCCGCCTGCTGTACGGCATGCGCGTGCTGCGCGGCACCCGCCTGGACCCGTTCGGCCTGGGCGGGGTGCGCGGGACCGAGCGGGAGCTCGTCGCCGAGTACACCCGCGACGTGCACCGCGCGCTGGAGCACCTGCGCCCGGAGACCGGGGAGCGGGTCCGCGAGCTGGCCGAGCTGCCCGACCTGGTCAGGGGCTACGAGCACGTGAAGCTGCGCAACGTGGCCGCCTACCGCGAGCGCGTGGCCGCGCTTCTCGACGACCTGCGCGAGGGCTGAGACGCCCGCGACGCCGGGGTACGGCCGTCCCTTCCCGCGTCAGGTCCTCGGGTGGGAGGCGAGTCTCCGCGCGCGGCCGAGGAGGTCCGGCTCGCCGATGGGGTTCTCGTGGGTGCCCGCCGACGTGCAGGCGTGGGCTCCGGCGACGGCGCCCAGGGGGATGGAGTCGTCGAGGGAGCGCCCGGAGAGCAGCCCGTACAGGACCCCCGAGACGAACGCGTCGCCCGCGCCGTTGCTGTCGACCACCGGGCCCGGCAGGGGTGCGGCGGGGAAGCCGCGGAGCCCGTCCGCGTCCAGGACGTGGCAGCCCTCGGCGCCCTCCGTGCAGACCACGGCCCTCGCCCTGCCGCGCGCCAGGATGTCGCGCATGACCTCGTCGCGGCGCGGGCCGAGGGCGGTGGCCGACAGGAAGACCAGGTCGGAGGCGTAGGCGAAGTCCCGGTGGTGGTCGTTCTCGCCGTCCCAGTCGTGCAGGTCGGTGGAGACGGACCCGGCGCCCAGGACGATCCCCGCGGCCGGCCCGGCTCCGGTGGCCGGGTCGGACCCGGTGCGCGGGTTGGACCCGGTGCGCGGGTCGGACCCGGTGCGCAGGTCGGGGTAGACGTGCCGGGAGAAGTCGGTGATCGACACGTGGACGTGCCGGGCCGCGCGGACCGCGTCCAGGTAGAGCTCCCTGGGCAGCCGCTCACCCGGCACGGCGCGCGGGTCGAACAGCGAGGTGCGCCGCCCGTCCGGGCCGACGAGCAGGATGCTGCGCCGGGTCCCCTGCGGTGCGAGCGCCCAGCCGGTGTCCACCCCCTTCTCCTCGAAGTGCGCCCGGATGAACCGGCCCTGCGGGTCGTCGCCGATCAGGTCGACCAGCTTGACCCTCAGCCCGAGCGCGTGGCAGCCGAGGGCGACACCGCTGCCGGTGTTGCCGATCCGGTCGATCACCGGGGGAACCGCGTAGGTGTCGGCGTACGGCAGGGGCAGCGAGGGCACGTAGGCGGTGGTGTCGACTCCGGTACCGCCGATGACGACGACGTCGTGACCAGTGTTCATCGGGCCATGCTCCCCTACCCGGCCGGACGCGTGTCCCTGGGGTTGACCAGGGGCCCGAGCCTGCCGAGGCTGACGGTTGACCAGCGGGCCCGAGCCGATCGAGGTCAGCGGTTGACCAGGGGGCCGGAGCCGGTCGAGCGGCGGACGACGAGCTCGGGCTGGAACATCAGCTCGACGTGTTTGGCGCGGACCCCGTTGATCTCCTCCAGGAGGGTCGCCACCGCCGCCGAGGCCATCGCGCCGATGGGCTTGCGCACGGTGGTCAGCGGCGGGTCGGTGAACGCGATCAGCGGCGAGTCGTCGAACCCCACCACTGACACCTCCCCGGGAACCAGCAACCCGCGGTCGCGGCAGGCCCTGATCGCGCCCAGCGCCATCAGGTCCGAGGCGCACACGATCCCCGTGCAGCCACGCGCCAGCAGCTGCGCCGCGGCCGCCTGGCCGCCCTCCACCGAGAACAGCGAGTGCGAGATCAGCTCGTCGACGTCGGTGACGCCGAGCAGCTGGGACATGGCCTGCCGGTAGCCCTCGATCTTCCTGATCACCGGTACGAACCGGCGCGGCCCCACGGCCAGGCCGATGCGCTCGTGACCGAGGTCGACCAGGTGCTGGACGGCCAGCCGGGCCGCGGCCCGGTCGTCGGGGGAGATGAACGGGGCCTCGACCCGCTCGCTGTAGCCGTCGAGCAGGACGATCGGCAGCCCGCGCTCGATCAGGCGGGTGTAACGGTCCATCTTGGCCGTGGTGTCGGCGTGCAGCCCGGAGACGAAGACGATGCCGCTGACCCCGCGCTCCATCAGGAGTTCGGTGAACTCGTCCTCGGGGGCGCCCCCCGGCAGCTGGGTGCACAGCACCGGGGTGTAGCCGTGCTGGGTCAACGCCTTCTCGATGGCCTGGGCGAACGCCGGGAAGATCGGGTTGTCCAGCTCGGGGGTGACCAGGCCGACCAGCCCGTTGCTGCGCTGGCGCAGCCGCTGCGGGCGCTCGTACCCCATCAGGTCGAGAGCCGTCAGCACCGCCTGTCTGGTCGACTGCGACACGCTGGGCTTGCCGTTGAGCACCCGGCTGACCGTGGCCTCGCTGACCCCGGCCTGCGCGGCGATGTCGGCCAGCCGGATCGTCGTCCCGTCGGAGCGGGAACGCGAGGTCTGCGCGAGCTCACCGTCCATCAAGCAGTCACCCCACCATGCGGCTGAACCAGGCGCGAACCGATCGGCATCCGGCACCCTCTATGAAATTCGTTTCTGCAACTTTTCGCAAATTGTAACATTTCAACCTTCATACTGCGCTCCGGTAAAGGCTCGATGTCACCACGGACCGTCACATCCGGGAACGGAGAAGTAACCGTCAGATGAGCAATTTCTAACGACATCTATGGACACGCGGGCAAGTGTCGCGATGTACTACCTCATCAATCACACGGCTGGGATCCGGGCGGGGGCGTCCGGGAGGAACGAGCGCGCATGAGTACCGTCGTCCTCGACAACGTGAGCAAGGTATACCCGGGTGGATACCTCGCGGTCGACCGCATGAGTTTGCGCGCGGAAAACGGGGAGTTTCTCGTTCTTCTAGGCCCCTCCGGTTGTGGTAAGTCCACCTTGCTCCGAATGATCGCGGGTCTGGAGGAGGTCACCGAGGGAGACCTGTGGCTGGGCGGCACGCTCGCCAACGAGCTCGCTCCCCGCGACCGCGACGTGGCCATGGTGTTCCAGAACGGCGCGCTCTACCCGCACCGGACGGTACGCGGCAACATCGCCTTTCCCCTGGAGATCGCCAAGGCCGACCCGGCGATGGTCAGGGAGCGCGTGACGGAGCTGTCCAAGGCGTTGCACATCGACGAGACCCTCGACCGGCGCCCTGGAACGCTCTCCGGTGGCCAGCGCCAGCGCGTGGCGATGGGGCGCGCGATCGTCCGTCAACCCTCGCTCTTCCTGATGGACGAGCCGCTCTCCAACTTGGACGCGGGCATGCGCACCGAGCTCCGGATGGAGATCTCGTCACTGGTCCGCTCCCTCGGGGTGACCACGATCTACGTGACGCACGACCAGGTCGAGGCCCTCACCCTGGCCGACCGGATCGCCATCATGAACCGCGGCGTCCTGCAGGACGTCGGCACTCCCGGCCAGGTCTACAACGACCCCGCGACCGCCTTCACCGCGGCCTTCCTCAGCTCCCAGCAGATCAACCTGCTCGCGGCCACCGTGCGCACCCCGCAGAACCAGTTCATCCTGCTGGACTTCGGCCCGCACCAGATCATGATTCCCTGGACCGATCCCAGGGCGTACGTCATCTCCCAGCACGTGGGCCACCAGATCATCGTCGGCCTGCGCCCCGACTGCCTGGCCCCGGTCCCCGACAGCTTCGAGGGGCCGACCTTCCTCGGCCGCGTCCGCGCCCTGGAGTACCACGGCCACGAGTGGCTCGCCTACGTCGAGAGCGGGCTGGCCTCCGTGGCCGTTCCCGAGCCTCCCGACCCCCGGCAGAAGGCCAACGGCCTGGGTGTCCCCCTTGTCGGCGGGCGGATCCGCTCGGTCCTGCGGCGGCTGATGCCCGGTACCGCGTTCGACGAGGACGCCGAGCCGCAGCAGGAACAGGAGCACGTCAGCGGCCACCACCGCCGGGCCGACCTCATCGTCCGCCTGGGCTCCCGCCCGGTCTGGCGGGCCGGGGAGCCCGCCCGGGTGGGCGTCGACGTCACCCGCCTGATGCTCTTCACCATGGACGGCGCCCGCATCGACCCGCCGCAGCGGTGACGCGACCGTCGCCCCGGCGTCGTCGCGACGGCGAAGCGGCGGTCGCGGAACCGAGCCGGGCCGCGGTCGCGGGACGAGCCGGACGGAGGTCGCGGGACGGAACCGGGCCGCGGTCGCGCGGGCCGGGGAGCCTGTCCCGCCGTGCCGGGGCCTCTGTCGCGCGGAGCCCGGGAGCGGCGGTCAGATCGGCCTGATCGTCTCGCCGATCCGGTCGAACAGTTCCTGCTTGTCCTTGGCGTCGGTGCTGAGCGTGACGATGCAGGTCTTGATCCCGGTCGGCACGTAGTACTGGGTGCCGTGGACGTCGACGCCGTTGGTCGCGAACGAGTAGACGATCCGCGCCGCCTCCCTGGAGCCGAGCCGCACCTTCCTCGCTTCGATGATCTTCGCGTTGAGCTGTACCAGCTGGGATCTGGTCTCCTTGAGCAGCTGGTCCGTCGACATCTGCCGCCCGGCCTGGCAGAAAGCGTTGAGGTTGGTGGGAAATCCGTTCACGGAGGACTTCGCCGAGTCGGCGTCCGACGCCCAGATGCCGTTGTTGTCGACCAGGGCCTGCAGGCTCTTCTTGGCCTGCTCCAGCGTGGGGCCGGACAGGCCACTGCTCTTCAGCCCCTTGTCGAGGTCGTCCTTGGTCAGGTCGAGCGCGACCCAGTCCTTCGGGACCGCGACGACGACGCCGTTGACGGGCCCCCCGATCGGTTTGAACCCCTCGGGCACGGGTGCGGGGCTCTCGGTGGAACCGGGCCCGGCGCTCTGCCCTGGGCCGGGACTTCGCGCGAGGTCGGGGGCTCGCGCCGGGGCCGCGGGAACGGCGCCCGTGACGGCCGGGTTCACGCTCCCGCAGGCCGTACTCATTCCCAGGCAGAGCCCCAGCAGGCTCATCGTCACGACGTGGTGGCGCTTAGGCATCAGGCTGCCCTCCTCGCGGCCCCGCGGGGGCCCGGTACCGATAACGACCTACGGCGTCCATCGGGGGGAGATCTGATGCGGGTGTGCTCGACGGCCGGCGTCCCGCCGGGCGACCCCGGCCGCCCGTGACGGGCGGGACCGGGCACGACGGGCGGGAAGGCACGGTCACGGAAAGTGGCGCCGAGCCACTCCTTGCCTTCCTACCCCATAACCGACATATCGGAAACGCTGGGATTCAGGAGGTACGCCCCATGATGGAGACGATCTCCAGGACGCGGATGGCACGGTCCAGTTCCACGCGATGGAAGGGCGGGCCGTCGGTCCTGGCCAGGACCAGGTGGCGGCTCGTCCCCGGCAACGGGAGGCTCATCAGCTGGTGCCGGCCGGACCCGAGAACGGCGGGCCGCAGCGTGGCGAGATCGGCTGCCTTCACTCCGACGAGACCACCCGTCTCGTCGAGGGCGTCCGGGGCCTGCCAGCTGCGGTGGACGATGTCTCCGCTCTCCGGCGAGATGATCACCGCCCACTCGGCGCTCACCAGGTCGGGCACGGCGTCCACGAGAGTGGCGAAGGCCCTGCCCGGATCGGCGGCGACATGCTTCAGCAGGTCGTAGTCGGGCGCGGCGCCCGGGATCTCACGAGTGGGCCAGGCACCCTCGACCCGCATCCCGGGAACGCCCGAGAGGCGGTCCCTGACCGTCTCGGCGTCCACGGTGCCGGGCCAGGAGACGGTGAAGTCGTCCACCGCCCGGCCGAGCTCACGTTCCAGGACCGTCACCTGGAGGATGTCCGCACCCAGCGTGCCGAGCACCCTGGCCGCCTGGCCCAGGGCGCCGGGCCTGTCGGGAAAGGAAACGCGTAGCCGCAACATCATGCCGATCACCTCGCTCTGCGCACCAGACTGTCCTAGCCAGGTTTCACGAAGGTTCCGGGGAGATGTCCAGAATAAGACCCAAAATGCGTAAAAATCAGGACTGATAGGCCCCGGCGGCGGGAGTCCCGGACAACGCGTCACCGGAGAGGTCACGGGCCAGGCCCGCCCCTCCGTACCAGGTGGGGCCGAGCTTGACACCGCGGCCGAGCGCCGGGGAGCCGGGGAGCAGGCGCAGGTCCGTCCGGCTCCTGAAGCGGGGATCGGCCACGATCGACCTGGGGCCGAGCTTGAACTTGAGGGAGCGGCCCTTGTAGACGCCGGCGTCCTCGTCGGCCCCCTTGCCGTCCTCGAAGCCCACCTCGCCGCCGACCACGATGATGTTGTTGCGCAGCTTCAGGATCGCCGGGGAGCAGCCGTCGTGGCAGGCCCAGCCGAGGGTCTTACGGGCGGGCAGGTGGACCGAGTTGTGCACCGCGACGGTCCCCTTCACCGGTCCGACCACGTGGCCGGGGCCGCGGGTGACGAGGAAGGAACCCCTTCGCGAGGAGGTGACCACGTTGTGGGCGAAGATGTTGCCCCCGGCGGTCTTGCCCTTCTGCGCGCCGAGCTCGACGAAGGTCTCGTTGTTCCTGGCGACGTTGTGGGTGACCCGGTTGCGGTCGCCGTTGAACACCTCGACGGCGGCGCCGTCGGTGCCGTAGTCCTTGCTGCTCGCGTAGCTGCCGGTGATGACGTTTCCGGTGACGAGGTTGTCGTCGCCGTTGAGCAGCACGCCGAAGGCGCCGGAGTCGTCGTCACCGCCCTCGTCGTTGACGCTCATGCGGTTGTTGTCGCTCAGCACGCTGTTCTTGACGACGTTGCGCGAGCCGATGAAGTGGACCCCGGTGATGTTGCGGTCGGCGACGACGCGGTCGAGCTCGTTGCGGCTGCCGCCGACCTCGAAGCCGGCCCACTGGCAGTTGCTGGCCCGCACCCCCACGACCCGCACGTAGGAGCCCGAGATCACCACGCAGGCCGCGTCCTTGCCGCTGATCCTCGGGGCCGCGCCCTTGCCGTACGGCTCGACCGAGATGGGGCTGGCGGCGGTGCCCCGGCCGGCCAGCGTCAGCGCGCCCGGCCAGCTGCCGCCGCGCTTGAGGCGCACGGTGTCGCCGGGGCCCAGGGTGGCGGCGTTGACGTTGTCCAGGCTGCGCCAGGCCGCCGCGGCCGAGGTCCCGGCGGCGGAGTCGTCACCGGACCTGGAGTCGACGTAGTAAACGGTGCCCGCCGTGGCCGCGGTGACTCCCGGCACGGCGACGAGCATGTTTCCCGCCACGAAAACCCCTGCCACGGGAGCGGCCCACAACCTCGTCGAGTTCATTCTGGTACGCTCCATCGCCTTCACCACCAGTGCTTCAGCGCAGATCTTCGCACACCCGGGGTTCACTCAGCGATCCGAGTGACGTACGCACAGCTGGCCGTTACCTCCGCCTCGTTCCCGCGGGCGCGGGAGGCGGGGCGGGGAGCCGGGAGGGCGGCGCGCGAAGCCGGGGAAGGCCGGCCTCCGCGGTCGCCGCCCGCGCGGCTCATCGCCTGGTGGCGGCGGTCAGGAAGTGAGCCGGGGAGCGCGTCAGCGCGTACTCCCTCGGTTCGTGACAACCGGCCTCGGCGAGCCACCGGGTGACCGTCTCCGGGGAGTACAGGCGCCCGCCCTGGGTGTGGTGCAGGTTGAGCTCGAAGAGCGGGGTGAACGCCCGCGCCGCCGCGTCCCCCGGATGGCCGGGAGCCCTGTCGAGCACCAGCGCGACCCCGCCGGGGCGCAGCGTGCGCGTCGCGGCCCGCAGCAGGGCCGAGGCCTGCTCCTCGCCGAAGCCGTGCAGCAGGTTGAACAGCAGCACGGCGTCCTGGTCCCGGTAGGAGAGATCGCCCAGGATGTCCCCGGCGAGGAGGGTGACGCGGTCGGCCATTCCCTCCGAGGCCACCGCCGAGCGGCCCGCCTCGAGCCCCGAGGGCAGGTCGACGACGGTGGCGCGCAGATCCGGCCGGTCGCGGCAGTAGGCGATGCTGTAGCGGGCGTGCCCGCCCCCCAGGTCGAGCAGCCGGGAGGCGCCGTCCGGCAGGGGGACGACGGCGGCGATCTCCTCCCCCAGCCACCCCGCCTGGTCCTGGAGCATCCGCTGGAAGCGGGCCAGCACCTCGGGACGCCCGGCCAGCCAGGTGTAGAAGTCCGCGCCGCGCTTGCCGGAGCGCACCGACTCCTCCAGCCCGCCCCAGAGCCCGGCCATGACCTCCTGCCAGAACAGCAGCATGTTGCCGTACCCGCCGAGCAGCGGGCGGGACACGGCGGTCAGCGCGTACCCACCGGGCTCGGACGTCACGTACCCGGTCGCGGCGAGGGCGCCGAGCAGGACGCGCAGGCCGTCCCGGTCGGCGCCGAGCCCGTCGGCCAGCTCGGGCAGGTCTCTGGGCCCGTCCGCCAGGGCCTCGAAGAGGCCGAGCCGGAGCCCGGCCGCGGCGGCGTGCGCCGACATGGCGCCGATCACGTCGAGATGGGGGCCGGGCGCCTCTCCGCTCTCCAGGTAGCGGTGGGCGTCCTCGGGTGTCAGGTGCAGCGGCATCGGACCTCGTTCGTCAGGGTCGCGGGTTCGTGGGGGTGGGAGGGGTCAGGAGACCGGGGCGGGGGCGGTGTCCGTCCTGGGCGCGTCGGGAATCTCGCGCTCGAGGCGGCGGAGCCGGGGAAGGACGAAGGTCGTGACCGCGAGCGCGACGAGCAGGAGCCCGTCGATCAGGAAGACCAGGGCGGTACCCCTGCCGGGGCCCGTCCCGATCAGTTCCCCGACGCTCCCGGCGAGGGCGCCGCCGGGCATCAGCAGGGGGCCGGTGAGATGCTCCGCGGCGGGCGCGGCGCTCAGGTAGGCGATGGGCATCGCGCACTGTCCCAGGGTGCGCGCCGTGGCGAGAACCCGGCCGAGCGCCCCGGCCTCCGTCTTGAGCTGCAGGACCGTCATCACACAGCCGTTGACGACCGGCAGGACGAACAGGAACGCGGGGGCGACCACCGCGATGAGCGCCACCGAGGGGGAGAGACCGTGCGCGGCCAGGGCGAGCCCGCCCGCCGCCATGAAGAGGCTCATCCCGGTGATCCTGCGGCGCGGTCCTCCCCACAGCCCCATGACCAGGCTTCCCGCGAACAGTCCCGCCCCGCCGGCGAACACCAGCACCCCGAGCGTGGCGGGCCCGGTGAACGACAGGATGAGCGGGCGGATCAGCACCCCCGCGACGGCGAACACGAGGTTGAACGCGGCGAAGACCGCCAGCAGGGGGAACAGTCCGTGGGAGCGCAGGTGCCGCAGCCCGAAGAGCAGGTCGCTGCCCAGCGACGGCGGGCTCGCCACGGTCTCGGGCCGGGTGACCGACCGGGGCAGCCGGGTCGCCAGGACCACGACCGTCGCGACGGCGAACGACAGCAGGTCCAGCAGGAGCACCCCGCGCAGTCCCACCACCTCCAGCAGCGTCCCCGCCGCCACCGGGGCCGCGATCTGCAGCCCCCAGGTGGCCTGCATCAGCCCGTTGGCCCGTCCCAGGTGGCGTTCGGGGACCAAAAGCGGCGTCATCGCCTGGTAGACGGTGAGGTGGAAGGTCCCGCAGATCGCGCCGACCGCGGTGGCGACGTAGACGTGCCACACGGCCAGGCTCTGCGCCTGGACGATCAGCAGCAGCGCGGCCGTCGACAGCGCCGCCCCGCAGTCGCTCAGCACGAGCACCCGCTTCCTGTCGAAGCGGTCGACGATCACCCCGGAGAAGGGGGTGATGAGGATGCCGGGCAGCGTGGCGCAGAGCAGGGTGAGAGCGAACTGGGTCTCGGATCCGGACTCCTGGTAGACCCAGACGCTGAGCACGAAACCGGTGAGGCTGGAACCGATCACCGACACCAGCTCGGCGGACCAGATACCGGCGAACCTGAGCGCGTCGGCTCTCAACGGAGCCCTCCTTCCGCGGACATTTCAGGAGACGTCCCGGCGGACGTCTCGGGGGAGGTTTCGAAGGGCGTCCCCGGAGACGCTCCGGGAAGAATCCCGGGGGACGAGGTTCCGAGGAACGCGAGATAGCGTCCGATCAGGGCGGAGCCGGGCGGCGGGCAGGTGAACGAGCAGTCGAACCGCGGTCCGCGCGGCCCCGGCGGCTTCTCGCCCAGATCGGCGGCGAACGGCCCCATGGCGACCGGCTCGCCCTCGGCGGAGCGCCGCAGGATCTCCGCCCGCCAGCGCTCCCAGGGGACCGGCTCGACGTCGTACCCGTGATCGAGCAGGGCCTCCGCCATCTGCCGGTAGGTGATCCCCTCGGCGTCGAAGTAGTGGAAGTCGCGCCCCGCCGACCCCGGGTCCAGGAGCCTCGCGGCGATGGCGGCCGCGAGGTGGTCGACGGGGATGACGTCCTCGGTGACGGGGATGTCGGGCACCATGCGGAGCTGGACGAACGTGGTGAGCAGCCGGTTGAAGTAGTCTCCGGGGTCGCCCCTGCCGGTGAGGCTGTGGCCGCCGACCCTCGCGGGCCGGTGGACCGTCACCGGCAGGCCGTGCTCGCGGGCCTGCCGCGCCGCCGCGTCGGCGACCCACCTGCTCTGGTAGTACGGGGAGTCCAGCCCGGCCGGGTCGTCCGGGGCCTCGTCCTCGGTGATCGGGCGCTCCCTGCCCGCCCAGCCGAGATAGACGCCGAGGGTGGAGACGGTGTGCAGCGGGGTCGGCCGCAGGTGCGCGGCCAGCCGGACCATCTCGACGGTCCCGCCGACGTTCACCGGGCCGAGCATCCGGTACGGCTGGACGAAGTTGACGATCCGCCCGGCGTGGCAGATCAGGTCGACCCCCTCCGCCACGGCGTCGTAGACGTCGGGTTCCAGCCCCAGCCGGGACGCCGTCAGGTCCCCGGCCAGGCCGGTGACCCTTTCCCGGTGGCCGGGTCTCCAGAGGCCGTACCGGGTCAGGACCTCACGGACCCGGTCGGCGGCGGCATGCTCGTCCTCGGCTCTGACCAGGCACGTCACCTCGGGAACGCCCCGGTCGAGCAGCTCGGCCAGCAGGTGTGCCCCGAGGAGGCCCGTCGCCCCCGTCAGCAGCACCCGCCGGGGCCACTCCGCCGTCGCCCCGCCCGGCGCGGAGCCGATCGAGCCGAGGGTGCCCGGCGCGCCGGGCACGCCACGCGCGTTCCCCGCTACGCCGGGCACGGGACCGGACGCCTCGCGCTCGTCCCCCGCCACCTCGCGCGCCGGGCCGAGGGCGTCGCGCACGTCGCCGGGCAGCACCGCCAGCGTCCTCAGGTCGTCGTCGCCGAGGGCCGGTTCCGGCGTGACCGCCAAGGCGGCGAGTTCCGCCAGGTCGGCCGCCTCGAAGAGGCCACCCAGGGAGATCTCGACCCCGGCGTCCTTGCGGACCTCGCCGAGCACCCTGGCGGCCAGCAGCGAGGACCCGCCGAGGGCGAAGAAGTTGTCGTGGCGCCCCACCCGGGGAAGGTCGAGTACCCGGGCCCACACCCCGGCCAGCGCCGTCTCCAGCGGGCCGCGCGGCGGAACGTACCCGGGCGCGTCCCGCGAGGCGGCCGGGAGCCGCCCGGTGTCGATCTTCCCGTGCGGCGTGCGCGGTATCTCGTCGAGCGGGACGAGCACGGCGGGCACCATGTGCCGGGGCAGCCGCTCGCGCAGGAAGCCCCGCAGTTCCTCGGAGTCGGCGGTGCGCGGCGCCACGTAGCCGATGAGCCTGTCCCCCTCGGGGGAGGCCACGACGGCCGCGTCCCGCACCCCCGGGTGCGCCACGACGGCGGACTCGATCTCGGCGGGCTCGATCCGGTAGCCGTTGACCTTCAGCTGCCGGTCGGCCCGCCCGAGGAACTCCAGCGTCCCGTCGGGCAGGTATCTGGCCAGGTCCCCGGTCCGGTACATGCGAGCCCCCTCGCGCCCGGCGTGGGGGTCGCGGACGAACCGCGCCGCGGTCTCCTCCGGCCGGGCGACGTAGCCCCGGGCCAGGCAGTCACCGCCCAGGTGGAGCTCGCCCGGCGTGCCGGTGGGCGCCAGGCCGCCCCTGCGGTCGAGGACGTACGCGCGGACGTGCGGCAGGGGGCGCCCGATCGGCAGGTGTTCCCGCCCGGCCGCCTCGGCGCCGTCGCGGGTGCGGTGCACCGTGGCGCACACGGTCGCCTCGGTCGGGCCGTAGTGGTTGAACAGCTCGACCCGGCCGCCGGTGGCGGCGGCCCAGGCGCGGACCGCCCAGAGCGGTACCCGCTCTCCCCCGACCATCATCGTGGTGACCGGCCAGTTCGCGGGTACCGTTCCGGGTGCCAGCACGGCCGCCCACCCGCGCCACAGGGAGGCCGCGGTGTCGACCGCGGTCACGCCGTGCCGCGCGCAGAAGCGCACCAGCTCCGGCCCGTCGAGCAGGGCGGGGTCGGGGTGCAGCACGACGGCGGCCCCCGAGCACAGGGCGGGGAACACGTCCCCCACCGAGGCGTCGAAGGTCAGCGGCGGCAGCATCAGCACCCGCCCGCCGGGCCCGAACCCGTGGACGGTACGGAACGACTCGGTCAGCCGGGCGAGTGTCCCGTGGGTCACCATCACCCCCTTGGGCCGCCCCGTGGACCCCGACGTGTAGATCACGTACGCGAGGTCCTCCGGTCCCGCGGGCGGCACCCCACCGGGGCCGCCGGAGCCGCCCACGTCGCCGAGAGCGCCCGTGCGATCCGGACCACCCACGTCACCGGGGTCACCTGCGAGACGTCCGGGGCCCCGGGCCTCCCCGCGCCCCCCGCCATCGACGTCGCCGACGTCCCCGGCGATGAGAACCGTGCCCGGGTAGCCCGCGAGCGCGTCGCGGTGCCCGTCGGAGGTGACGGCGGCGACCGCCCCGGCCTCCAGGAGTATCCCGGAGATCCTGTCCGGCGGGTCGGCCGGGTTGAGCGGCAGGTAGGCGGCACCCGCCTTCAACGCGGCGAGCAGGGCGACCACGGCGTCCTCGCCGTTCGGCAGGACGATGGCGACGACGGATTCGCGCCGCGCGCCCGCCTCCCGCAGCCGCGCCGCCAGCCGCGCCGAACGGCGTTCCAGCTCGCCGTAGCCGATCGTCCCCGTCTCGGAGACCAGCGCGGGAGCGCCGGGTGCCTCGGCCGCCCGCCGGGCGATGAGATCGTGGACCGCCGTGAAGTCCCCCGCGGACCGGGGAGCGTGAGGCGCCGGTCCATCGCCCGGGGAGGCGGAGCTGTACTCCTCGCCCCGTGGAAGGCCGCCGGGCGAGGCGGAGGCGCCCGGCGTACCGGCGTGGACCTCGTCGTGGACCCCGTTGCGGACCTCGCCGTGGACCTCGTTGTGAACCTCGTCGTGGAGCGGGATCTGCCAGACCCGCAGGTCCGGCGTGGCGGTGAAGGCGGACAGGAAGACGACGACGTGGCGCAGGAACCGGTCGACGGTGCCCTCGTCGTAGAGGTCGGCGGAGTAGTCGGCGTGCAGCTCGATCCCTCTCTCGCTCACGCTCACGACGAGGGTCAGGTCGAAACGGGCGCCGGGGGACGATTCATCGAGTTCCCACGTCTCCGTGGTGAGGTTCGCCGCCCGCTCGGTGGACCGTCCCCCCTCCCCCATGACGAGCAGCGTCTGGAAGACGGGGTTCCTGCGCAGGTCCCGGGGCGCCCCGGCCAGCTCGGCGATCTCCTCGAACGGCGTCGCCTGGTGGCCGAGCCCCCTGATGACCGAGCCGCGCACGGCGCGCAGGAGCT
This sequence comes from Streptosporangium sp. G11, assembly GCF_051192615.1. Classification (NCBI taxonomy): domain Bacteria; kingdom Bacillati; phylum Actinomycetota; class Actinomycetes; order Streptosporangiales; family Streptosporangiaceae; genus Streptosporangium; species Streptosporangium sp. G11. Next base: position 105,151 of record NZ_JBPJUQ010000021.1, read on the forward strand.
CGGCCAGGGTGGGGTCGGCCCGCAGGTCCGTCCGTACCGGGATGAGGTTGATGTAGCAGCCGACCGAGCCCTCCAGCTCGATCAGGTGCCGGTTGACCAGGGCGGTCCCGACGACCACGTCCTCCTCGTCGGAGTGCCTGGCCAGAGTGGCGGTCATCGCCGACATCGCGATGACGAACAGGGTGCAGCGCCGCGCCTTGACGAGGGCGTACAGGTCCGACACCAGGGGGTCGGGCAGGCGCAGGGACCTGCGGGCCCCGCCCAGTACGGGTTCGCGAGGCCGGGCCCGGTCCTGGGGGAGGGTGGTGACGGCGGGCGCGCCGGACAGGTGCTCGCGCCAGTGCTCCCGTCCCGCCTCGTGCCCCGCCGCTCCCGGCCCGGCGAGCCAGGCGGCGTAGTCGGGGAACTGGGCGGAGACCGGCCCCGGCGGCTCCCCGCCGTCGACCAGGACCCGGTAGTGGGCCCAGAGGTCCTCCTCCAGGATGCCGAGCGAGGGCGCGTCGCACATGATGTGGTGCAGGCACCAGCTCAGGATGTGCTCCTCGGCCGCGACCCTGATCAGTACGGCCCGGTGCAGCGGGGCGCCGTCGAGGGTGAACCTGCGTGAGAGCACGTCCCTGACGATGTCGCGCGCCCGATCCTCGTCGGGCGCGTCCACCACCCGCAGTTCCGGCCCGCTCTCCCGTACCACCTGGGCGGGTCCCTCGACGATGACCAGGCGCAGCGCCTCGTGCCGGCCCACGACGGTGGTGAAGGCCGCGCGCAGCGCGTCCGTGTCGAGCGGCCCGACGAGGCGCTGGAAGGTCCAGCAGACGTAGGAGGCCCCGCCGGGCCCGGCCTGGTCGAGGAACCACAGGCGCGCCTGGGCGGGGGTGAGCGGGATGGGCGCCGCGGGGTCGCGGCGCGCGGCCGGCATCACTCCACCCCTTCCATGATGGTCTCCATGACGATCTCCCGCAGGTGGGCGGGCACCCTGCCCTCGAACCGGGTCAGGTACGCGCGGCGGTGGGCCGGGTCTCCCCACAGGAAGGGGAGGTCCGTGGCGACCATGTGGCGGATCGCGAGCAGCGGCACGGGACCGGCCAGGGGACGCAGCAACGGGTTCCACAGCCCCGGCTTGTCGGGCGGCCCGTCGTGGAACTCCCCGATCATCAGGCCCTCCTCGACGAAGCCTTCCTTCAGCGCGTTCTGCGCGCCGTCGACGAGCGCCAGGCGGTCGCCGAGGCCGGGAAGGAGCAGCAGGATCGTGGTGAACACGGCCTCGGGCCCGTCCAGCGGCGCGAGCCCGGTGAACCAGGCCCGGTACGGCTCCACCGCGGCGACGACGTCCTCGACGGTCTCGACGGCGCGAGGTCCCGCTTCGGGCACCGCGAGGTAGAACCTGTTCCTGCTCAGCGAGCCCTGGGCGTACGGGCAGACCGGGCCGTTGCGGCCGAGGTCGGGGTGGGGGCGGCACAGGTAGGTCTCGGCCCAGTCCACGACGGCGCGCAGCGCGTCCCCGTGGGCGAGGACCTCGGGCGGCGGGGACGGGGCGTCGAGGTCCGCGACCTCGATCAGGCGGAGCGACGGGTCGTCGGGGTGCACGATCACGGGGACGTCCTTCGCGGGGAAGAGCTGATCCGTACGGCCGCGAGGGCGGCTCCCGCGGCCAGTGCCGCGCCCGACCAGCGCAGCACGCGGTCCTGCCGGCGGGCTCGGCGCAACGCCTCGCCGTAGGGCATGTCGGTGTGCGAGACCATGGTGTAGAGCGGCCGCCACAGGGTGGGGAAGGCGCGGTTCAGCGCGAGGTCGGCCTGCCTGCGGGCCAGCCGCAGCGGTGACCGGGTGCCGTCGCGCAGGTCGGCGAAGTTCCGCTCCGACAGGTCGGCGAGGATGTCGGTGTGCGGTTTGCGCAGCCGTTGATACTCGTCGAACGCGGCCGCGCGGTCGCCGGGGTGCCGGGCGAGGCAGCCGTCGAGCACCAGGCAGTCCTCCAGGGCCGAGTTCATGCCCTGGCCGTAGAACGGGTAGACCGCGTGGGCGGCGTCGCCCGCCAGGACCACCCGGTCGGCGTGCCTCCAGCGCGAGGTGCGGATGGTCACCAGGTTCCCGACCGGGTTGGCGGCGTACTGCGCGGCCAGGTCGGGCACGAGTTCCACCACGCTCGGGAACACCCGCCGGAAGAAGCCGATCACGTCGCGCTCCTCGGCGAGTTCGGCGAAGCCGGGGGCGCCGGAGTGCGGCAGGAAGAGCGTCGCGGTCAGCGAGCCGTCCACGTTGGGATGGGCGACGATCAGGGCGTTCTCGCCGGGCCAGACGTGCAGAGCGTGCAACGGGACGCGGGAGCCGCCACCGGGGGCCGCGGGGATCGTGAGTTCCTTGTACCCCCATTCGAGGAACTCCTGGCGGTAGTCGGCGGCGAGCCCCCGCTGCATGGCGGCGCGTACGGCGGAGAACGCTCCATCCGCGCCGACCACGAAGTCCGCGCCGGCCCCGCGCGTCTCCCCGGTGATCGCGTCGGCCAGGGTCAGTTCCCCGCTCTCACGGTCGACTCCCGCGCAGCGGACGCCGAAGAGGTGCCTGACCCCCTCGTGTTCCGCGGCACGCTCGACGAGGAGGGTGGTCAGCTCGTCCCTGCGGACCGAGTAGAGGATCTCCCCCGGGTCGGTGCCGTACGCCTGGAAGGTCGCGGGCCTGTCCGGACGGTGGATCATGCGTCCCCGCATGGGCACGAGCCGGTCCCCGAGAGCGTTCCAGAGGCCGACGTGCCGCAGGGCGCGGATGCCCCGGGCCGACAGGCCCAGGTTGATCGAGCGTCCCTCGCCGTCGCCCTTGCCGTCGCGCGGGTCGGGACGCATGTCGTAGACGTCGACCGGGTGGCCGCGCCGGGCGAGAAGGATGGCGAGCAGCGACCCCGCGGGGCCCGCCCCGACGACCGCGGCCCGCGCGACCCGGTCCGCGGGGGTGGCGGGGGTGGAGGAGGTCGAGGAGGTGCTGTAGGGCTCGTGGCGGCTCGGGCCGCCGGATAAGTGGGAAACGTCCTTCACGGTGTCTCCTGCTCCGCTTCGCGGCGCGAGGGCGTGCCCACGCGGCCGGGGATCGGGAAGATGGACCGGGAGGAAGGATCGACGGTCATGGCGATCTGGGCGGTATCGTGCACACTCAAACCGGCCTCCTGGGGCGGGCGCGCGAGATCGACGGATCGAACAACGGTGAGGTCCCGGACCGCGGGCGGCCCGGATCAAGCACATGCCGAGCGGAAGAACCGGCGGCTCTGACGGCCTTCGCGATGTTCGAGAGGACCGGCGGCTCTGGCGGTCTTCGCGGTGCCCGGAAAGACCGGCGGCTACGGTCTTCGCGGTGTTCCGGAGGACCGGCGGCTGCGGTCCTCACGGCGTTCCGGAGGACCGGCGGCTGCGGCGGTCTTCGCGGTGAGGATCGGAGTATAGGGAGGGCCGGGCACGCCGGGGAAGCCCGTGACGGTGGCAGAAATGGATCGTCGCGAAATGTCAGCGGGCGGGGACGCTCAGCGAACGATCTTGGGGCCCGAACCCGTCGAGCCCCGCACGATGAGTTCCGGCTGGAAGATCAGCTCGGAGTGCTGGCCGGGCGCGCCCGCGACGGCCTCCAGGAGGGTGTGCACGGCGGCGGTGACCATCGGCTGCACGGGCTGGCGCACGGTGGTCAGCGGCGGGTCGGTGAACGCGATCAGCGGCGAGTCGTCGAACCCCACCACCGACACCTCCCCCGGTACGGAGAGCCCGCGGTCGCGGCAGGCCCTGATCGCACCCAGCGCCATCAGGTCCGAGGCGCACACGATCCCCGTGCAGCCGCGTGCCAGCAGCTGCGCCGCCGCGACCTGGCCGCCCTCCACCGAGAACAGCGAGTGCGAGATCAGCCCGTCGACGTCGGTGACGCCGAGCAGCTGGGACATGGCCTGCCGGTAGCCCTCGATCTTCCTGATCACCGGTACGAACCGGCCGGGGCCGACGGCCAGGCCGATGCGCTCGTGTCCCAGATCGGCCAGGTGCTGGACGGCCAGCCGGGCCGCGGCCCGGTCGTCGGGGGAGATGAACGGGGCGGGCACGTCGGCGGCGTGCCCGTTGAGCAGGACGATCGGCACGCCCTGCCCGATCAGCTGGGTGTAGCGGTCCGAGCGCGCGGTGATGTCGGCGTGCAGCCCGGAGACGAAGATGATGCCGCTGACCCCGCGCTCCACCAGGATCTCGGTGAACTCGTCCTCGACCGCCCCGCCGGGCAGCTGGGTGCAGAGCACGGGGGTGTAGCCGTGCTGGGTGAGCGTCTTCTCGAAGGCCTGGGCGAACGCCGGGAAGATCGGGTTGTCCAGCTCGGGGGTGACCAGGCCGATCAGCCCGTTGCTGCGCTGGCGCAGCCGCTGCGGGCGCTCGTACCCCATCAGGTCGAGAGCCGTCAGCACCGCCTGCCGGGTGAGGGCGGACACGCCCGGCTTGCCGTTGAGCACCCGGCTGACCGTGGCCTCGCTGACCCCGGCCTGCGCCGCGATGTCGGTCAGCCTGGCGGTGCCGTTGCCGGTGCCGCCGGCGCCAGGACCGCCGGGGCCGAGCTGCCCGGTGCTATGCGACATCGGGTTCCCACCAGACGGCGGAGTCGGGGGCGAGCCGCACCAGGCCGCCCGTCACAACCGTCTCCGTGCTGGCCAGCAGGATCCGCCCGGGAGCGGGCAGTTCCACGGGCTCGCCGGTGAGGTTGACCGTGCAGGCGAACCCGTCGCCCCTGGCGAAGGCCAGGGTGCCCTCCGGGGAGTCGATCCAGGTCAGCGGGGCGTCGTCGAAGGAACGGCGCTCGCGCCTGATCCGCAGCGCCTCCCGGTAGAGGTTCAGCGTGGAGGCCGGGTCGCCGAGCTGGGACGCGACGCTGAGCGGCCCCCAGGAGGGCGGCATGGGCAGCCACGTCCCCTCGGTACCGGGCAGGCTGAAGCCGAAGTGCGGCTCGCCGTCGGCCCACGGGATCGGCACCCGGCAGCCGTCGCGGCCGTCGTCGGGGTTGCGCAGGCGCTGCGGGTCGCGCAGGAACTCCTCCGGCAGATCGAGGACCTCGGGCAGCCCGAGCTCCTCGCCCTGGTAGACGTAGGCCGAGCCGGGCAGGGAGAGCGTCAGCAGGGCCGCGGCGCGGGAGCGGCGCAGGCCGACCTCGCCGCCGCCGTACCGGGTGAGGTGGCGCTTGACGTCGTGGTTGGACAGCACCCAGGTGGAGGGCGCGCCGACCAGCCCGGCCGTCGTCAGCGACTCCTGGATGACCGCGCGGAACCCGGCGGCCTCCCAGGGGGCGTTGAGGAAGTGGAAGTTGAACGCCTGGTGCATCTCGTCGGGGCGGACGTAGTTGGCCAGCCGCTGCGAGGACGGTGCCCACGCCTCGGCGACGCCGATCCGCTCCCCGGGGTAGGAGTCGAGCAGTTTGCGCCAGGCGCGGTGGATCTCGTGCACGCCGTCCTGGTCGAAGAACGGCACCACCTCGGTGCCGATCATCCGGACCTGGTCGGCGTGGCCGACGTCGGGCAGGCCGTCCGCCTTGACCATGCCGTGGGCGACGTCGACGCGGAAGCCGTCCACGCCCATGTCGAGCCAGAACCGCAGGATCGACTCGAACTCCGCGTGGACCTCGGGGTTCTCCCAGTTGAGGTCGGGCTGCTGGGGCGCGAACAGGTGGAGGTACCACTCGCCGCCGGGCAGCCGGGTCCACGCGGGACCGCCGAAGACCGACTCCCAGTCGTTGGGCGGCAGCTCCCCGCCGGCGCCCCGGCCGGGGCGGAAGATGTAGCGCTCCCGCGCGGGGTCTCCGGGGGGCGCCGCCAGGGCCTCCAGGAACCAGGCGTGCCGGTCGGAGGTGTGGTTGGGCACCACGTCCACGATGACGCGCAGGCCGTGCCGGTGCGCGTCGTCGATCAGCGCCCCGGCGTCGGCCAGCGACCCGAAGATCGGGTCCACGTCCCGGTAGTCGGCCACGTCGTAGCCGAAGTCGGCCATCGGCGAGGTGAAGAACGGGGTGAGCCAGACCGCGTCGACCCCGAGATCCGCCAGGTACGGGAGCCTGCCGCGCACGCCGAGCAGGTCCCCCACGCCGTCGCCGTTGCCGTCGGCGAAGCTTCGCACGTAGACCTGGTAGATCACCGCGTCGCGCCACCATCGGGTGACGGTCCCGGCACCACGGTCCGCCCGGACAAGCTCGGTCATATTAAATCCCCCGATCAGATGACATATCAGGACGTAATAGCACGGTGGTGTTACGACTTCGTGGCACCGGCGGTAAGCCCGGTGACCAGATGCCGCTGGACGAGCAGGAAGACGACCGCCGCCGGAACCGCGATCAGCACCGCCGCGGCCGTGAGCAGGCCCCAGTCCGACCAGTGCTGGCCGACGAACTGCTGGAGCCCGATGCCGAGCGTGCGCTTCTCCTCCTGCGACATGAACACGGTGGCGTAGGCCACCTCGCCCCAGGCGGTCATGAACGAGTAGAACGCGGTGACCGCCAGGCTCGGCCTGGCCAGCGGCAGGATGACCCGCCAGAACGCGCCGAACGGCGTCAGGCCGTCGACCAGTCCCGCCTGGTCGATCTCACGCGGGATGGAGTCGAAGTAGCTCTTCATCATCCACGCGCAGAACGGCACCGCCACCGTCATGTAGGCGATGACCAGGCCGGGGATCTGGTTGAGCAGCCCGAGGCCCGCCATCAGGTTGTAGAGGGGGACGATCAGGATCGCCACCGGGAACATCTGGATGACCAACAGCATCCACATCACCCCGCGGTAGCCGGGGAAGCGGAAGCGGCTGACCGCGTACCCGGTCGTGGAGGCCAGGAAGACGCCGATGACCGTGGTCAGCCCGGCGACGATCACCGAGTTGAGCAGCCAGGTCGGGAACCGCGTCTCGGTCAGCACCCGGACGTAGTTGTCCAGCGAGGGCTGGTTGAAGATCTCCAGCTCGCTGGAGAGCCAGCCGTCGCGCGGCTTGAGCGAGGTCAGGACCAGCCAGACGATCGGGAACAGCGAGACGGCGACCGCGGCCAGCAGGGTCGCGTGCAGCAGGATCGACTTCCCCACGCCGCGTTCCCCGCGCCCCCGGGCGCGCCCGGTCCTGGCGGTTTCAACGGTGCCGGTGGTCACCAGACCTCCCCTTGCTTGCGCAGCGAGCGCCGGTAGACCACGGCCAGCACGACGAGGAGCAGGAGGATGATCACTCCCCATGCCGCGGAGTTGGAGTAGTTGCGGACGCCGGTGAAGGCCTCACGGAAGGCGTAGGTGACCAGGATCTCGGTGGAGCTGCCCGGACCTCCCCCGCTGATCAGATAGATCACCGGGAACATGTTGAACGTCCAGATCGTGCCCAGAAGGACGACCGTGCTCGACACGGTGCGCAGGCCGGGAACCGTGATGAAGCGGAAGCGCTGCCACGGCGTGGCGCCGTCCACCTCGGCCGCCTCGTACAGCTCACCGGGGATCGACTGGAGCCCGCCCAGCACGGCGACCATCATGAACGGCACGCCCATCCAGACGTTGACCGCGATGACCGCGATCTTCGCCGTGGTCGGGTCGTCGAGCCAGCCGACCGCTCCCAGGCCCGCGGCCCTGAGCATCGCGTTGATCACGCCGAAGTCGCTGTTGTAGAGGTAGCGCCAGATGAACGCCGAGACGAAGCCCGGGATCGCCCACGGCAGGATGAGCAGCAACCGGTAGGCGGAGCGGAACCTGACCTTGCGGTTGAGCAGCAGGGCCAGGCCGAGCCCGAGCCCGTAGTGGAACGCCACGCAGACGACGGTCCACACGACCGTCCAGGTCAGCTTCTCCCAGAACAATCCGCTGGTCAGGATCGCGACGTAGTTGTCGAACCAGACGAACTCGTAGGTCGAGGGGATGACGTTGACGCCGATCGTCCGGCCGATGTTGGCCTCGGTGGCGTCGGTCAGCGACAGGTAGACGCCCCTGGCCAGCGGCCAGCCGACCAGCAGGCCGGTCACCAGGATCACCGGGGCGACCATGGCCCAGGCGTACCAGTGCCTGCCCAGCGCCCGCCGGAACGGGCCGCCCGGGGGGCGGCCCCGGCCGCGGGCGCCGCCGGCACCCGCGGCCCGGTCCCTGGCCGTGCTGTTCACACGCCCAGTCGAGAGCGCCACGGATCAGCTCCAGTCCTTGAAGATGCCTCGGTACTGGCCGTCGACCTTCTTGAGCATGTCCTCGGGGGTCGCCGTGCCGCCGACCAGCGACTGGTAGCCCTCGAGGAGCGGCTGGAAGAGCTGGCCGCCCTCGGGGATCCACGGCCGCGCGGTCGCGGTCTCCATGATGGGCTTGAAGACGGAGACGTCCTTGTTGGCCTGCACGTCGGGGTTGTCGTACGCGGAGACGCGGGTCGGCAGGAGGCTGATCTCCTTGGCGACCTTGGCCTGGGACTCGGGGGTGCTCATGAAACGGACGAACTCGTAGGAGGCGTCCAGGTTCTTGGAACCGGCGTAGATGGCCAGGTTCCAGCCACCGGTGGGGGCCCCGGCCTTGACCGAGCCCGCCGGGACGGGCGCGATGCCCAGGTTCTCCTTGTCCTTGAACTCCTTGCCCTGGTAGATCTCCGACAGCGCCCACGGGCCGTTGTAGATCATCGCGGTCTTGCCGTCCTTGAGGGCGGTCATCGCGTTGGCGTAGCTGTCCTGGATCGCGGGCTTGGGCGCGGCACCGGAGGTGATCAGGTCGGAGACGGCGGCCATGGCCTTCACGTTCGCCGGGGAGTTGACGGTGATCTTCTTGTTCTGCACGTCGAGGAGGTCACCGCCCTCGCCGTACATGAAGGGCAGCAGGAAGTAGGAGTCGACGTTGAGCGCGAGGCCGCTGGCCCCGGTCTTCTCCTTGACGTCGAGCGCGGCCTTCTTGAGCTCCTCCAGCGTGGCGGGGGCCTTCTCGTGCCCGGCCTCCGCCAGGAGCCGCTTGTTGTAGATGAGCGCGAGGGTGTCGGTGACCTGCGGGACGGCGTACGTCTTGCCGTTGTACTTGGTGCTGCTCAGCGGCCCCGGCAGGAAGTCCGACTCGTTCTCCACGGCGCGCGTGCCCTCCAGCGGCTGGAGGTAGCCGAGCGAGGCGAACTGGGAGGTCCAGGCGACCTCGGAGCGGATCACGTCCGGGGCCCCCGCGCCCGCCTGCGCCGCCGTCTGGAACTGGTTCTGTGCCTGGTCGGAGGGGACGTTGACGTACTTGACCTTGATGCCCGGGTACTTCGCCTGGAACTCCTTGATGAGCGCCTGGAACGTCGGGCCCTCGCTGTCGGGCCTGACGGTGTCCCACCAGGTGATCTCACCGCTGATCTTCGACGGGTCCGTCGCAGCGGGCTGGGCGGGGGCCGCCGTACCGGCGTCACCGCCACCACAGGCGGAGACCGCCAGGGCGAGGGCCGCGACAATCGTCGCGGCCGAGAAGGCTCGCCGCATGTTCTTCTCCTCGTGTTCAAGGGGGCGGCCGGACCGAAGAGCCGTCCGGCCGGGTCTGGAGTACGCCGGACGTTACGCCGACGCGAACCTCATTGGAAGAAGTTTCTGCAAGAGTCTGCAAAGTCGTTACAAAGCTGCCCAAAACCGAGGAGTCAGACCATCCTCCGATCGAACCACGAGCGGCGATATCGTCACCTCAAGGGCGATAAGTCGCCTTTTGTACGTTTTGGCCTCTTGATTGGGCCCCTTCCGGACGCCCCCGAATTGCCGGGATTCAGAAAATTGCCGCAAGGGATTGCACAGACCATTCCCAGTGAGTAACTTCCGGGCAATACCCTCGAAACAACTCCCGTGGAGGCCCCCCGTGGTCTGGCCGCTCCCCCCACGGCGCGCGAGAACGACCTTTCTGACGGGTGCCGCGCTCGCGGCAGCCCTGATCACCACCCCCCTCGCAGCCGCCCCGCTCCCCGCCGCCGCGTCCACCTCCCCCGCGTCCGCGACCTTTTCCGTACCGGCCTCCACGCCCCTGTCCGTACCCGCGTCCGCGCGGGCACGCGACGGCGGGCCCGCCGGCCACGTGACCTCCGGCGCCGATCCCGTGGTGTCCGCGCTCAGCCGCACCGCCGAGCCCTCCGACAGGGACCTCGCGCGCGACGCGCTCCGCACCGACCTGAGCCGCGAGCGCTTCTACTTCGCGATGACCGACCGGTTCGCCAACGGCGACACCGGCAACGACCGGGGCGGCCTGTCCGGCGACCGGCTCGCCACCGGCTTCGACCCCACGCACAAGGGCTTCTACCAGGGCGGCGACCTCAAGGGCCTGCTCGGCAAACTCGACTACGTCAAGAACCTGGGCAGCACTGCGATCTGGATCACCCCGGCGTTCGTGAACCGTCCCGTGCAGGGCACCGGCGCGAACGTCTCGGCCGGATACCACGGCTACTGGATCACCGACTTCACCAGGATCGACCCGCACCTGGGGACCAACGCCCAGATGAAGGAGCTGGTGCGCGAGGCCCACCGGCGCGGGATGAAGGTCTTCTTCGACATCATCACCAACCACACGGCCGACGTGGTCGACTACACCGAGAAGACCTACTCGTACCGCTCCAAGGGCGCCTACCCCTACGTCGACACCGGCGGCGTGCCGTTCGACGACCGCGACCACGCGGGCAAGGACACCTTCCCGAAGGTGGACAAGGACTCGTTCCCGTACACGCCGGTCGCGCCGAGGAACGTCAAGACCCCGTCCTGGCTGAACGACCCGACGATGTACCACAACCGGGGCGACTCCACCTTCAGCGGCGGCGAGAACGACGAGTACGGCGACTTCTTCGGCCTCGACGACCTGTGGACCGAGCGCCCCGAGGTCGTCAGGGGCATGACCGACATCTACAAGACGTGGGTGCGCGACACTGGCCTCGACGGCTTCCGCATCGACACCGCCAAGCACGTGAACATGGAGTTCTGGGAGAGGTTCTCCCCGGCCCTGCGCGGCTACGCGGCCCAGCACGGCAACAAGCGGTTCTTCATGTTCGGCGAGGTCTACTCCGGCGAGCCCTCCTTCACCAGCCGCTACTCCACCCGGGGCGGCATGAACGCCACCCTCGACTTCCCGTTCCAGGAGGCCGCCCGCTCCTTCGGCGGCGGCACGGCCGACGCCTCCCGGCTGGCCCGGCTGTACGCGGGGGACGACCACCACACCGACGCCGACGGCAACGCGTCGTCGCTGCCGACCTTCCTCGGCAACCACGACATGGGCCGCATCGGCCGTTTCGTCTCTCAGGACAACCCGGGCGCCCCCGACTCCGAGCTGCTGCGCAGGGACCTGCTCGCCCACGAGCTGATGTATCTCACCCGGGGCCAGCCCGTCGTCTACTACGGCGACGAGCAGGGCTTCACCGGCAAGGGCGGCGACCAGGACGCCCGCGCGTCCATGTTCGCCTCCAGGACCGAGAGCTACCTGAGCGACGACCTGATCGGCACCGACTCCACCCACGCGAAGGACAACTTCGTCCCCTCCCACCCCCTCTACCGGGGCATCTCCGCCCTGGCCGCGCTGCGCGACGCCCACCCGGCCCTGGCCGACGGCGCCCAGATCGAGCGGCTGGTCTCCGGCGGCGTCTACGCCTTCTCCAGGATCGACGCCGCGCGGCAGGTCGAGTATCTGGTGGCGGTCAACAACGCCGAGCGACCCGCCACCGCGAGCGTGCCCACCTTCTCGGCGGGCGCGGCCTTCACCAGGGTGTACGGCGAGGGCGCCGCCACGCTCACCACGGGCGCGGACACGAAGCTGGCGCTCACCGTCCCCGCCCTGTCGGCGGTCGTCTACAAGGCGCCCGCCAGACTCGCCGCCCCGGCCTCGGCCCCGGCCGTCTCGATCGCCCTGCCCGGTACGGAGATCGGGGGCACCGCCGAGGACGGCCGGATCCCGGTCGTCGCGACCGTGCCCGGCACCGGCTTCGACCAGGTCACCTTCGCCGCCAAGGTGGGCGAAGGATCCTGGAGGGCGATCGGCACCGACGACGCCCCCAACGCCACCCCCTCGGGCCGGGCCTTCCGGGTCTTCCACGACCTGCGAGGCCTCGCGGCGGGCACGAAGATCTCGTACAAGGCCGTGGTGAAGGACTCCGCGGGCCGGTTCGCCTCGGCGGTGGCGCAGGCGACCGTCGGCGCCGAGCCCGCCCCCGAGGAGCCCGGCGCGGTCAAGCGTGACTGGCTGGTCGTGCACTACCAGCGGGAGAACGCCGGCGACTACGACGGCTGGGGCCTGCACGTCTGGGGCGACGTGGAGAACCCGACCGAGTGGGCGACCCCGCTCCCGCTGACCGGCGAGGACGCCTACGGCCGCTTCGCCTGGATCAAGCTCAAGCCGGGCGCCACCAGCGTCGGGATCATCGCCCACAAGGGTGACGAGAAGGACGGCGGCGACCGGATCGTGAACCCCGCCAGGAACGGCGAGGTCTGGCTGGCGAAGGGGAAACCCGAGACACACCTGTCCCGCGCGGCGGCCCAGGGGTACGCGACCGTCCACTACGGCCGCCCGGACGGGAACTACGACGGCTGGGGGCTTCACCTGTGGGGCGACGGGCTCGCCGACGGGGTGCCCACCGACTGGGCCACGCCGCGCCCGCCGGACGGCGTCGACTCCTACGGCGCGTTCTGGAGGGTGCCGCTGAAGGACGCCTCCGCCCCGGCGAACTTCATCGTGCACAGGGGAGACACCAAGGACCCCGGGCCCGACCAGTCGTTCACCCCGGCGCTGCGGCCCGACGCCTACGTCACCTCGGGCGTGGCGAAGGTCCACCCGACCCGGGCGGCGGCCGAGAACGTCGCGATCCTGCATTACCACCGGCCGGACGGGAACTACGACGGCTGGGGACTTCACCTGTGGGGCGACGTGGCGGCTCCCACCGAGTGGGGCGCGCCGCTGCCGCCCGCGGGTGAGGACGGGTTCGGCGTTCACTTCCGCGTCCCCCTGAGCGAGGGGGCCAAGACCGTGAACTACATCATCCACAAGGGTGACGCCAAGGACCTGCCGGACAACCAGTCGCTGGACCTGACGTCGACCGGCCACGAGGCGTGGCGGGTCGCGGCCACCGAGGGCTACCTGCTGCCCCAGCCCTCGGCGCGCGGCGCCGACGCCGACCTGTCGAAGTCGTCGGCGCACTGGATCGACCGCGCCACCGTCGCCTGGAAGATCGACCCCTCCACCGCGAACCGCTACTCCCTGGCCTTCTCCGCCAAGGGCGGCATCGCCTACGCCAAGGGCGACCTGACCGGCGACCTCAGGCTCGTCCGCCTCGCGCCCGGCGCGCTGACCGAGGCGCAGAAGGCGAAGTGGCCGCACCTGGCCGGGCACGCCGCGTTCACCGTCGACCCGCGCGACGCCGACCTGGTGGGCGAGGCCACCCGCGGCCAGGTCGTGGCCGTCGAGCGCGACGCCTCGGGCGTGCTGCTGGCCGCCACCGGCGTGCAGCTGCCCGGCGTGCTCGACGACCTGTACCCCAAGGCGGCGACCGCCGGCCTCGGGCCCTCGTGGAGCGGCGGCACGCCCAGGCTGTCGGTCTGGGCGCCGACCGCGGCCAAGGTCGAGCTGGCGCTGTACCGCGACTCCTCCGGCGGGCCCCGCACCGTCCACCCCATGCGCCGCGACGACGACACCGGCGTCTGGTCGCTGCGGGGACAGCGGGACTGGAAGGACCGCTACTACACCTTCCTGGTGACGGTCTACGCGCCCGGCGAGGGGAAGGTCGTCACCAACGAGGTGACCGACCCCTACAGCCTGTCGCTGTCGGCGGGCTCGGGTCGCAGCCAGCTGGCCGACCTGTCCGACAGGGCCCTGCGGCCCGACGGCTGGCCGTCCCTGGCCAAGCCCAGGGCCGTCCCCCAGGAGAAGGCGTCGATCTACGAGCTGCACGTGCGCGACTTCTCCGCCTCCGACACGACCGTCCCGGCGGCGAGGCGCGGCACGTACGCGGCGTTCACCGGCGACTCGGCGGGGATGAGGGAGCTGCGCGGGCTGGCCGGGGACGGGCTGACCCACGTGCACCTGCTGCCCGTCTTCGACATGGCGACCGTCCCCGATCGCAGGGCGGACCGGACCGAACCCGCCTGCGACCTGGCCTCGATGCCCCCCGACTCCGAGGAGCAGCAGGCCTGCGTCGCGAAGACCGCGGCCAAGGACTCCTTCAACTGGGGCTACGACCCGCTGCACTACACCGTGCCCGAGGGCTCCTACGCCTCGGAGCCCGACGGGTCGTCGCGGATCAGGGAGTTCCGCGGCATGGTCGCCGGGCTGAACGGGGCCGGGCTGCGGGTGGTGATGGACGTGGTCTACAACCACACCCACGCCGCGGGCCAGGACCCCACCTCGGTGCTCGACCGCCTCGTGCCCGGCTACTACCACCGGCTGCTCGACGACGGCACGGTGGCCACCTCCACCTGCTGCGCCAACACCGCGCCCGAGCACGCCATGATGGGCAAACTCGTCGTCGACTCCATCGTGACCTGGGCCCGCGAGTACAAGGTGGACGGCTTCAGGTTCGACCTGATGGGCCACCATCCGAAGGCGAACATGGTCGCGGTCCGCGCGGCCCTGGACAGGCTGACCGTCGCCCGCGACGGCGTCGACGGAAAGTCGATCATCCTGTACGGGGAGGGCTGGAACTTCGGCGAGGTGGCCGACGGCGCCCGCTTCGAGCAGGCCATCCAGGCGAACATGGCCGGCACCGGCATCGGCACCTTCAGCGACCGGCTGCGCGACGCGGTGCGCGGCGGCGGCCCGTTCGACGCCGACCCCCGCGTGCAGGGCTTCGGCTCGGGGCTGGCCGGGGCGCCCAACGGCTCACCGGCCAACGGCGACGAGGCGCAGCAGCGGGCCCGGCTGCTGAACTACCACGACCTGATCAAGGTCGGGCTGGCCGGCAACCTCCGCGACTACACCTTCACCGCCTCCGACGGCAGGCGGGTCAAAGGCTCGGAGGTGAGCTACAACGGCTCCCCCGCCGGGTACACCGCCTCGCCGGGCGAGGTCGTCACCTACGTCGACGCCCACGACAACGAGACGCTGTTCGACGCGCTGGCGTACAAGCTGCCACCGGCGACCGCCATGGCCGACCGGGTGCGCATGCAGTCGCTCTCGCTGGCCACGGCCGTGCTCGGGCAGGGCACCTCGTTCATGCACGCGGGCAGCGAGCGTCTCCGCTCCAAGTCGCTCGACCGCAACTCCTACGACTCGGGCGACTGGTTCAACCGGCTGCTGTGGGACTGCTCGGCGGGCAACGGCTTCGGCGCCGGGCTTCCCCCGAAAGCCGACAACGAGGACAAATGGCAGTACGCCAGGCCGCTGCTCGGCAACCCGGCGCTGAAGCCGGACTGCGCCGCGATCGGCGCGGCCCGCGCCCGCTACGGGGAGCTGCTGCGGATCCGCTCCTCCTCGCCCGTCTTCGGCCTCGCGAGCCTGGCCGAGGTGCAAAAGCGCCTGACCTTCCCGACCAGCGGCACCTCGGAGACCCCGGGTGTCGTGACCATGCACCTGGACGCCACGGGGATCGACCCGCGCTGGAAGTCGGTCACCGTCGTCTTCAACGCGAGCCCCGAGGCACGGCCGCAGACCGTCGCCGCGCTGAAGGGCACCCAGGTGACGCTCCATCCCGTCCAGACGGCCGGCGACGACGCCGTCGTGAAGCAGTCGACGTTCGACCCCGCCACGGGGACGCTGACGGTCCCGGCACGCACGGTCGCCGTCTTCGTCCAGTCCTGACGGAACTCCCCAGGGAGTTCCCCGCACAGCCCGCGAGAACCGCCGGGCCGGGTGTTGCAGCACCCGGCCCGGCCAGGGAACCCGTCCATCGATCCTGGAGGCCCCCCACCGTGAAACCCTACCGAGTCGTCATTGCCACGGCGTTAAGCGCTCTGGTGAGCGCCGCCGTGCTGGTGCCCGGCGTGCTGAGCGCCCCGGCCCAGGCCGCGCCGCCCACCCCCGGCCCGATCGTCAAACTGTGGAACTGGAACTGGAACTCCGTCGCCAGGGAGTGCACCGACGTCCTCGGCCCCGCCGGGTACGCCGCCGTGCAGGTCTCCCCGCCGAGCGACTCGATGTCCCGGGGCGGCTCGGTCTGGTGGGACATCTACCAGCCCGCCCGCTACACCCTCACCAGCAAGTTCGGCGACGAGAACGCGCTCAGGAACATGGTGAACGCCTGCCACTCCGCCGGGCTCAAGGTCCACGCCGACGCCGTCATCAACCACATGACCGGCCAGGGCAGCAGCAGCTACGGCGGCTACACCTTCGGCAAGTACGACTACCCGGGCCTCTACTCCGCCGCCGACTTCCACTCCCCCGTCTGCGGGATCAACGGCTCCGACTACACAGGCGACGCCTGGCGGGTGCAGAACTGCGAGCTGGTCGGCCTGTCCGACCTCGACACCGGCTCCGAGTACGTCCGCAACCAGATCGCGGGCTACCTCAACAGGCTGACCTCCCTCGGCGTGGACGGCTTCCGCGTCGACGCCGCCAAGCACATCGACCCGGGCGACCTGGCCGCGATCAAGGGCAAGCTGACCGGCTCGCCGTACATCCACCAGGAGGTCATCCAGGGCAATGGCGAGGTGATCACGCCGAGCCAGTACACCGGGATCGGCGACGTGCACGAGTTCGTGTACGGGCGCAAGCTCAAGGAGCAGTTCAACGGCGGCCAGATCAGGAACCTGCAGTCCTTCGGGCAGAGCTGGGGCCTGTCGGTGCCCAGCGACAAGGCCGTGGTGTTCATCGACAACCACGACACCGAGCGCAACGGCTCGACCATGAACTACAAGTACGGCGACGCCTACCGGCTGGCCAACGTCTTCATGCTCGCCTGGCCGTACGGCACGCCGAGGGTCTACTCCGGGTTCACCTGGAGCAACAGCGAGAGCGGCCCGCCGTCGGCAGGCGGCGGCTTCGCCACCGACGCCAACTGCGGCAACGGCCAGTGGACCTGCTTCCACCGCCAGATGAACGGCATGGTCGGCTTCAACCGCGCCGTCCAGGGCACCTCGGTCGGCAACTGGTACGACAACGGCAACAACGTGATCGCCTTCAGCCGGGGCGCCAAGGGCTGGGTCGCGATCAACAACGAGGGCGGGAGCGTCACCCGCACCTTCTCCACCGGCCTGCCCGCCGGGACCTACGCCAACGTCGCGGGAAGCGGCTCGGTGACCGTCGGCGCGGGCGGCTCGGCCTCGGTGACCGTTCCCGCCAGGGGCGCGGTCGCCGTCCACACCGGCGCCTCGGGCCCCGGCCCCAGCCCGACACCGACGGTCAACCCCGGCCAGGTCGCCACCTCGTTCAACGCGACCGTGACGACGAACTGGGGCCAGAACGTCTTCGTCGTCGGCAACGTCGCCGAGCTGGGCTCCTGGAACCCGGCGAACGCGATCGCCCTGTCGTCGGCCGCGTACCCGGTCTGGAGGGCCACGGTGAACCTGCCGCCCGGCACGGCGATCCAGTACAAGTACATCAAGAAGAACTCCGACGGCTCGGTGACCTGGGAGAGCGACCCCAACCGCTCCTTCACCACCCCGTCCGGCGGCACCGCCACGCGCACCGACTCCTGGCGCTGACCCCCGACCGGGCGCGGCCGGAAGGCCGCGCCCGGTCCCCTGGCGTTCCCCGGCCGGTTTCCCGGCCCCTCCCCACGAGGAGGCGGGGCCCCGTCGCCCCCGCGAGGGATCGCGACCGCACGTCGTGAGGGAACGTTCCCGGCCGCCCGGCCGGTCCTCATCGTCCTGCGATCCGCGCCGGACGCGAGTACCGCCGGCGGACGAAACCCAAGGCGGCGACACCGCCGAAGTAGGCGACCAGCACCCTCACGGGCAGACCCGTCGGTCCGTGGTGGCCCGGCCCGGCCAGAGCGAGGGCCAGAAGCCCGGCGAGCACGGCACCGACCCCGGCGATCGTGAGCGCGGTCGGCCACACGCCTTTCACCGTGCCCACGGAAGCGGCCCATCGCCCCGCACGCCGCTCGAAACCCCCGAACAGTGTGACGAGGAGGGCGAGAACCAGCGCCAGGCAGGCGAGCCAGGGAACGCGCAGGAGCAACCAGAGTGCCGACCCGGGCATGGCGTCGGGCATCACCGCCGTTCCGTAGAGCAGCATGACGCCGATCACGACGGCGGTCATGTGCCAGAGAAAAAGCGTCATGATCATTGAGTTGATCGCCACGACGACGGTCCACGGGCCCAGCCGCCGCAGCCACCGGTTCCCCGGGCCACGCATCCACAGGGCGATCCCCGTCTGCGTGACGGCCAGAGCCAGGAGGGCCAGCGTAGGTGGAGAGGTGTTCCGTACTCTCTCCCCTCCGAAACCCACCATGCTGACCGGATAGGGGCCGACCACCGTGAGAAGCACGAGGGCGGCGAACCCGGCCGCCGCCATCGGCAGAGCCACGCTCCGCCGGGACGGCAGGCGCCCGTCCTGCCAGGCGAAGCCGAGCTGATGCACGGCCAGCCAGGCGAGCAGGAAGTTCGCCTGGCCCGCGTAGGGAACGTTCAGCACCAGACGGGCCAGGTCACCCCCGCCGACCAGGACCGTCAGGATGATCGGCACGGCCAGGCCCGCACGCCGATGCAGGGCGTACATCGGCGGGGTGAGGACCATCACGGCGACGTAGGCGACCAGGAACCACAACGGGATCGAGGCCAGCCAGACCGCCACACCGATCAGAGCGGGCTCGGCACCCAGGCCCCTGGCCGTCAGAGCCGCCGCCGCCAGTCCGCCCAGCAGCATCGTCGTCGGGCGCAGGAGCCGAGCCGTCCGGCCCAGCACCCAGCCCATGGCGTTGCCACCTCGCCTGAGGTGGGAGGTGAGGGACGCGGCGTTCGCGAAGCCGCCGACCAGGAAGAACAGCGGCATCACCTGGAACAGCCACGTCAGCGGACGGGTCCACGAGGCGACCTGGAGGATGCTCCCGCCCTGGAAGCCCCTGCCGTCGCGGGTCACATAGATCGCCAGCCAGTGCCCGATGACAACCGCCGTGATCGCGACGGCGCGCAGCAGGTCGGCATAGCGCTCCCGCTGCGGCGGCGTTCGCTCGGCCAGCCGCCGTACCTGCCGCGTCATCCTCCGAACGACCCGAACAGGGTGCGCTGCCATGTCACCGACGTTTGGCATGCTGGGAACATTCCTCCATCCACGTCATACCAAGCGGCCTCTCTTCCGCGAGGATCGATACGGGCGGCCGGGAGCCGGAGACGACCGGGCTCGCCGGGGAGTGCGAGAGCCCGGCTACGGTATGCCGAGTGCAGTCGGTTATCGCGGCATTTATCCCTATATGGTTTATCGGCGCGCTCGGCTGGCTGTCCGCTCGGTTCGGCTGGGCGAGCGTCCACGCCCGGCAGGCGCTGACAAGGTTCGCGTTCACCGTCGCGATGCCCGCGGTGCTGTTCACCACGCTCAGCCGTACCCCGCTCGACCGGATCCAGCCCGGCCCGCTGCTCGCCTTCGCGATCAGCACCTTCGCCGTCGGCCTGCTCGCGCTCGCGCTGTTCCGCGGCGAGCTGCCCGAACGGGTGATCGGCGCGATGTCGTCGGCCTACGTCAACGCCGGCAACCTCGGCATCCCCGTCGGCCTGTACGTCCTGAACGACGCGACGTTCGTGGTGTCGGTCCTGATCTTCCAGGTCCTGACGGTCTCCCCGCTGATCTTCCTCGGTCTCGGGGCCGGACGCGCGTCCTTCCTCGCCCCACTGCGGACGCCGATCGTGGTGGCCTCGTTCCTCGGCCTGGGCGTGTCGGCCCTCGGCTGGCGGCTGCCCGACCTCGCGCTGAAGCCCCTGGAGATCCTCGGCGGCGCCGCGGTGCCCCTGGCGCTCTTCTCGCTGGGCATGTCCCTGAACGGCTCGGCCGTCTCCTGGCGCGGGACGACACCGGCGGTGGTGCTCAAACTGCTGGTCCAGCCGCTGGTGGCCTTCCTGGCCGGGCGTTTCCTTCTCCACCTCGACGGCCCGGCGCTCTTCGCGGCCGTCCTGTTCGCCGGGCTTCCCACCGCCCAGAACACCTACGTGTACGCCGCCGAGTACGGCCGCCCCACCGACCTGCCCCGCGACGCCATCCTCGTCTCCAGCGTCCTGTCCCTGGGCACCCTGTCCGCCATCGCCCTGCTGGGAGCCCCGTGATCCCGGCCCGCGTGATCCCGGGCGGTGTGATCCCGGGCCGCGTGATCCCGGGCCGCGTGATCCGGAGCCGCCCTTCCGCGGCGGAGGTGCCGTTTCCTGAAGAGAGTCGACTGAAGAGAGTCGACACCCTTGATGGTCCGCGCCGCCTCAGCGTCTCCGACGAAACAGGACTACGGCCGCGTTCGGGCCTGATCCTCCACCAGGGCGGCGAAACCATCGAGATGGCGCGCGAGGCTGTACTCGAACAATCCGTCCACGTCCGGCACCTCTTCCCCGGCAAGCGTGGCCAGCAGCGGAAATCGGCCGGAGTCGAGGAGTTCGTCGGCCCGCTTCCGCTGTGTCAGCCACCACCGGTCGAGCGTCACACCGGTCTCCTGCTCGACTTCGACCTCGTCCGCCATGGACAGCGCGACGGTGAGGACCAGTCCGGGCAGCGTGAGCGCCTCGCGAATCCGTGTCGCCATGGGCAGTCCAAGCTCGTCGAGCGCACGCAGGGTCCACTCGGTGTGCGCCATCACGTTGGGCACCAGCAACGGGCGAACGAACGAGACGGCCCTGGGCAGCCAGAGGTGTCGCCGGCACAGCTCCCACTGCAGGCGGGAGATCAGTTCGAGCTTGGCCCGCCAGCCGTCCGGCCCCGGGACCGGGAGCTCTGGTTCACCGAAGACCTCGTCGGTCATCTGCGTCACCAGTTCGTCCTTGCTCGAAACGTGCCGGTACAGCGACATCGGACCGACACCGAACTCGGCCGCGAGCCGCCGCATGGACACGGCGTCGAGCCCCTCGGTGTCGGCGATCGCGACGGCGGTGCGGAGAATTCGCCTCCGGTTCAGCGCCTGCTTGGGGACACCGGCCCGCCGTGGTCTCGGGGGGGCGGTCACGGCGACCGGCTGCTTCCGACCCGCGAGGGCGCTGACCACCGTGCCGGCGCCGATCTTCGTTTCGACCAGCCCGTCGTCGCGGAGAGTGGCCATCACCCTGGTCGCGGTCGCGACCGCCACCTCCCATCGCCGGGCGATCTCCCGGATGGAGGGCACCCGATCTCCGGGCCGCAGGTCGCCGGCCAGGATCCGGTCACGGATCTCCGCGACGATCTGCCGGTATGGCGGTTCCGGTCGCCGCGTTGACGACGGCATGGGGCCCCCGATCTCCCGGTGAGGTTGCTGCCTGCCAAGAGTGTACTAGTTCAATCGCTCAGCACTAGTTCACTTTGACCTGCCAAACCCTAGAATAACGACCACTTCTGCGGTCATCTCAATACGCTGTACCCATGACAGTCGATACACCGTACGCATCCGTGCGGCGGGCGGATGACGCGGACCGGCAGACGGTGTCGGACGTCCTGACCGAGGCGTTCATGAACGATCCCCTCGTCTGCTGGCTCTTCCCCGACGCGGGCCGACGGGGCCGCCTCCAGGCGCACCACTACCGCCCCCTGCTCACCCATCCCGCCGCCGAGGCGTACCTGGCCGGTCGTCACGAGGGCGCCTCGATCTGGCTGAGGCTGGCCGCGGGCCAGACGCCCTACGAGGAGCCCCTGGACACGCCCGACGCGGGCCGGGAGACGGTCTTCGGTGAGAACGGCGCGCGATTGACGGCCCTGGGGCAGGCGCTGGCCCCGCGGCACCCCGATCGCGATCCGCACCTCTACCTCCCGTGCATGGGGGTGGTCAGCGGGCGGCAGGGCACCGGACTCGGCTCGGCGATGTTGCGGCACCGGCTGGAGCGAGCGGGCGCCGACGGGCTCGCCGCGTACCTGGAGGCGAGTTCACCCAGGAGCCGCGCCCTCTACCAGCGGCACGGATTCGAGGATCTCGGCGAGCCGGTTCGCGTGGCGGACGGCCCGCTCCTGTGGCCGATGTGGCGCCCGCCACACCGTTGACCACCCCACACCACCCGTCCAACACACAGAAGGAGAACGTCAATGACAACGAACCGCGACGCCGACCGGCGACCGCCGACCCTGGTGTTCGTCCACGGCACCCACTCCTCGTCGGCCTGGGCCTCGGGGCTGACCACCGAGCTCACCCTGCGCGGGCACCGGTGCGTGGCCGTCGACCTTCCGGGCCACGGCGGCGAGGCGTTCTACCCCCGTTCGTACCAGGCCCCGCAGGACCTCGAGGAGCTGGCGGCCGAACCGTCGCCGCTCGCCAAGATCACCATCGACGACTACGTCGAGCGCGTCGTGGAGGTGGTGCGCCGCGCCCGCCGCCACGGGCCCGTGATCCTCGCCGGCATGAGCCAGGGCGGCGTCACCGTGAGCAGGGTCGGCAACGCCGTCCCCGAACTGCTCGACCGGGTCGTCTATGTCGCGGCGTACTGCTGCGTGGACCTGCCGAACATGGTCGCTTACATCGAAACGCCGGAGAACGGCGACAGCCTGCTCCCCCGGGTGTCCGCGGCCGTGATCGCCGACCCGGTGGCCCTGGGGGTGACCCGGCTCAACTGGCGCTCGGCCGATCCGGCGGTGTTCCAGGCCGTCAAGGACGCCCTCGCCGGAGACTTCACCGACGAGGGGGTGCGGCGGCTGCTCAGCATGCTGGAGCCGGACGAGACCGCCGGCATCCCGATGGCCGAAGCCCGGGGCGAGGCGCACACCTGGGGCCGGATTCCCCGGACCTACGTGCGTTTCACCCTCGACCGGCTGATTCCGCCCGCGTTGCAGGACCGGTTCATCGAGGAGGCCGACCGCCTCACTCCGGACAACCCGACCGACGTGCGGAGCGTCGCGGCCCCCCATGTCGGCCCGTTCGACCGGCCCGAACTGGTGGAGATCTTCTCGGAGCTCGCCGGTCGCTGACCCGGCGCGGCACGCTCCGGGAGAAGTCGCGTACGGCCGGTGAGCGGGGGTTCCGACGAGGCGGAGCGGGTCCGGTGCGCCGGACCCCGCCACCCGGTGACAGCGACCCGACCGCCGGGCCGCCGGGCCCGCCTCCGCCACGCGGCGTCCACACCGGCCCGGCGCCCCGAAGACCGGTCAGCGCAGGCGCCAGACGCGGACGGTGTCGTCACCGCCGCCGGTGACCGCGACGGGCTCGCCGTCGAGCTCGGCCACCGCGGCGGCGAACACGTTGTGGTCGTGGGCCTTGAACGGCCGCCCCGCCGACTTTCCGGTGTCGAGGTCGTGGACCTGCGCGGTGGCGTCGTTGCTGCCGGAGACGACGACGGTGAGCGACCCCACCCGGCCGACAGCCAGGGAGTAGACCCAGCCGCTGTGGTCCCGGATGGGTGGACGTGCCTCGCCGGCGCCCGCGGCGTCGTCGATGTGGATGTCCTGCGCGCCTCCCGCGGACAGCACCACGAGCCTGCCGTCCAGCTCGGCCGTGGTGACGGCGGTGATCTGGCCCCGCTGGGTGAGGATGGTCTCGCCGGGCCCCGAGCGGAGCGGCCAGCGGCGCACCGTCCCGTCGCCGCCGCCGGTGAACACGACGGGCTCGCCGTCGAGCTCGGCCGTGGCCAGGCCGAACACGGCGCCGTCGGAGGCACGGCGGCCCTTGCCGATCGCGGCGCCCGTCCTCAGGTCCCACAGACGCAGGCTCCCGTCGCGACCTCCGGTCGCCACGACGGGCTCGCCGTCGAGGGTGGCCAGGGCGAGGGAGAAGACGGGCGCGGCGGCGTCGATGGCCTTGCCGACCGGTTTGCGGGTGGCGAGGTCCCAGCGGCGGACGGTGCCGTCGTCGCCGCCCGACACCGCGATCGTCCTGCCGTCCAGCTCGGTGACCGCGACGGAGCGCACCCAGCCGGTGTGCCCGGTGAGCGTGGCCAGCGGCCTGCGGGTGGCCAGGTCCCACAGGCGGACGGTGTGGTCGTTGGCACCGGAGACGATCACGGACCTGCCGCCGACCTGGGCGATCGCCACCGTCTGGAGGTCGTCGCGATGGCCGCGCAGCGGGCCGCCGACCGGCGCGCTCTTCCAGTCGCCGGTGACGGAGGTGGGGGTGGCCGCGGGGGACGCCGATCCACCGGGAGACGCCGATCCACCGGGAGACGGGGAACCGCTGGGAGGCGGCGAAACGCCGGGAGACGCGGGGGCTTCGGGTGAGAGTGATCCGCCGGAGACCGGCGGGGAGGTGGTCAGCGCGACGGGGGTGGGGCCCGCGGGCTCGTTCCCCGTCCCCGCCAGCAGCGGCGGGAGCACGAAGACCCCGGCGGAGACCGCGACCGCGGAGGCGGCGACGGCGGCACCGATCCACCATGTGCGCGACCGTCCGGACCCGCCCGGACCGGTCGCGGTGAGAGATCCCTCCCACGAATCACCGGGAAGGGCGGGGCCTCCGGGGCCCGCCGGTCGCCACTGCCCCGGCGCGGTGCCCGGACCGGTCGGCGGCCCCGCGTACGGCGGCTGCGGCGGCGCGGCGCTCCGCCCGGACGGCGGGTGTCGCGACAGCGATTGCTGGGACGGCGGCTCGAACGGCCGCTGCTCGAACGGCCGCTGCTCGGACGGCGAGTGCCGGGACGGCGGCTGCTGAGGCTCGGCCCCCCACCCGGACGGCGACTGCCGCTGTGACGACGGCGATCGATCGGGGGACGGCGACGACTGGGACGATGGCTCGGACGGCGACGACTGGAACGGCGGCTGCTGGCCCCGTGCCGGTCGCCCCGCCTGGGACGGCTCCGGGGAGGACCCCTCGGACGGTGGCGTGACGGCACCCGCCGACGGCTGGCGGATCAGCCGGAACAACAGGTCGGAGGCCACCGGCCGGTCGGCGGGCGTCTTGGCCAGGCAGGCGCGCAGCAGCGGTCGCAGCCCTTCGGGCACCCCCGACAGGTCGGGCTCCGCGTTGAGGATGCGGTGGAGCACGGCCGGGATGGTGTCCTGGCCGAACGCGGGGCTGCCGGTGGCGGCGAACACCATCGTCACGGCCCAGCTGAACACATCCGAGGGAGCGGCGACGAGCCGGCCGTGGATTTGCTCGGGTGACATGTAGGTCGGGGTCCCGACGGCGCCGCTGGTCTGGGCGACCCCGGCGTCGAGCGCCTTGGAGATGCCGAAGTCGATGACGCGCGGGCCGTCGAAGCCGAGGAGCACGTTGGCCGGCTTGAAATCGCGGTGCGCGATCCCCGCCTGGTGGATGGCGACGAGCGCGGTGGCCGTGCTGATCGTGATGCGCTGCAGGGCGGTGCCGTCGCGTGGTCCCTCGCTCTCGACGGCCTGCTGCAGCGACGGCCCGTCGATGAACTCGCTCACCACGTAGAGGTGGTCGCCGCTCTCCCCCGCGTCGAGCACCCGGGCGGTGCAGAACTCGGCGATCTGCCGGGCGACGGCGATCTCCCGCTGGAAGCGCGTCCTCGCGACCTGGTCGGCGGCGAACCTCGGATGCAGCACCTTGACCGCGACACGCTCACCGGCCGGGTCGCGGCCGAGGTAGACCGTGCCCTGGCCGCCCTCACCGAGCCTGGCCTCGATGGCGTACGGGCCGAGGCTCGTAGGGTCGCCGGACCGCGGCGGCGTGACGGCCATCGTGTTCCTCCCAGGTGTGCACCCGCTCGGAACCACCCGATGACTCGCTCCCCGCCGCACGAAGGGCGGGACAGGCGCCGGACCGCGGGAGGCCGAGTCCCGGGAAAGAGCATGCCATCACCGGCAAATTAGACCAAACGCCCATGGCTCACTCCAGCCCCCCGCCCCCGGGGAGCCGGCTTCGCCCCCCTCCCGCCGCTCCGACGACCGGCGCCGGGAGGCGGCCGTACGGGGTGGTCTACGAGCCGGCCCCCGCCAGGCTCGTGGCTTCCCCGACAGCCGGCACGACACTCGGAGGAGCGGTGCCGACGTCATCGGAACGATGATGAGGACGAATCCAGCCCTTTCCCGCCCACCCCCCGTGGATCGTCAGGACAGGCCCTTCCGAACGCTAGGTGGGGACACGGTGGAAAGCATGAGTATCCCCTACTCATCCCACTGGATCCTCGCTTAACAAACTACGCAAATGCCCATGTAACAGGCAGGCTTCCCCCGCGCGGCGACTTCGCGGAGACGGTGGTTCAGGAGCCGCCGAGCCGGTCCTCCCCCGCCGGAACGGTCACGCGGTCCTCGTACGCGTCGCGGGCCCTGAGCAGCTCGGGCAGGTGTGCCCGGGTCCAGTGGCAGCAGGCGTCCAGGGGTTCGAGGAGGCTGTGCCCGAGCGAGGTCAGCGAGTACTCGACCCTGGGCGGGATCTCGGCGTAGGTCGAGCGGGTGACCAGCCCGTCGCGCTCCATCGCCCGCAAGGTCTCCGTGAGCACCTTCGGGGTGATGCCACGCAGCGGCCTCTGCAGCTCGGAGAAGCGCCGGGGGCCACCCTGCAGGCATCTGATGATCTTCGGGGTCCACTTCCCGCCGATCTGGAAGGGCGGAGTGTCATATACGCACCCGGTGAACATGTCGGGATCGAGCGGCTCAATCACCTTCCCAGCGTACGCGCGGCCGTCGCGTCACACGGGTCAGGGCCGCACGATCACTGCCACACGAGTCACCGCCGCACGAACCGCCGTCACACGCGGATCACTGCCACACGCGGATCACCCGCGTACCGATCACCGCCGCACGAGCCGCCGTCACACGCGTACCGGTCACCGCCGCACGCGGGTCACTATCGTTGCGGGAACCAAGGGGTTACGGGCTACCGTCCGCGTCAGAGATCGGCGATCACGCCGGTCCCGTCGATCGGAGGCCCAGGATGAGCAGGATCGTTGTCTTCGGAGCGGGAGGCAGGGCGGGCCGCCGGACGGTCGCGGAGGCCGCCGCCCGCGGCCATCAGGTCACCGCGGTCGTCCGGGAACCGGCCCGGTATCCGGATCTGGCCGGTGACGGTGTGACCGTGGTCTCCGGCGACGTCACCGAGGCGGGCAGCGTCGCGGCGGTCGCCGCCGGGCACGACGCGGCCGTCAACGCCGCCGCCCGGCTCGACGTGTCCTCGGAGGAGTTCTACCTTGCCTCCACCGCCGCCCTCCTGGACGGCCTGGCGCGGGCCGGCGTCGGCAGGCTGGTGGCGATCGGCATCGGCACCACCCTGGAGACCGTACCCGGGGTGCCTCTCTACAGCACGCCCGGCTTCCCCGCGGAGGCACGCGACTTCTCCCTGGGGCACGCGGCGGAGCTCGAGGCCCTGCGCGCGGCGGACACCGCGATCGACTGGGTGGTCCTCGCCCCACCGGCGGTTTTCCTCGACGAGAAGGCCGCACGCACCGGCCGGTACCGGACCGGCGGCAGCCTGCTGCCGCCCGCCGACGAGAGCGCGGCCCCGTTCTCCTACGCCGACCTCGCAGTCGCGGTCGTCGACGAGATCGAGACCCCGAAACATTACCGGGCACTGATCGCCGTGTCGTCCTGAGCCACAGGCTCCCCGGCAGAGGACCGCTGCGCCGACCAGCGCCATCCGCTCGCGCAGCTCGACGCCCTCGGGCGTGACGCACTGCTGGCCTGGGTGCACGATGACCTGCGGC
>NZ_JBPJUQ010000022.1:0-132238 GCF_051192615.1 Streptosporangium sp. G11
CAGGCCAAGAAGGACGCCCTGGAGAAGGTCGGCGTGCGCGTCGGCAAGACCCCGAGCGAGACCGCCCGCCTGATGCGCGAGGTCGTCAAGTCGCTCTAGCGCACGCCCCAGGGGCCGCGGCCCCTGGTGAGCGAGCGCGGAGTGCGGGGCCCCGGAGCACGGCCCCGTGTGAGTGAACGCGGTACGGCGCCGCGCGATCCGGTGGTGGGCTCGTCACCGGATCGCGCGCCGCTCCCACCGCGTCGAGGACGATCGAGGGCGTCCGGCATCCCGCCGGGCGCCCTTCGTCATGCGGTCCCCGCGCGGCCCCTGCCGGCCCGGGGCTTTCGCCGGTCCGCCGTACGACCCTCTCCCGAAGAGGGCCGGGCGCGGTTCCCGTACCGGCGCCGCCCGGATACCACAGGGGGCTCCCGCCAGACGGTGCGCGACACGCGGGCGCGGGAGTCCCTTCCGCACCGAAGATCCTGAGACCATCGACTACTGTGACGGCCCTTTTCGATCAGCTACGGACGGCTCCCCGCAACGTCCTCAGCCGCATCCCCCTGCCCGGCCTCACGGGTGACGACGATGACGTCCGCCGGCCGCTTCCCGTCTCCGGGATGCTCGCCGCCGCGTGGACCCTCGGCGTGGGGCTGGCGGTGCTCACCACGCTCACCCTGGTCGGCTGGATCGCCGCTCCCCGCGGCGCGCTCGGCGCGGGCCTGCCCGCGGTGTTCCGCACCGCGTCGCAGCTCTGGCTGGCCGCGCACCACGCGGGCTTCGCGATACCCGGCGGCGGCTCGGTGGGCCTGCTCCCGCTCGGGCTGACGGTCCTGCCCGCCTTCCTGCTGTACCGCGCCGGGATGTGGATGGCCCGCGACGCGGACCTGCGGCTTCGGCTGCCCGCCCGGCTGCCCAAGAACACCCCGAAGGAGGTGTCCAACGCCCGCCGCAGGGCGCAGCTGGTCCTGATCGCCCAGGCGGGCATCTCGCTGGCGGCGCCGTACGCGCTGCTGGCCGGGCTGATCGCGCTGGTCACCAGGAACGAGATCACCCAGCCCTTCCTCGGCGACGTGCTGGTCAGCCATCTGGTGCTGGCCTTCATCGCGGGCTCCGTGGCCGTCGCCAGGACGATCGGGCCCTGGCGGTCGATGCTGCGCCTGCTGCCCGAGCGGCTGCGCTCGGTCGTGGCCGGGACGTCCGCCGCACTGGCGATCATGCTCGCGGCGGGTGCCGTCATGGTGCTCGGGGCCATCCTGGTCAACTTCGGGCAGGTCCAGGAGCTGTCGGGGATCCTGGCGCCGGGGTTCGTCGGCGGGCTGCTGCTCCTGCTGGTCCAGGGGCTCTACCTGCTCAACGCCGTCGTCTGGGGCCTGGCCTACATCGCGGGCCCCGGTTTCGCGGTCGGCACCGGCACGCTGGTCGCGCCGACGGGCGTGCAACTGGGCACGGTGCCGAGCCTGCCGATCCTGGGCGCGCTGCCCGAGGCGGGCCCGACCCCGGCCTGGGTGATGATCGTGATCGCGGTGCCGTTCGTGGCCGGGGCCGTGGCGGGCATCCTGGTCGTCCGGATCTCGCCCTCCTCCTCGTACGAGGGGGCGCCGCTGTGGGGGTTCGTCTGCGGGCTGGCGACCGGGGTGGTGGCGGGCCTGCTCGCGGCGCTCTCCGGCGGTTCGCTCGGCGGGGCGCGGCTGTCCGCGCTGGGCCCGGCGGGGTGGGAGGTGATGCTCTCGGTGACCCTGGAGGTGGGCGTCGCGGCGGGGATCGCCGCGGGGCTGGCCAACTGGTGGCTGATCTTCCGGGGGCACAACACGGCCGTCACCAAGGCGGCGGCCAAGGTCGGCACGGCCACCGCGCCGGTCCGCAAGGCGGGCGTCAAGATCGCCAAGGCCGCGGCCTCGGCGGCCGGCAAGGTCGGCTTCGCCGAGCCGGAGGAGCTCCAGAAGCTCCCCGGCTACTGGCTGGACGCCACGGAGTGCGACACCCAGCCGATCCCGGTCATCAGGGACGACTGGGAGGACGAGCACGCCTCGGCCGCGGCGGAGAGCTCGCAGAAGGCCCGCCGCCCCGACCCGCCGCGCCCGCCCCGGCGCGACATCGTCGACGAGAGCGACGACAAGGGCGGCCACGTCATCTACGTCGACCCCTACGCCTGGGACCGCGACTGAGCACCGGGAGTTCACGTCGTCTCCCCGCCGAGAACCTCTTCCAGTCCGGGCCTCCGCCCGAGAACCCGTCACCCACGCCGGCCTCTCCCGGGGCCGCGACCGCCCGGACCCATGACCGCCTGGGGTTGTGACCGTCTGGACCCATGACCGCCCGGGGTCGCGGCGACCTGGACCCATGACCGCCCGGAGTCGTGACCGAGAACCTGACGGCCGGAAATCCGGTCATGGCTGGAAACCCTTTGCGTGGGGCCGGGCGTATGGACGGTTATGAGACCTAAGACGGCCGCGTGAGCGGTCACGAGGGGTTCACCGAGTTCGTCGCGGCACGGGGAGCGAACCTGTTCAGGATCGCCCACCTCACCTGCGGGTCCCGTGACGAGGCCGAGGACGTCCTGCAGGGGGCGCTGGAGAAGGCCTACCGCAGCTGGGGCCGCCTGCACGCGGGCAGTGACCCCGAACCCTACGTGCGCCGCATCATCGTCAACACCGCCATCAGCCGCGCCCGGCGTCGCGCGATCCTGCGGATCTTTCTGACCGACTCGCCCCCGGAGACCCCGGCACCCGACTCCCTGAGCGGTGTCGAGCTTCGCCAGGTCCTGATCGCCGGTCTCCGGTGCCTGCCGCCACACCAGCGCGCCGTACTGGTCCTGCGCTTCTTCGAGGACCTGACCGAAGCCCAGACCGCCGAGACCCTCCGATGCTCGATCGGGGCGGTCAAGAGCCAGGCGTCCAAGGGACTGGCCCGTCTGCGCGCCCTGATCGGCGCCGACCTGAACGAGGAGGCGTTTCCCCATGCCGAACATTGAGAACGAACTCCGGCTGGCCATGGTCGAGGAGACCTCCGCGCTCGGCGTCCCTCCCGGCCTCGCCCACCGGGTCGTACAGGGCGCGAAGCGGGGGAGGCGGGCTCGTACGACGGCGGTGGCCCTGTTCGCCGCGGCCGTGCTGGCGGCGGCCGTACCCGGCTACCTGGCCGTGGCGGACAGGAGCGGAGTGGCCTCCCCCACCCGGGCGGTGGGCGTGGACGGCGTCAAGGTCGGTTACCTGCCCCCGGGTCTTGGCGCCCCCGTACTGGAGAGAGCCGACGCCGGAGGCCTCCGCGGCACCGGCGCGACCTGGGGTTCGGGGGACGACCTCGTCCGCGTCACGGTCTACCGCGACCCGGCCTTTCACGCCGGGGGAGCCGAGCGCGTGCTCGGCGGGCTCAGGGGCACGCCCGAGACGCTGCCGGGCGTTCTCATGGTGAAGGTGCGCGGGCGTGAGGCGTTCACCCGGCCCGAGGGGGACGACCTGGTCTGGGAGGAGTGGCCCGGTTTGGTCCTGCGCGTCACCGTGGGTACCCGGTACCGGGACGATCTGCGGAGGGTCGCCGACGGTCTCATTCCCAGGGATCCGACCGGCGGGGTCTTCCAGGGCCTTCGCGTCACCTACGTTCCTCCCGGCCTGCATCTGAAGGCCCCCTTCTCCGTGATCGACCAGACCGGGTGGGCCGAGCTCGGGTGGGGCGGGGACGGCGGTGCCTCGGTCCGGCTCCTGGCGGTGCGTGGGGTGAGCGCGGCGGACGCGGAGACGCTGCTCGGCTGGGCCAGAACCCGTCAGAACCTGCACACCGCCACCCCGGAAAAGGTCCGCGGCAAACCCGGGTACCGGGCCGGCGGGGGCGTCGGGGGCGCCTCGTCCACGCGGATGCGCCTGTGGCTGGAAAAGCCCGGTCTCGGATACGTCGTGGTGGTGAACCAGGGCCTCGCGACCACACTGGACAGGATCGTGAAGGGCCTCGTCCCCGCCGAGCAGCCGTCCACCTCCGGTAAGCCGGCCACCTCGGGTAACGCGGTCGACCACGTCACCGTCGCCTACCTGCCTCCCGGCCTGCGACGGGTCGCCGGGGAGACGACGCGGCTCGGCGAGGGCTGGAGCGCGAAGGCCGGACGCTGGTCGGCCGGCTCACGCGACGTCGAGGTCACCGTGATCCGCGGCGTGCCCCTCCACGACAACCAGTGGGTGAACGAGTTCCTGCGCGGAGAGAAGCGGGAATCCGCGCGCACGAGAAGGCCGCCCATGGGCATACGGACCACCGATCCGGACGGTCGCCGGGGAATCTTCTTCGAGACCCCGGAGGTCGCCGTCCATGTCAAGGTCGATCCGGTCCTGGCCGGCGAACTGGACAGGATCGCCGCGAAGATCCGCATCCCACCCCTGTCGTACCGGCCCTAGGTCCCACGGCCCTCGCCAAGCTCGTCATGCTCGTCAGGAAGCGGGCCCTGCCCGCACTCTCCCGGGAGTGTGGGCGGTGTCATCCGGTCGCCCGGAGGCCGGTCAGGGCGGGAAGGGGAACTGCACCTGGCCCGGCTGGAGGAAGGTCATCTTCTTCTCCATGGCCCGTTCGAGCTGCTCCACGCACTCGTTCTGCGACGCCACGGTGCCCGCGCCCCTGCCGCACTCGGTGTAGGCGGCCAGCTCGTCACCGAAGTAGAACTGCAGTGCCGTCACCGCGATCGAGATCAGCAGAGCCCCGATCGACAGCACGGTGCCCACCACGGCGGTGCCGGCCGGTTTGGGGATGGAACGCAACGTCCCGATCGCGCGGATCGAGGTGACGAGGGCGAAGATCGCCATGACGATTCCCGCCAGGGGGAGCACCAACGTCATCACCACCGCGGCGACCGCGAGCCACAGCGCCCTCCGACCGGCGCTCTCGGTGGGCTGCGCCTGGACCGGTAGTGTCACCTGACCTCCTTGCGTTGTTCGTGCGGACAGGCCGATACCCTTGCAACGGCGTGAGTCCCCGTCCGAATGGAGTGCGTCGGTGTCATCCCAGGCCGTTCGGCTTGTGGTTCTCGTGTCCGGTTCTGGAACCAACCTACAGGCCCTGCTGGACGCTGTGGCAGACGAGACCTACGGCGCCCGGATCGTGGCCGTGGGTGCCGATCGCGAGGGTGTCGAGGGGCTGGCCCGCGCGCGGCGCGCGGCGGTGCCGACCTTCGTGGAGAGGCTGGCCGACCACCCCACCCGCGAGGACTGGGACCGCGGGCTCGCCGCCCGCATCGCCGTGTACCGGCCGGATCTCGTGGTCTGCGCGGGATTCATGAAGATCCTCGGCGCGCCGACGCTGGAGGCCTTCCCGGTCCTCAACACCCACCCCGCCCTGCTCCCCTCCTTCCCCGGCGCGCACGGTGTCCGCGACGCGCTCTCGTACGGCGTGCGCGTCACCGGCTGCACCGTGATGCTCGCCGACGCGGGTGTCGACACCGGGCCGATCATCGCCCAGGAGGCCGTGCCCGTGCTGGACGACGACGACGAGTCGTCCCTGCACGAGCGCATCAAGACCGTCGAGCGTCACCTGCTCGTCGACACCGTCGGCCGGATGGCCCGCGAGGGCTGGACCGTCACCGGCAGGACTGTTCGCTTCGGACGACCCGGCGGATGAGCCGGGCGCCCCGGAGAAAACCGGAACCAACCAGGAGGAGCACGAAGTGACCCGCATCGCCATCCGGCGCGCGTTGATCGCGGTGTATGACAAGAGCGGGCTGGAGGAGCTGGCCCGCGGGCTCGACACCGCGGGCGTGGAGATCGTCTCCACCGGGGGCACCGCCGCGAAGATCGCATCCTTCGGCGTCCCCGTCACTCCTGTCGAGTCGCTGACCGGCTTCCCCGAGTGCCTCGACGGCCGGGTCAAGACGCTGCACCCGCGCGTGCACGCCGGGCTGCTGGCCGACGGCGGCAACCCGTCCCACGTCAAGCAGCTCGAAGAGCTGGAGATCGAGCCGTTCGAGCTGGTGGTGGTCAACCTCTACCCGTTCCAGGAGACCGTGGCCTCCGGTGCCTCCGACTCCGAGTGCGTGGAGCAGATCGACATCGGCGGCCCCGCCATGATCCGGGCCGGGGCCAAGAACCACGGCACCGCGGCGGTCGTGGTCGACCCCGCCTCCTACGGCGACGTGCTCGCCGCGGTCGCCGAGGGCGGCTTCACCCTCACCGAGCGCCGCCGCCTGGCCGCCGCCGCGTACGCCCACACCGCGTCGTACGACACCGCGGTGGCCTCCTGGTTCGCGAGCGTCTACGCCGCCGAGGACGGCGCGTGGCCGCGCTACATGGGCGCGGCCTGGGAGCTGCGGTCGCCGCTGCGCTACGGCGAGAACCCGCACCAGGGCGCCGCCCTGTACTCGGGGCAGAAGGACGGCCTGGCCAACGCCGAGCAGCTGCACGGCAAGGAGATGTCCTACAACAACTACCTCGACGCCGACGCCGCCTGGCGGGCCGCCTGGGACTTCGACGGCCCCGCCGTGGCGATCATCAAGCACCAGAACCCGTGCGGCATCGCGGTCGGCGCCGACGTCGCCGAGGCGCACCGCAAGGCCCACGCCTGCGACCCCGTCTCGGCGTACGGCGGGGTGATCGCGGTCAACGCGGAGGTGACCGGGGAGCTGGCCCGGCAGATCGCCGAGGTGTTCACCGAGGTCGTGGTGGCGCCCTCCTTCACGGAGGAGGCGCTGGAGGTGCTCACCGCCAAGAAGAACATCCGGCTGCTGTCCTGCCTCGCGGGGCCGTCCAACCCCGCGGAGTTCCGCCGGATCGACGGCGGCCTGCTGGTGCAGACCGCCGACCGGGGCGACGCCCCGGGCGACGACCCGTCCACCTGGGAGCTGAAGGCCGGGCCCGCCGCCTCCGCCGAGGTCCTCGCCGACCTCGCCTTCGCCTGGAAGGCGTGCCGCTCGGTGAAGTCCAACGCGATCCTGCTGGCCTCGGGCGGCGCGAGCGTGGGCGTCGGCATGGGTCAGGTCAACCGGGTCGACTCGGCACGGCTCGCGGTCTCCCGGGCGGGCGAGCGTGCGGAGGGGGCCGCCGCGGCCTCCGACGCCTTCTTCCCCTTCGCCGACGGCCCGCAGATCCTCATCGACGCGGGTGTGAAGGCGATCGTGGAGCCGGGCGGTTCGATCAGGGACGAGGAGGTCGTCGCGGCGGCCGAGGCGGCCGGGGTGACCCTCTACTTCACCGGCACCCGTCATTTCTTCCACTGACCCGTTTCCGGCGCGCGACCGCCGCACGGCTGTGGCGGTCGCGTACAGGAGATAGGAAAGTGGCGGATTAGACAGGACTACCTGGATGAAAAAGGTTTGACCTGCGGTTAGTCTGAAGCATCCCTTTCGTCCCGGCCGCGGAGATCCCTTATGCCTTTGCTCGACCACGCCCTGTACGCCTTTGTGATCATGCACGGTTTCTGGGTCAGCCCCTGGATGATGATCATTCTCGCGCTCGGCGCGGCCTACCTCAGCGGGCGGGCCATGGAATGGATTCCCTTCACCCGCAGGATCATCGAGCGGCGGGAGGCGAGGGAGGCGGAGCGCGGCTGATCTCGATGATCCCGTGAGAGGGTTGTCCGCATGAGCGCGCGGATTCTCGACGGCAAGGCCACGGCGGCGAAGATCAAGGCAGACCTCACGGCGCGGGTGACCGCGCTGAGGGAGCGGGGCGTCGTCCCCGGGCTCGGCACCATCCTGGTGGGAGGTGATCCCGGCAGCCAGATCTACGTGGCGGGCAAGCACCGCGACTGCGCGGAGGTGGGCATCTCCTCCATCCGCAGGGACCTGCCGGAGGACGCCACCCAGGCCGAGGTCGAGGCGGCCGTCGACGAGCTCGACGCCTCCGCCGAGTGCACCGGCTACATCGTCCAGCTCCCGCTGCCCCGCCACCTCGACACGCAGGCGCTGATCGAGCGGATGGACCCGGCGAAGGACGCCGACGGCCTCCACCCGGTCAACCTGGGCCGCCTGGTCCACATGGTCGACGCGCCGCTGCCCTGCACGCCGTACGGCATCGTCGTGCTCCTGCAGGCGTACGGGGTGCCGATCAAGGGGGCCGAGGTCGTCGTGGTCGGCCGCGGCATCACCGTGGGCCGCTCACTCGGCCTGCTGCTGACCCGTCGTTCCGAGAACGCCACTGTCACCCTCTGCCACACCGGCACCCAGGACCTCGCGGACCACACCCGGCGCGCCGACATCGTCGTCGCCGCGGCGGGGGTGCCGCACCTGATCACGGCGGACATGGTGAAGCCGGGCGCCGCGGTGCTCGACGTCGGCGTCTCCCGGGTCGACGGGAAGATCGCCGGTGACGTCGCCCCCGGCGTCGAGGACGTCGCGGGCTTCCTCACCCCCAACCCCGGCGGCGTGGGCCCGATGACCCGGGCCATGCTGCTCACCAACGTGGTCGAGGCCGCCGAGAGGCGCGTCCGCGAGCGGGGCTGACCCCGCGGCGGCCGGCCCGGCGTCGGCGGGCGGTCTCCTCGGGCGGCGCCGAACGTCTCGGGCAGGACCGGTCGTCCGGGCCTGCCCGGCCCGCTCGGCTCACTCGCTCACCAGCAGGCCTTTTTCGCCGGTTTCGCCGGGTCCGCCAAGCCTCTTTACGAGGCCCTGCGGTTCGCGGTGGTGGACGACGCCGTCTGAGGTTCCGGGGCGCCGGCCGCGCGCTGCGGCGGCACCACGGGGGTGGGCCTGACCAGCCCCAGGGCGACGACCTCGTTCGCCAGCCTGGTGCGCCGGTTGGTCCCCTCGGGAATCCGGAACTTCTGGTACAGGCGCAGGAGGTGCTGCTTGACAGCCGCCTCCGTCACCACCAGGTCGTCGGCGATCTCCCTGGCCGTGGCCGGTGCGACGAACGCCTCGTCCGACAGCGCCGGGCGGCACAGCGACGTCAGGACATCAACCTCCCGCCTGGTCAGCTCCGGTGCCGCGGCGCGGCGGAGCTCGACCTCCGGGGCGAAGTCCTCGCGTGGCACTCCGCCGATCCTGCCTCGTGCCGCGCCGAAGGACACCACGTCACCGTCGTCAAGCACCCTCCGGGCGATCGGCCGGCCGTTGACCCGCGTGCCGTTGCGGGACAGGCCCAGGTCAACGACGTACAGGTAGGGTCCGCGCCGGACGAATTCCGCGTGCAGCCGGGAAACACTCGGATCGGTGAGCCGGATGTCCACTCCCCGGCCACGTCCGATCGTCGTGATCTCGGGGCGCAACGGGACCACCTCGCCTGTGTCCTCGATGCGTATGAACGGCCCCTCCACGGCAGTTCCTCCCCAGGTAGCCCGCCGTAACTATTCCTACAGCTCCGGCTTACCCAAACGAGGTGATGGGGAATCGCCTTTGCCAGAAGGAGAATCCTGCGTGAAATTGGTCTGTACCTCTCGGGAGGGTTTCCGCTGCTCACAGGTAGACTTCGGGCACAGATAAGCGGAGGAAACACTCATGGCGGACAAGCCCACCAAAGGTCTCGCCGATGTCGTAGCCGCGTCCACAGCGCTCAGTGACATCGACGGTCAGGCCGGTCGCCTCTTCTATCGTGGTTACGACATCCACGATCTGGCCGGCCGCACCACCTTCGAAGAGACCGCCCACCTGCTCCAGTACGGCACCCTCCCCACGCGGGAGCAACTGTCGACGTACGGTGAGGAACTGGTTCGAGGGCGCACGCTCGGCACGCTCGCCGAGGCCAACATCGCGGAGATCGCGGAGAAGCAGGCCCCCATGGAGGCGCTGCGCACGCTGGTCTCGCTGGCCGGAGGCGACGATCCGGACAAGGACACCAACGCCCCCGAGGCGAACCTGCGCAAGGCCGCGAGGCTGACCGCGCAGCAGCCGATCCTCGTCGCCCGCTACCACGCGGCCAGGACCGGGACCACCGTTCCCGATCCGGACCCCGAGCTCAGCGTGGCGGCGAACTTCCTTCTCCAGATCACCGGCCGTACCCCCGGTGAGCGCGAGGTCGAGATCTTCGACGCCTGCCTGGTCCTGCACGCCGACCACACGATGAACGCCTCCACGTTCGCCGCCCGCGTCTGCGCCGCGACCCTGTCCGACATGCACTCGGCCGTCGTGGCCGCCATCGGCACCCTCAAGGGCCCCCTGCACGGCGGCGCCAACGAGCAGGTCATGCGCACCCTCGAGTCGCTCGACGCCGGTTCCGTCGCCCAGGCCGTACGGGACAGGCTCTCCGCCGGAGAGAAGATCATGGGCTTCGGGCACCGGGTCTACAAGACCGAGGACCCGCGCGCCACGCACCTGCGCAAGATGTCGCAGGAGCTCGGCGAGGCGTCCGGCGACGACACCTACTACCGGATGTCCAAGGAGATGGAGGAGGTCGTCTTCGAGACGAAGGGCCTCTACCCGAACGTCGACTTCTACGCGGCGACCGTCTATCACTATCTCGGCATCCCGACGGATCTGTTCACTCCCGTTTTCTCGGTCAGCCGCATGTCAGGATGGACCGCGCACGTCATCGAGCAGCACGCCGACAACCGGCTGATCCGCCCGGACAGCGAGTACATCGGCGAGCGCGACCAGAAGTGGAAGCCGATCTCCGAGCGATGAGACGCAGTCAGGGGCGAGAGCGGGTGGGCCGGTGAACGCGCGAGTGGCCGAGGCGAACAGGGAACGCTGGGGGGCCTATCCCCTGGTGGTGGGCGGCGCGCTCGTCGCGCTGATCCTCGCCGTGCTGCTGGGCCTGCCCTACTGGGGCGGGATCGCCATGGGTGCCGTCATGACGCTGGGGGCGCTCGCCCGGCTGGCCGGGGGCGGGCGGCTCGCCGTCCGCCGCAAGGCCACCGACGTCGTCACGCTGGGCGGCCTCGGCGTCGTGCTGATGATGGCCGGGATCATCCTCGAATTCAAGGATCTCGTGCCGATGTGACAGGTCGGATGACCGGGTGCGCCGCGAGGTGATCGACCACGTCCGATAGCCTCAACGGCCAGTGAGCCTCAAAAAGGACTGTCTGGCCAATTTAGTTCAGAAGGGGAACCACACGCATGCCCAAGATCAAGGTAGAGGGGCCCGTCGTCGAGCTTGACGGCGACGAGATGACCCGGATCATCTGGCAGTTCATCAAGGACCAGCTGATCCTTCCCTACCTCGACGTCGACCTGAAGTACTACGACCTCGGGATCGAGCACCGCGACGCCACCGACGACCAGGTGACGATCGACGCCGCGAACGCGATCAAGCAGTACGGCGTCGGCGTCAAGTGCGCCACCATCACCCCCGACGAGGCTCGGGTGGAGGAGTTCGGCCTCAAGAAGATGTGGAAGTCCCCGAACGGGACCATCCGTAACATCCTCGGCGGCGTCATCTTCCGCGAGCCGATCATCATGTCCAACGTGCCGAGGCTCGTCCCCGGCTGGACCAAGCCGATCATCATCGGCCGTCACGCGTTCGGCGACCAGTACCGCGCCACCGACCTGAAGATCCCCGGCGAGGGCAGCCTGACCCTCACCTACACCCCCAAGGACGGCTCGGACCCGATCGAGCTCGACGTCTACGACTTCCCCGGCCCCGGCATCGCGATGGCGATGTACAACCTGGACGACTCGATCCGCGACTTCGCCCGCGCCTCCATGCGGTACGGCCTGTCGCGCGGCTACCCGGTCTACCTCTCCACGAAGAACACGATCCTGAAGGCCTACGACGGCCGCTTCAAGGACATCTTCGCCGAGGTCTTCGAGACCGAGTTCAAGGCCGACTTCGACGCCGCCGGGATCACCTACGAGCACCGCCTCATCGACGACATGGTCGCCGCGGCGCTCAAGTGGGAGGGCGGATACGTCTGGGCCGCCAAGAACTACGACGGCGACGTCCAGTCCGACACCGTCGCGCAGGGCTTCGGCTCGCTCGGCCTGATGACCTCGGTCCTGCTCACCCCCGACGGCCGGACCGTCGAGGCCGAGGCCGCCCACGGCACGGTGACCCGCCACTACCGCGAGCACCAGAAGGGCAACCCCACCTCCACGAACCCGATCGCCTCGATCTTCGCGTGGACCCGGGGCCTGCAGCACCGCGGCAAGCTCGACAACAACCCCGCGCTGATCGACTTCGCCGAGAAGCTGGAGCAGGTCTGCGTCGAGACCGTCGAGGACGGTCAGATGACCAAGGACCTCGCCCTGCTGGTCGGCGGCGACGCCAAGTGGCTGACCACCCAGAACTTCCTGGCGGCCCTGGACGAGAACCTGAAGAAGAAGGTGGGCTGACCGGCGCCTGACCGGTGCCGACGGCGCACGGCCGTCACCCGGCAGGTGCCGACGGCGCACGCCCGTCATCCGACCGGCACCGCCGCCGCCCGCAGGAACAGGAAAGGGGCCGCCCCCACGGCGGCCCCTTTCCCGTTCCCCGCTTCCCGCGCGGCTCCCGCCCGCCGCGCAGCCAGGTTCCCGCCTGCTCGCGCGGTCCGTACCTTTTCAGGACGGGTCTCGCTCCGCACGGTTCCACGTCTTCCGGCTTCCGGCGCGAGGCGCCCGCCCGCCGCCCTCCCGTACGCGCCGGGCGGCCTGTCACGGCGCCGTCGCGGCCCCCAGGACGAGCGGGGCGTCGGCCGGGAGGCCGGGCACGCGGTGCGCCCGCCCGGTGACGGCGTCCACCCGGAAGAAGCCGAGGAGGTCGCCCCCGGCCCTGGCGCTCATCTTCACGACCACCTCGCGGTTGTTCAGCCAGCTCACGACCTCGGCCTTGGCGGGCCGCCTCACCTCGGGGAGCGCCAGCCGCTTGAAGACCCGGCGCGACGCGGCGTCGATGACGTGGAGCCCGGGAGGCTCCTCGCCCTCACCGGCGACGATCGCGGCGGAGTATCTCCCGCTGGGGGAGTCGGACCAGGTCCCGTACCGCTCCCGGAGCCAGGTGGCGATCTTCTCGGCCGGAGGCATCTGTCCTGCGGGCACAGATGTCAGGGCGCCGGTCGTGAAGTCGGTGCGCAGTCGCCGCTCGCCGAGGGTGACGGTGAAGTGGCGGCCGTCGGGGGAGACGCTCACCAGCGTGCCGTTCTCGGTGTCGGCGGGGACGAGGACCGGTGACAGGTAGCGCTTCACGCCACTGCCGAGGTCATGGGCCACGTAGCGGCGCTCCGCCGCGCTGAGGTAGGCGAGGCGGCGGCCGTTGCGGCTGATGGCGGGGGTGAGCCGTGGGTGCTCCCCCTCGTCACCGTGTGCGAGGCGCTGGGCGGCGTCGTGGACGCTCAGCGTCGACTCGCAGGGTTCCTGGCCCTCGCAGGCGGCGAGGCCGGGAGCGGGGCTCTCGGGGCCGCCGGAGGCCAGTGTCAGCGTCCAGCCCGCGCAGGTGACGTCCCCGGCCCGTGCCGGAGACGCGCCGTTCGCGGAAACGCCCCCGCCGGGACACCGCCCGGGAACCGCGTAGCGGATCACCGAGGAGGTCCGCGGGGCCTGCCACGGCGCCGGGGTGGCGCGCGGTTCCCGGCCACCCGTTTCCAGGCCGCTCGGTTCCGGGCTGGAGACCGCCCGTACGGGCTCCTGCGCCTGTGCCGCGCGGGGCCGGTTGTGCTCGCCCAGCGCCGAGTTCCACACCTCACCCTGCTGGAACAGGGTGAAGGCGACGATCAGGCCGACAGGGACGAGCGCCGCCGTCGCGGCGAGGAGGGCTCCCCGGGCGCGACGGCGCCTGAGGGTACGCATGGACCGGACGGTGAGGTCGGGGACGGAGGCCTCGCCCGCGGCCGTGGCCATCCGGGTGATCAGACGGCTCTCGCTGCCCTTGGTGAGGGTCTCGACCGCCTCGTTGATCTCCGTCTCCACGGTCTTCTCCGGTAGCCCGAGAAGGGAGGCCATCTCCGCGCGGGACCTGCCGTCGTGCAGGCAGGCGACCACGAGGAGCCGCTGCCGGGGCGGGATCCGTACCAGGGCCGTCGCTCCGGCGGCGCTCGGCCGCTGGAGGAAGCGGCGGTAGAGCGCGATCTGGGCGTGCGTGGTGGGGTTCTCCCACAGCGGCGGCGGCCAGGAGAGGGCGACGGTGTGGAAGGAACGCAGGGTGAGGCGGATGGCCTGCTCGTGGCTGCCGGTGAGGAGAAGGGCGGTGCCGACGAGGGAACGCTGATCGCGCTGCACGAACTCGCGATAACCGATATATCGGCGCATGGAAGTTTTTGCTCCGGCTTGCCTGAGGGACGTACAACGGTAGCGATCTAAGCGGCTGGAGCGCCAGATTGGGGTGAATGTCGGAGATTGGGTGGGTGAGTGCCTGCCGTTTTTCATCGTGACATGGGCGGAAGGCGGGTCGTTGTCGTGAGAAATGTGAGGTCACGTCGGGATAACAGGGGGAGAGGGCGGGTCATGGCGCCGTAAAGTTTGCCACGTCGAAGATTATGAGACCGTGGGGACGATGATGCCGGAGATCGCGCCACTGGAAGCGGGAGAGCCGCGCCAGCTCGGGCCTTTCCGTGTCGTCGGACGGATCGGCGAGGGCGGGCAGGGCATCGTCTACCTCGGGATCAACGCCGCTGGAGAGCGGGCGGCGATCAAGTTGCTGCACGTGAAGTTCTCCGGCGACGCCATCGCCAGGTCCCGGTTCGCCAGGGAGGCGAGGGCGGCCCAGCGGGTCGCCTCGTTCTGCACGGCGAGCGTGATGGACGCCGATCTCGAAGGCGACACCCCCTACATCGCGAGCGAGTACATCGAGGGCAGGTCGCTGCGCGAGGTCGTGGAGACCGGCGGCCCGCTCGGGGGCTCCCCGCTGCAACGGCTGGCGATCGGCACGGCCACCGCGCTCACCGCGATCCACCACGCCTCGATCGTGCACCGCGACTTCAAGCCGGACAACGTGCTCATCGCCGCGGACGGCCCGAGGGTCGTCGACTTCGGCATCGCCCGCATCCTCGACTCCACCGGCACGATCACCAGCCGGGCCATCGGCACCCCCGCCTACATGGCGCCCGAGCAGATCTCCGGCTCCGACGTCGGACCGCACACCGACGTCTTCGCCTGGGGGGCGACCATCGCGTTCGCCGCGACCGGCGAGACGGTCTTCGCCGGGAGCTCGATCGCCGTGGTGCTCAACCGCATCCTCAACCACGAGGTCGACCTCGGCACGCTGCCGGAGCCGCTGCGCGGCGTGGTCGGCTCGGCGCTGGCCAAGTCACCCGCCACGCGGCCCTCGGCCGACCAGCTCCTGCTCCGGCTGCTCGGCCACCCCGAGACGGTGAACGCCTCTCCCGCGATCCTCACCCAGGGCGCCAAGGTCGCCGTCCCCAAGTCGTCCCGCGACGAGCTCCCGTCTTCCCGACCTCCCCAGCGGGGCCCCGAGCGGGGGTACGCCCACGACGGCGACCAGGAGCGTGACAGCGACGCCACCAGCCCCATGCGCACCCCGACCCCCAGGACGGGCGGCGTCTCGGGCGACCTGCCTCTCCCGTCCACGGGGTTCCGGGCCCGGCATCCCGTCCAGGACCAGAACCCCCACACCGGCCACGGCGACCACGGAGATCGGAGCGGCCGGAACAACCAGATCGGACAGAGCGGCCAGGTCGGCCAGGGTGGTCAGGGGGTTCACCCGGGTCCGGGGGGCCAGACCGGGTCCGTCCTCGGCGGGCCCTTCTCCGCGCCCGCCCCCGTGGAGCACCCCTCCTTCCCCGCCCACCGCTTTCCCGAGTCCCACTCCTCGGGTCATCGCTCCCCGGATCACCACGCTCCGGAGCAGCGCCCGCCGGACCACCGCTCTCCGGGGTATCGCGACCACCCCTCGTCCCCCGGGTACGGCGGCGGTACAGGGTACGCGGAGCACGCGGGAGAGGTGCCGCCGCCCAGCTGGCAGTCGTCCGCGACCCGCGTCGGCCCTCCGGAGACGCCGCGGCGCCCGCGCAGGGGGCTCTGGATCGCCGCCGCCGTGGCCGTGCTGCTGGTGGCCTCGGGCGCGGCCGCCCTCCGATGGTGGCCGTGGGCCGGCCCCGGGGGCGGCCCGGAGAAGCCCGGCCCCACGGCGTTCACCTCCGTGGCGGACAAGGCCGCCGGGACGGGCAAGCTCGTCGTCGGCCTGCGCGACTCCCTGCCCGGCATCGCGCTGAACAGCCAGGGCAAATGGAGCGGCTTCGAGGTCGACCTGGCCCTTGAGATCGCCAAGGCGCTGGGGGTGCCGGCGAGCGGTGTCACCTTCCGGGCCACCGCCCGCCCCGAGCGGCAGAAACTGCTGGCGGACGGGGACGTCGACATGGTCCTGGCGACGTACTCGATCAACGAAACCGACGACGTCACTTTCGCCGGGCCGTACTACCTCGCCCACGTCGACGCCCTCGTCAAGGACGGCTCACCGATCGTGACCGTGAAGGGCCTGGAGGGCAGCCGGATGTGCCAGCCGGCCTCCAGCGCGGCCGTGGCCGTCCTGCAGGGCGCGGTCGAGCAGCTCACGCTGGTGGCAGCCCAGACCTACACCGAGTGCGTCAACAAGCTGCAGGCCGGCGAGGTCGACGCGATCCCCGGCGACGACCTGCTGCTGGCCGGTTTCGCCAACCGGGAGAGCATCCGCTACAAGCTGCTCGGCCTGAAGCTCACCGACGAGCGCTACGCGGTGGCCCTCAAGAGGGGTGACGTGCGCACCTGCGAGGCTGTCAGGGGGGCGGTCGCCGACCTCTACCGGAGCGGCACGATCCGTACGCTGCTCGACAAGCACTTCTCCAGGGTCGAGTTCCCTGGACGGGAGAACGGCCTCCCCACCATGGCCGCCTGCACCTAGCCGCACCCGGCCCGCTCCCAGGTCCGCGCGTAGATCCGCGCG
Organism: Streptosporangium sp. G11; assembly: GCF_051192615.1. Classification (NCBI taxonomy): domain Bacteria; kingdom Bacillati; phylum Actinomycetota; class Actinomycetes; order Streptosporangiales; family Streptosporangiaceae; genus Streptosporangium; species Streptosporangium sp. G11. The sequence continues at coordinate 16,674 of NZ_JBPJUQ010000022.1, forward strand.
GACCCGCGTCGGGGGCCCGCGCCGGGGCCTAGGGCCGCGTCTCGCCCACGGACTCCTCGATCGTCGCCGCCGTGTCCGCGGCCCAGTCGCGCACCGTCCGCGTCTTCCGGATGCCCAGGTCGAGGGCGTGGTCTCCGAAGCCGGACTCCTTGCGGTCGCGGCTCTCCCAGAGTGCCTCCAGATGCGCCAGCTTGGCGGTGTAGGCGTCCGCCTCCGTGCGGAGCAGTGCCGCGGCCTCGTGCGGCTCCAGGGTGGGCAGGAGGAAGGCGCGGAGCAATCCCTCGTCACGGTACGACCGGGACGGCTCCTTCTCCAGCAGCCACCGCCGGAGCTCCCGCGCGCCCTCGTCGGTGATCGCGTACGTCTTCCTGCCCCGGGGGCCCTCCTGCTCGACCGCCACCCAGCCGTCCGCGGCCATCTTGTTGAGCTCCGGATAGATCTGGCTGTGCCCGGCCTGCCAGGCGTAGTTGATCGACCGCTCGAAGAGTTTCGTCAGGTCGTAACCGCTGGCGGGACCCGTGACGGTCAGCAGGCCGAGGAGCGCGATCCGGAGTGACATGCCCTCATCATACTTATGGATTGACATGTCAAAGCCGACAGGTCAATATCCACATGTGTCCTCTGACGTATCAACTCTCCCTTCGAAGACCCGCCCCGGTAACGGCCTGCTCCTGCTCGCCGTGCTCGGCGGGATGTTCCTCGCCATGCTCGACCAGACGATCGTGGGGACCGCGTTGCCCCGGATCACCCGGGAGCTCGGCGGCTCGGACCTCTATGTCTGGGTCGTGACGGCCTACCTGCTGACCTCCACCATCACCGTTCCCCTTTACGGCAGGCTGTCCGACACCTACGGCCGCAAGCCGCTGCTGCTGACCGGCATCGTGGTGTTCCTGCTCGGCTCGCTCCTGTGCGGCGTCGCCCAGGACATGAACCAGCTGATCGCCTTCCGCGCGCTCCAGGGGCTGGGCGCCGGAGCGTTGCTGCCGCTCTCCCTGGCCCTGGTGGCCGACCGGTTCCCGCCGAACGAGAGCGGCCGGGTCCAGGGCGCGCTCGGCGGGGTGATGGCGCTGAGCTACATCGCCGGGCCGTTCCTCGGCGGCGTCTTCACCGACCAGGCCAGCTGGCGCTGGGCCTTCCTGATCAACCTCCCCATCGGCCTGGTCCTCATCGCGATCATCGTCGCGCGGCTGCCGCACGTGGCCGGGCAGGGACGCGGCGCCCGGCCCGACTACCTGGGCATGGCCGTGTTCAGCGCGGCGATCGGCGTGCTGCTCGTCGGCCTGACCGAGAAGGGCCTGGACGACCACACCTGGACCAGCGGGCCGGTGCTCTGGCCCATCCTGGCCTCCGCCGTGCTCCTGGTGGCGTTCGTCATGGTCGAGCGGAGGGCCGAGCAGCCGATCATCCCGCTGGAGCTGTTCCGCGACCGCACCTACACGCTGGTCAACGTGGCGTCGTTCTTCACCGCGTTCTGCCTGTACGCCGGGGTGGTGTTCCTGCCGCGCTACTTCCAGGAGGCCCTGGGGCTGACCGCCACCGAGTCGGGCCTGCGCATCTACCCGCTCATGCTCGGGATGGTGGCCGGAAGCATGGTCACCGGCGCCCTCATCTCCAGGACCCAGCGCTACAAGCCGTGGCTCGTCGCGGGGTCGTTCCTCATCGCGGCCGGGGCACTGCTGTGCACCGGGCTCGCGGCCGACACCCCGGCCCTGGCCCTGGCGGGGTGGATGGCGCTGCTCGGCCTGGGCATGGGACCGATGCTGTCCGGGCTGACCGTGGCCGTCCAGTTCTCGGTCCCGCCCCGGTTCATCGGCACCGCCAGCGCGAACCTGACCTTCTTCCGGCAGATCGGCGGCTCGGTCGCCCTGGCGCTCGCCGGGACCTTCTACGCGACCGTGGTCAGGGAGGAGGCGCCCGCCCGCGGGCTTGAGGCCGCCCACGCGGCCGCCACCGCGGCGGTCGTACCGTGGCTCGCCGTCGGCGGGGCGCTCATCGCGCTCGCCGCGCTGGTCCTGCTGCCCGGAGGGCGGATCGGGGCACTCGCCGGACGGCCGTCCACCGTGGACGGGTAGCATCCGAGCGTCACAATTCATCCTTCGAGTGGGGGAAGGTCATGGCCCAGACTCCCGTAAAGGTCACCGTCACCGGCGCCGCCGGTCAGATCGGCTACGCGCTGCTTTTCCGCATCGCCTCGGGCCAGTTGCTGGGCGCCGACGTCCCGGTCAAGCTGAGCCTCCTGGAGATCCCGCAGGCCGTGAAGGCCGCCGAGGGCACCGCGATGGAGCTCGACGACTGCGCGTTCCCGCTGCTGAGCGGCATCGAGGTCACCGACGACCCGAACGTGGCGTTCAACGGCGCCAACGTCGCGCTGCTGGTCGGCGCCCGTCCCCGCAGCAAGGGCATGGAGCGCGGCGACCTCCTCCAGGCCAACGGCGGCATCTTCGGCCCGCAGGGCAAGGCGATCAACGACAACGCGGCCGGCGACATCCGCGTGCTGGTGGTCGGCAACCCGGCCAACACCAACGCGCTCATCGCCCAGCAGCACGCCCCGGACGTCCCGGCCGAGCGCTTCACCGCGATGACCCGTCTCGACCACAACCGCGCGCTGTCCCAGCTCGCCGCCAAGCTCCAGGTCCCGGTCACCGAGATCAAGAAGATGACCATCTGGGGCAACCACTCCGCCACCCAGTACCCCGACCTCTTCCACACCGAGGTCGGTGGCAAGATCGCCGCCGAGCTGGTCGACGAGGCCTGGCTGCGCGACACCTTCATCCCCACGGTCGCCAAGCGCGGCGCCGCGATCATCGAGGCCCGGGGCGCGTCCTCGGCCGCCTCCGCCGCCAACGCGGCGATCGACCACGTCTTCGACTGGGTCAACGGCACCGCCTGGACCTCGGCCGCGATTCCCTCCGACGGCTCGTACGGCGTGCCGGAGGGTCTCATCTCGTCCTTCCCCGTCACCTCGCGCGACGGCAAGTGGGAGATCATCCAGGGCCTGGAGATCGACGCCTTCTCGCGCGAGCGCATCGACGCCACGGTGCGCGAGCTGGAGGAGGAGCGTTCCGCGGTGCGCGAGCTCGGTCTGATCTGAGCCGTCACGCGAACGGGGCCCCGGCGCGCCGGGGCCCTTTCGCGTTTCCCGGCCCTTTCGCCGCGCGGGCGGCGCTGGGAAAAGGCGGCGTGTCGATCACCGCGGAGCGGCGCGATCCGGCGTTCAATGATCACTTGTGGTCGGGGGATCGGTGTTCAGGGAGCACGTCGCGGCGCGGATCGTCGCCGGGGTGATCTGTCTCGCGCTCGCGGCGGCACCCCGGGGGGCGCTCGCCTCGCCCGATGACGACACCTGGGGCGGCGCCGACCTGTCGGTGCGGCTGACGGCCTTCCCGAAGCGCGCGCAGCCGGGGCAGCCGCTGCTCTACCGGGCCGATGTGCGCAACGACGGTCCCGGCGACGCGGTGCTTCCGCTGCTCACCGTACGGCTGCCCGAGGAGGTCCAGGTGATCGGCGTCAACGTCGCCGACTGCTTCCCCGGCGCCGCGGCCGGAGAGGTGGTCTGTCCCTCGGTGAAGGACGTCCTGGCCGGGCAGACCGGCGGGGTGACGATCACCGGGGTGGTGAGGTCCGGCGCGCGGGGCCCGCTGAGGGCGAAGGCGACGCTCTCCTCCGAAATCGTGGACGACGACGAGACGGACAACTCCTCCGAGACGCTGACCGAGGTGGGCGAGGGTACGGACCTGGCGGTCAGGCTGTCGCGCGCGACGCGTGCGGGCCGCCTGGTCACCGTGGCCGCCGTGGTGCGCAACCGCGGGCCGCGGCGCGTCCACGACGCCGGGGTCCTCTTCGACACCGGCGGGGCACGCCTCATGTCGGCGAGGGGCGCGCGGTGCGACTCCCATTCCGCCTACGTCGGGTGCAGGCTTCGTACGGTCGGCGCGGGCAGGCGGGTGAGCTTCATGCTCGCCTTCGTGGCCCGCGCGCACGCGCCGCGGGCCGAGGCGACCGTCTACTCCCTCCGGCTGGGGGACCGTCGCCCGGCCAACAACACGGCCCGTCTCAGCCTGAGGTAGGCGTGGCCGTCCGGCCCGCGCCCGCCTCCGCTCCCGGCCCCGGTCGTACGTTCGCCGGACCGGCGGCGCGGTCCGAGGTGGGCGCGGCGAGGCGGCGCGGTCCGAGGCGGCGTCAGCCGAGCAGGGCCGCCCAGGCGTCGGAGACGACGTCGCGGACCGAGGGGTGCTCGGGCTTCCAGCCGAGCTCGCGCTGGATCTTGCCGGACGAGGCCACCAGCACGGCCGGGTCACCGGAGCGGCGCTCGCGCACGATCGCGGGGATCTCGTGACCGGTGACCTCGCGGCAGACCGACAGCACCTCCTGGACCGAGAAGCCCGTCCCGCTGCCCAGGTTGTAGACCTTGTGCTCGCCCGGCGAGCAGGCGTCCAGCGCCAGCAGGTGGGCCCCGGCGAGGTCGGCCACGTGGATGTAGTCGCGCACGCATGTGCCGTCGGGAGTGGGGTAGTCCGTGCCGAACACGCTGACCGACTCGCGCTCGCCGAGTGCGACGGCGAGGATGTTAGGGATCAGGTGGGTCTCCACGGTGTGACGCTCGCGGTAGACCCTGCCGTCTTCGGCGGTGTAGGCGCCGCCCACATTGAAGTAGCGCAGGCTCACCGCGGCCAGGCCGTACAGCCCCGCGAACGCGCTCAGCGCGGTGTCGACCGCGAGCTTGGACGCGCCGTAGGGGGTGGTCGGCCGGGTCGGGTCGGTCTCCTCGATCGGGGAGCGCTCCGGCTCGCCGTAGGTCGCGGCGGTGGAGGAGAAGACGATCCGCCCCACCCCTGCGCCCCGCATGGCGTCGAGCAGGGCCAGGGTGCCGCCGAGGTTGTGCGTCCAGTAGAGGCCAGGCCGCTCCACGGACTCGCCGACGAGGGATTTCGCCGCGAAGTGGAGCACGCCGTCCATCCCGGCCAGCACGTCGGCGGCCTCGGTGATCGAGCCCTCGACGAAGCGGGCGCCCGGCGGAACCGCGTCGGCGTGGCCGGTGGAGAGGTCGTCCAGCACGGTGACCTCGTGGCCCGCCTCGACGAGTTGTGCCGCCACGACCCCGCCGATGTATCCGGCGCCTCCGGTGACGAGCAGCTTCACGGAGCCTCCTGTTTGATGATGTTTGGACTTGTTTACTTTTGTAAGTCTATCGCCAGCATATGCTGGCACATCAAATATCGGCCACCGCCGGAACGGGCGACCGCCATGACGGAGACGATCTCGTGAACAGCGTCCTGGCGAACATCGCCTTGGTCATGCTCTTCGTACTGATCGGGGGATTCTTCGCCGCGGCGGAGATGGCCATGGTCTCCCTCAGGGAGAGCCAGGTCAGGCGGCTCGACACCCAGGGCCGCAGGGGGGCCAGGGCGGCCAAGCTCGCCCGCGACCCCAACCGCTTCCTGTCCGCGGTGCAGATCGGCGTCACCGTGGCGACCATGCTCTCGGCCGCCTTCGGCGCCGACACCCTCGCCAAGGACCTCATCCCCGTGGTGACCGGCTGGGGGGTGCCGGAGGCCGTGACGGCCCCGCTCTCCCTGGTGCTGGTGACGCTGGCCATCTCGTACGCCTCGCTGGTCCTCGGCGAGCTGGCCCCCAAGCGGCTCGCCCGGCAGCGCGCCGAGGGGATCTCCCTGCTGGTCGCGCCGTTCCTCGACCGGATGGCCGCGCTGTCGCGGCCGATCATCTGGGCGCTGTCCAAGTCCACCGACGGGGTCGTCAAGCTGCTCGGCGGCAACCCGGACGCCGACCGAGAGGAGATCTCCACCGAGGAGCTGCGCGACATGGTGGTGGGCCACCAGGAGCTCACCGCCGACGAGCGCCACCTGATCGGGGAGGTCTTCGCGGCGGGCAAGCGGCAGCTCCGCGAGGTGATGCTGCCTCGCACCGAGGTGGAGTTCATGTCCGCCGACACGCGGCTGGCCGAGGCGGCGATCCTGGCCGCGGCCATGCCGCACTCCCGCTTCCCCGTTTACCGCGACTCCTACGATGACATCGTGGGCTTCGTCCACATCCGCGACCTGCTCGACCCGGTGCTGACCGGGTCCATCGAGCCGATCAGCGAGCTGGTGCCGATCCGCCCGGTCAAGCTGGTCCCCACCAGCAAGCGGCTGATGGCCACGCTGTCGGAGATGCGCAGGGAGGGGCACCACCTGGCGATCGTGGTCGACGAGTACGGCGGCACGGCGGGCATCGTCACCCTGGAGGACCTCGTCGAGGAGCTGATCGGCGACATCCGCGACGAGCACGACGTGGCGGACGAGCACGTCGCGCTGCCCGCGGGGGAGGTCGAGCTGGACGGGCTGGCCAACCTCGACGAGGTGGCGACCGAGAGCGGGATCCGCTTGGCCGACGGCCCGTACGAGACCCTTGGAGGGTTCGTCATGTGGGCGCTCGGCCACCTTCCCGCGCTGGGGGAGCGGGTGGAGATCCCCGGGTTCGACATGACGGTCACCGAAATGGACGGCCGCAGGGTCTCCCGGGTCAGGATCAAGCGGAGCACGCCGCGCCCGGAGGCACCGCCCGCTCCCGACAACTGACGGGGAGCGCCACGCGCGGCCGAGACGCTGTGATCAAGGTGTCGCCGCCGGGGGCCGTGATCGGGGCGCGAACCACTCCCGGCAGCTGACAGAATTGGCTGCTATGGCCAGTCCTCGTGTCCTGTCGGGAATCCAGCCCACCGCAGACTCCTTCCACCTGGGAAACTACCTGGGTGCCATCAGGCAGTACGTCGCCCTGCAGGAGGGATACGACGCCTTCTACTGCGTCGTCGACCTGCACGCGATCACGGTGGACTACCAGCCGGAGGTGCTGCGCAGGCGCTCCAGGGTCGCCGCGGCCCAGCTCTTCGCCGCCGGTCTCGACCCCGAGCGCTCCACGGTCTTCGTGCAGAGCCACGTCCGTGAGCACACCGAGCTGGCCTGGGTGCTGATCTGCCTCACCGGCATGGGCGAGGCCGGGCGGATGACCCAGTTCAAGGACAAGGCGGCGAAGGCCGGTGAGAGCTCGGCCAGCGTCGGGCTGTTCACCTACCCGATCCTGCAGGCGGCCGACATCCTGCTCTACCAGGCCAACCGGGTGCCGGTCGGCGCCGACCAGAAGCAGCACCTGGAGCTCACCCGCGACCTCGCGCAGCGCTTCAACCACCGCTTCGGCGAGACCTTCACGCTGCCCGATCCGCACATCGTCAAGGGGGTCGAGAAGATCACCGACCTCCAGGAGCCCACGGCGAAGATGTCGAAGTCCTCCTCCTCGCCCACCGGGATCCTCGACCTGCTGGAGCAGCCGGGGCCGCTCCGCAAGAAGATCATGCGCGCGGTCACCGACACCGGCTCCGAGGTCCTCGCCGACGACGAGAACAAGCCCGGCGTCACCAACCTGCTGCGCATCCAGTCCGCGCTGAGCGGCGTCCCGATCCCCGAGCTGGAGACCCGCTACGCCGGGCAGGGGTACGGCACGTTCAAGAAGGACGTGGCCGAGCTCGTGGTCGACACCTTCACCCCGATCCGCGAGCGCACCGAGAAGCTGCTCGCCAACGAGGCCGAGCTCGACCGGATGCTCGCCGTCGGGGCCACCCGGGCCCGCGCGGTGGCCTCCGAGACCATGGCCAAGGTGCGCGACCGGGTGGGGTTCCTGCCCACCTCCTGATCCTCCGTCGCACGGTCCGGGCGGTTTTCCGTCCGGACCGCGACGCCTCCCGTGCGACCCGGGGATCTTCCGAGGCACGGGCTCCGGCGGGCCTCCCGCCCTCCCCGCGATCCTCCCAACGCGGTTCCCGCCCTCCCCGTGACCCACGGCTTCCCGTCCCCGGCGTTCCCGTCCGCTCCGTGGTCTCCCGTGTACGCACGGCTGCTTTTACCGCCGCCGACCACGATCGGGGCGGCGGTGATTGGGTAGAGGGCGCACGTGACAAGCGTGCTGGAACGTATCCAATCGGCCCGTGAGCGATTCGGGCGGAGGCTCGGCGCGACCCGGATCAGGTGGCACTGGTTCGATCATCTGGTCAGGACCTTCCAGCGCTACCAGATCCAGTCCGGTGACCGGCTCGCGGGGGCGGTCAGTTACTTCGCCTTCCTGTCGTTCTTCCCGATCATCGCGCTGGCCTTCGCGGTCTTCGGCTACTTCCTCTCCGTCAGGCCCGACGCCGTCGTGACCCTGCAGACGGCGATCAACCAGTACCTGCCCGGCCTCGCCGACAGGCTGCCGATCCAGCAGATCGCCGGGTCCAGGACCAGTGCCGGGATCATCGGCCTGCTCGGGCTCCTCTACGCCGGGCTCGGCGCGATCGACGCCCTGCGCGGCGCGCTGCGCGAGATCTCCATGACGACCGAGGCGCCGCTCAACTTCGCCCTGGCCAAGCTGAGAGACCTGGCCGCCCTCGTGCTCGTCGGCACCACGATGGTGGCGTCGGTGCTGGTCGCCGGTTTCGCCACCCAGGCCAGCGGGGTCGTGGCCGAGTGGTTCGGCCTGGCGGGGTCGCCGGTGGCCTCCGCCACGATCTGGCTGGCGGGGCTGGCTGTCAGCGTGCTCACCGACGTCGTCGTCTTCCTGATCATCCTGCGCTGGCTGGGCCGGTCCAGGCAGCCGCTCCGGGTGCTGCTGCGCGGCGCCCTGCTCGGCGCGGCCGGTTTCGCCCTGCTCAAGCAGCTCGCCGTGCTGATCCTCTCGGGCACCCTGAACAATCCCGTCTACGGGGTGTTCGCCGTGGTGGTCGGCCTGCTGGTCTGGATCAACTTCTCGGCCCGGGTGATCATGTACGCCGCCGCCTGGACCGCCACCGCCTCCCTCGGCCCCCCGCCCGACCCCACCCCGGTCCCGGCGACCGCCATCCCCGCCTGAAGGCCCGGCATCCCGCGAGTTCCGCCTCTCGGCATATCCTGCTTTCCGATATATGCTGTGAGGTATGACTCCAAGGGCGATGACGGAGCCGGCGTTCCTCATTCTCACCGCACTGGTCGGCGAGCCGTGTCACGGCTACGGCATCGTGCGGGAGGTCGAGCAGCTGTCCGGCGGGCGGGTTCAACTCAGAGTCGGCACCCTCTACGGCGTGCTCGACCGGCTGGCGGGCGACGGGCTGGTGGCCCTCGACCGCGAGGAGGTCCAGCAGGGGCGGTTGCGCCGCTACTACCGGCTCACCGACTCCGGCTCGCGGACGCTGGAGGCCGAGGCCGTCCGGCTGGCGGAGAACGCCAGGACCGCCGTCGACCGTCTCAGCGCCCGGCGCGGTCGCCCGTCCGCCGCCGGAGGCCTCGCGTGAGGGCGGGCGAAGGTGCGGGCGAGGGGGGCGGCGCGCCGATGAGCCTGCTGGAGAGGCGCTACCGCCACTGGCTGCGGCTGCTGCCCGCCTCCTACCGCGCCGGGCGCGAGGAGGAGATGGTCTCCGTGTTCCTGGAGGGCTCGCCGGGCGTCTCCGACGCCGACGGGCCGCGGCCCCGCTGGTCGGAGATCGCCAGCGTGGCCGCGCTGGCGGTCCGGGTCCGCCTCGGGGGAGGGGGCGACGCGGCGCCGAGGTTCCTCGCGTGGGGCGAGACGGTCCGTCTGGTGGCCCTGCTGGGGCTGGGCCTCCAGGCGTTCCTCGGAGCCCTGGCCGCCGTGAGCACCCTGCGCGCGTACGGGATGATCGGCGCGGCCGCACCCCTGCTCGCCCAGGCGGCGGGCCCTCCGGGGTCGCCCGAGCGGCTCGCGAACATCCTGGGAGGCCTCGCGGGCCTCCTCTGGTTCGTCCCGCTCGCGGCGCTCCTTCTCGGACGCCCGCGCGCGGCCAGGGTGTCGGTGCTCCTCGCGCTCGTGCCGGGGCTGGTCCAGGCGTTCCTGAGTGTCTTCCCCGGGAGCGCGCTGGCCGGCCTGCTGACGCCCCTGGTCACCGTGTCGGCCCTGTGGGCCGGTTTCCACCGGGACGCGCGCCCCGCGCGCCGGTCGCCGTGGCTCCTGGCGGCCCCCCTCGCCGCCGGTGCCGCCGTCGCCACGCTGTACGAGGTGATCGCGTCTCCCGCCGTGACCGTCGCCTGGATATGGCCGTGGCTGGACGAACCCGGCTTGACGAGCGCGTTCATCCTGGGGGCCGGCGTCGCGTACGCCCGCGTGCACGCGTACGCACCCGCCCGGCGCACCCCGTCGTGGCCGCTGGCCCTGGCGATCCTGGCGCTGCCGGTGCTGTGCGCCCGCCTGGCCGGGCTGAACCACGCCTTCGGCTTCGCCGACGAGGTGAGCCGGATCATCACGATCGGCATGCTCGGCCAGGCGGCGCTGCTCCTGGCCTTCGTCGTCGGGAGCGCCGTCCTGGGGGTCAGGACCCTCCCGGCCGCACCGGCCCGGAGTCGCGAAGGACAGGTCGGGGGATGAACGCCTCCGCTCAAGGCCTCGCCGTCCCCAAGCTGTCCGGGGCGCCGGCTCCGGTCTTCCACGGACGCGTCCGCGGCGCCTCAGAGATGCCGCGGCCGGTCACCCGCAGCGTGTCGAGCGCGACGGCTTCGGGCGTTCCGGGCTCGGCCGAGTACACGAGCACGGTCTGGTCGCCGTCCGGGAGCAGGAGGGTGTCGCAGTCGAGCGTGATCGTCCCCAGACCGGGATGGCTGATGCTCTTGGTCGCGGGACGCCATGAGGAGGATCGCCCCTCCCGCCACAGTTCGTCGAATCGCGGGCTGCCACGACGTAGTTCCTTGATCATCTGTGTCAGATCGGGGTCGGCGGGGTAACGGGCCCGGGCGGCACGCAGCGTGCCGACCGAGGCGCGAGCGGCCGAGTCGTCCTCGTCCGGGCCCGCGGCGACCTGGCAGCGGCTACTACCGAGAAAACGTTGCCAGATGAGGTTCCTTCGCCCCCGAGGCCACGCGGACATGTCGCCTTGAAGCGCCGCCCCGAGGGGATTCCAGGCCAGCACGTCGCCCTTGGCCGACAGCACCAGCACGGGCAGATCCGCCATGCGGTCCAACAGCCGAAACACGCTCGGCCGGATGACTCCCGCGATGCGTCCGGCCTGGGGCGGCTCGTGGCCGGCGAGCCGGAACACCAGGTCGCGGTCATCGTCGTCGAGCCGCAGGGTCCGGGTCAACGCGGCGATGACCTGGCTTGAGGGCCGTGGCCCGCGCCCCTGCTCAAGCCGGACCACGTAATCGACGCTCAGCCCCGCGAGCATGGCCACTTCCTCCCGGCGCAGGCCCGGCACCTGGCGGCGCGTTCCCGACGGCAGCCCGACGTCCCGCGGTCGCACACGAGCGCGGGCCGTGCGGAGTACTTCGGCGAGTTCGGCGCGGTTCACTCCTCGATGATGCCGCACGGACCGTGCCGTCCGGGTGGTACCGCCGGTCCCATGCCTCAGCGGTCCTGGCGTGCCCGGACGCGCGCACCCACGATCGATCCCATGACAGACGTGAAGACGGTGGCGCTGGTCACCGGAGCGAACAAAGGGCTGGGCCAGGAGACCGTACGCCGCCTGGCCGGTAGAGGATGGCTGGTCCTCCTGGCCGCTCGGGACCGGGGACGCGGCGAGCACGCCGCGGACACGCTGGCGGCCGAGGGGCTCGATGTCGAGTTCGTCGAGCTCGACGTGACCTCGGAGGAGTCCGTGGCGGCGGCCGTGAAGGCCGTCGCCGGGCGCGTGGATCACCTGGACGTGCTGGTCAACAACGCCGGAGTCGGAGGCCCACCGCTGGATCCGGCCGACACGGAGGCCGGCATGCTACGGGAGTTGTACGAGGTCAACGTGTTCGGCCAGGTTCGGGTCACCCACGCGTTCCTGCCGATGCTCCGGAAGTCGGAACAGCCTCGCATCGTCATGGTGTCCAGTGGTCTCGCCTCGCTGACCCACGCCGGCGACCCCACCCGCCCCGAGTCGGGCTTCCTGGCCCTGGACTACGCCTCGTCGAAGGCGGCGCTCAACATGATCGTGTCCCAGTACGCCCGAGCGCTGCCCGGATTCAAGGTCAACGCCGCGGATCCGGGCAACCCCGCCACCGACATGAACGGTCACACGGGTATCCACACCGTCGCCGAGGGGGCCGGTGCGATCATCAGGTTGGCTACCTTGGATCATGACGGGCCGACCGGAGGCTTCTTCGACCGTAACGGGCCCGTCCCCTGGTAGGAGCGAAGATGACGACGATTCTGACGATCGGGCTCCATCCGAGCGCGATCGACTACACCAAGTATCCGGGCCTCGACGAGGCGACGCTCACCGCACGGGTCGAGCAGGGCGACGCGGCCCTGCGGGCGGCGGGTTTCGACGCGGTGTCGTGCCTGATCGGTGCGGACCCGGATACGGCGGAGAAGACCATCCGCGGACGGTTGTCCGAGGGCCCCTTCGGCGTGGCCATGATCGGAGGTGGTGTGCGAATGGCACCCGAGCACACCGTCTTGTTCGAGCGGTTGATCAACGTGCTGGTGGAGACGACGCCCGGAATCCGGTTCTGCTTCAACACCTCGCCGGAGACGACGGTCGACGCCCTTCGCCGTTGGGTGTAGCCCCCGGTGCGCGGTGCGGGCCGGGGGCTCCGGATCACCGCGCCCGGCGGGAGCGCCTCCGCAGGCCGTACGTCAGTCCTGCCAGGCCGGCCAGCAGGGCGGCGCCGGCGGCGTAGTAGCCGATCGGGACGCCCTCGTCGGCGGGTCTGGAGGCCGCGGCCGGGTTGTGCGCGGTGACGGGGGCGGGTGTGGCCGTGGTCGCCGAGGGGGTGGGCAGCGGGGCGGGCTCGGGGATCGGGTCGACCAGCCGTCCGACCGGGGTGACCTTGCCGCGGTTGGCGAAGCCCCAGTCGAGCAGGTCGGCGACCTCCTCCCAGAAGTAGCCGTCGTGGCGCATGATCGACACGATGACGGTGTGCCCGTTGCGCTTGGCGGCGCCGACGAAGCTGCCCAGGGCCTTGGAGGTCCAGCCGTTCTTGACGCCGATCATGCCCTTGTAGCGCCAGAGCAGCTTGTTGTGGTTGCCGATCTCGTAGTAGCCCTTGGGTGCAGGGAACTTGTCGGTCTTTGTGCTGATATATCGCCGAAAATCGGCGTTGGCCAGGCCGGCGCGGGCGATCAGCGCCAGGTCGTAGGCCGAGCTGCTCTGGCCAGGCTTGTCCAGCCCGCTCGGCGTCTTGGCCACCGTGTCGAACGCCTGCAGGCGCTTGGCCTCGGCGTTCATGTCCGCCAGGGTCGTGGACAGGCCGCCGTTGGCCTCGGCCAGGGCCATCGCGCAGTCGTTGCCCGAGACCAGCATCAGCGCCTTGAACAGGTCCTCGACGGTGTAGAGGGGCTTGGGGACCAGGCCGACCGCGCTGCCCTCCTCGTTCACCGCGCGCATGCTCGGCCGGATCTTCCGGTCCTTGTCGAGCTTCGGGATCAGGGTGAGGGCGGTCAGCGCCTTCAGGGTGCTCGCGGGAAGGTAGCGCCCGTGGGCGTCCTTGGCGGCCAGCACCTCGCCGGTCTCGGCGTCGGCGATCACGTACGCCTTCGCGGCAGTCTTGGGAGGGGCCTTCACGCCCGGGGGAAGGGTGAGACCCCGATCCCCGAGCCGGGATCCGCCGACGGGCTCCCTCTCGCGACGCGTGCGCGGGCCCGCCTGCGAACCCGCTCCCGTCCGCACGTCCAGCGCGCCGACGCTCGCGCGCGGGTCCAGCGAACCGGTGCCCGCCCGTACGTCCGGCGAACCGGTTCCCGCGCGCGGGTGCAGCGGGCCGCTCGCGGGCGCGTCCGTGACCTGGGCCTGTGCGGGCGCGCCGAGGAGGGCGGTCGCCGCGAGCAGCACCCCGACGGGCGCGAGATGTTTGATCCCCATGATGATCTCAGGGTAGCTTCGTACCGGTTCGCATGGAGTTACAGGTGCCCTGACCAGCTACGAGCCACTCAGCGGAATACTGACATCATGCAAATAACGCGAAAGGTGGCCGTTTTTCTGATCGGCCTTGCCGCTTTCATGATCTTCGAATGGATCACCCTTGGCTTCAACCTCGCGGACGGTCATCCGACGTCCTTCTACGTGGTCCACGGCATCCTGATCGCCGCCAACATCGTGCTGGCGATCGTGCTCGGCGCGATCGGCCTACGCGGTCTGGCGCAGCGCGCCCAGCGTCCTCCGATGTAGGTCGGCGGCCTCCTCCGCGGAGTCGCCGATGCTGGTGAACCCGAGCTTGCCGAACTTCGTGATCCCGCCCAGCATGTGCAGCACGTTCCCGGTGCGGCGCTCGCGGTCGAAGCCGAGCCCCTCGTCGTGGACCAGCTTGACCACCTCCCCGGGGGGACGGCCCCGCAGCGCGGGCGCGGCGCAGTTGTCCGTCGCCACGTAGTGCTTCGGCCGGCCCGCGTGCACGAGCGTGCCGCTCTTCGGGTCGTACGACGCGCCGGTGGTCAGGAGGGCGGCGCCGAACGGGTGGGTGGTGCCGCCGATGCGCAGGTTGATCTCGCACATCAGCGTCCGGTAGCCGCCGTCGGTCTTGACGGCGAAGAAGTCGATGCCGAACAGCCCCACCACGCCGCGGCCCGCGAGGATCCTGGCGATCCGCTCGGCATGCGCGCCCAGCTCGGCCCGGTACTCCTGCCGGGCGGGGAAGCTGCAGCCCTGGTAGACGTCGCCGTTGGGGCCGCCGAGGACCTGTTCGTGGGTGGCGACCACGTCGTACGCGCCGCCGGGGGTGATCCGCGCCAGCGCGCTGGGGGAGTGCAGGGGCCGGTCCTCGATGAACTCCTCGATCACCGCTCCCCGCTCGGCGACCTTCTCGGCGAACGTCGTCCAGTCCTCGTCCGAGGCGGAGAAGCTCGTGGGGCAGGCGGCCAGCGGCCGGTCGTCCTTGGTCACGATGGCGTTGCCGAGCCCCGAGTAGCTGTTGTTGAGCTTGACCATCAGCCTGCTCGTGGGACTCATCGCGCGGGCGGCGTGCTCCACCTCGGTCAGCGAGCGCAGGTCACCGAAGCCCCTGACCAGCGGCACCCCGGCCTCGTCGCCGATCACACGCCCGCCGCTCTTGGAACCCAGGTGGGCCAGGGAGGTGGCGGGGCCGTACACCGGCAGGGAGAGGATCGTGGCGAGGCGCTCCTCGTACTCGCTCACCACGAACGGCACCATCCAGGCGCTCCTGCCGTTCCTGCCGCCCCCCGAGGGGGCGTCGCCCTCCGGATGGTCGCCGAGGGCGGTGCGGATGCGCGCGATCACGTCCGGGCGGCGCAGCAGCGCCTCGGTGAGCGGATGCGTGTCGGGATCATCCAAACTGATCATTTGCAGGCGCGTGCGGGCCTCGTCGGGATCGTCGAGGAAGCCCAGGTAGTAGTCCACCACCGCGCTGTCCACCGGCGTCGAGGTCACGTAGACGACCTCGACCTTCGGCCTTCTCAGGGTGAGGAGGAGGAACAGCAGCCGCTCCTCGTAGCAGAGGGCTCCGGTGATCCTGCGCAGCTCATCCTGGGGTAGCGACAACGAGGGAAGGACCACCAGGGTGCCCTCGTCCGGTTCAAATATGCTCAAACGCGACTGCCTCTCCCCGAATGGGATGTTAGTGATCATGTGAGGAGTGAAACACGCATTCTTCCTGTTTACATCACTCCGCCGGGTTCGATGACCGGCACCTGAGGTCACGTAAATTGCCAGGTCGGCGATGTTTGGAAATGGCTCGGGGGTTACCTGGGGCCGGGGAGGCCGTCCCCCAGTGTGACCACCGTCTCATAGTCAATATGGGCCATCTTTCCTGGTCCTCCCGGGTCAGAAGGTGTACGAGTGGGGCATGGGGTGACAAAACATTTGGCTTAGATGTCGGCGAGCTGCTCGGGGGGAGAGATAAAGTCGTTGTCATCGCCAACGCGGCGGCTTCCCCGGATCACCGGCCTGCCGTTCCCACGTCGGCGACCGACCAGTTCGTGCCGACACGGCCCGTGAGAACCCACTCCGGCCCGTCGGTGCGGCGATCGCTTTTTTTCGAGACTGCCTCATGGGTTTCGAGATCCTGGGCAGTGGCACGGTGCGTCGAGGATCCAGGCCCGCCGGCGCGGATGGGACGGTGAGCAATGCGGGGGCGTAATTTGCGGGGAGAACTCGACACGTTCCTCGCCGGGCGCGAGCAGGAGCTGATCAGCTTCCGCCGAGACCTGCACATGCATCCCGAGCTCGCGTTCGCCGAATACCGCACGACGCAGCGCGTCGCCGAGCGCCTGATCGCCGCGGGACTCTCACCCTCGGTGCTGCCGCGCGGCACCGGCCTGCTCTGCGACGTCGGCAGCGGTGACGGGCCGACCGTGGCGCTGCGGGCCGACATCGACGCGTTGCCCGTGCCGGACGAGAAGGACGTCTCCTACAGCTCGACGGTCCCCGGCGTCTGTCACGCCTGCGGTCACGACGTGCACACCGCGATCCTGCTCGGCACCTCGCTCTTCCTCGCCCAGCAGGCCGAGGCCGGTCTGCTGCCCGGCCGGGTCCGGCTGATCTTCCAGCCCGCCGAGGAGCTTCCCGGCGGCGCGCTGGAGGTCATGGCCTCCGGCGGCATCAGCGGTGTCGACCGCATCTTCGGCCTGCACTGCGACCCCCGGCTGGACGTCGGCAAGGTCGGCCTCAAGGCCGGTCCCATCACCTCGGCCTGCGACAAGGTCACGATCCGGGTGAGCGGTCCCGGCGGGCACACCGCCCGGCCGCACCTCACCGCGGACCTCGTCTTCGCGCTCGCCAAGATCCTCACCGAGCTGCCCGCCGCGCTCTCGCGCCGGATCGACCCCCGCTCCTCGCTCAGCCTGGTCTGGGGCCGGGTCGAGGCGGGCTCGGTCGCCAACGCCATCCCGGACGACGGCGTCGCCGAGGGCACCGTGCGCTGCCTGGACGAGGCGGCCTGGCACGCGGCCCCCGACATGATCAAGTCGCTGCTGGAGTCGGTCGCCGGCGCGTACGGCGTCGAGGCCGAGATGGAGTACGTGCGCGGCGTGCCGCCGGTGGTCAACGACAAGGTCAGCGTGCAGATGCTGGCCGAGGCCGCGGAGGGCGTGCTCGGCGAGGGCGCCCCCGTGCCGACGGAGCAGAGCCTGGGCGGCGAGGACTTCGGCTGGTACCTGGAGTCGATCCCCGGCGCGTTCGCCAGGCTCGGCACCCGCGAGCCGGGGTCGGCGCACCTGGCCGACATCCACCAGGGCACCTTCGACGTCGACGAGAGCGCCATCGGCACCGGGGTGCGTTTCCTGGCGGCGACCGCGCTGACGGCCCTGTGGGAGGGGCAGCGTCCCATCGCGGGCGAGGCGCTCATGGCCGTGAACGCCGACAACTAACGCGCTCCTGACATCTAGTCAGCCGAAAAGTCCGGACATATCCTGATGGACCAGTCGGTGATCCCCGAAGAAGATCGCCGACTGCCGGGCGGGCGTGCCAACTCCGGGCCGTTGCCGACGTCCGGAGCTACCAGCAGGTAACCCTGTCCCGCTTTTGTGTCACAAGGTGGCCTGAGCTGGATAACGGACCTGTTGCGGACTCATGCGTTGGTTTGGTCAACCCTGATGGACCAACTATCTTCCGTGCAGGGTTGCCGTGCGTCTCTTCGCGCGTGCACTGAAACGCGAAGGGAGTCCATCTTGCTTCAGAACCGATTCGGCAAGCTGGCCACGACCGCACTTGCGGGCAGCATGCTCATGGCAGTTGCCGCGTGTGGTGGAAGCGAGGAGCCGGCCACGTCGGCTCAGCCGAGCGGGGCCGCCAGCAGCGCGGCGCCGGCCGCGACGGGGCCGAAGGTCGGTCTCGCGTACGACATCGGCGGGCGTGGCGACCAGTCGTTCAACGACTCCGCGGCGGCGGGACTCGACAAGGCCAAGGCCGAGCTGGGCCTGGTCGAGGTCAGCGAGCTGGAGGCCGGTAACGGCGAGACCGAGGCGGCCAAGGAGGAGCGGCTGCGCCTGCTCGCCGACGGCGGCTTCAACCCGATCATCGCCGTGGGCTTCGCGTACTCCAACCCGGTGAAGAAGGTCGCGACCGAGTTCCCCGACGTCAAGTTCGCGATCGTCGACGACGCCGCGGCCGCCGCCCCCAACATCTCCAACCTCCTCTTCGCCGAGCACGAGGGTTCCTTCCTGGTCGGCGCCGCGGCGGCGCTGAAGAGCAAGAAGAACCACGTGGGCTTCGTCGGCGGCGTCCAGGTGCCGCTGATCAACAAGTTCGAGGCCGGGTTCGCCGCGGGCGCCAAGGCGGTCAAGTCGGACGTGAAGATCGAGGTCAAGTACCTCACCCAGCCGCCGGACTTCACCGGCTTCAGCGACCCGGCCAAGGGCAAGACCGCGGCCGAGGGCATGTTCGACGCGGGCGCCGACGTGGTCTACCAGGCCGCGGGCGGTTCCGGTGGCGGCGTGTTCGAGGCGGCCAAGGCCGCCAAGGGCCTGGCCATCGGCGTCGACTCCGACCAGGCGAAGACCGCCGCCCCCGAACTGCAGAGCGTCATCGCGACCTCCATGCTCAAGAAGGTCGACGTCGCCGTCTTCGACTTCCTGAAGAGCTTCACCACCAACGCCGTGAAGTCGGGCAGCACCATCTACGACCTCAAGGCCGGCGGCGTCGACTACTCCACCACCGGTGGGCAGGTCGACGACATCAAGTCCAAGCTCGACGACTACAAGCAGAAGATCATCTCCGGCGAGATCACCGTCCCGGACAAGACCTCCTGACCTGGTACTAATGAGGGGCCCGGCGGACATTTCCCCCGGGCCCTTTTGTCCTCTCTGACCATCACGTTCCGTATCAGGGCATCCGTACGGAGGAGGCCGTCATCAGCACCTCGGCACCGGCCGTCGAACTAGAGGGAATCACCAAACGATTCCCCGGCGTCGTCGCCAACCGCGACATCTCCCTTTCCGTACGGCAGGGGCACGTGCACGCCGTCGTCGGCGAGAACGGCGCGGGCAAGTCCACCCTCATGAAGATCCTGTACGGCATGCAGCGCCCGGACGAGGGGCAGATCCGCGTCAACGGCAAGGACGTGAGCTTCCGCTCCCCCGCGGAGGCGATCGCCGTGGGCATCGGCATGGTCCACCAGCACTTCATGCTGGCCGACAACCTGACCGTCCTGGAGAACGTGATCCTCGGCAGCGAGCCCCGCAAGGGCGGGGTCGCCCTCGACTTCGGCACCGCGCGAAGGAGGATCCGCGAGATCTCCGACTCCTACAGCCTCGGCATCGAC
Source organism: Streptosporangium sp. G11 (assembly GCF_051192615.1). Lineage (NCBI taxonomy): Bacteria > Bacillati > Actinomycetota > Actinomycetes > Streptosporangiales > Streptosporangiaceae > Streptosporangium > Streptosporangium sp. G11. The sequence goes on from NZ_JBPJUQ010000022.1 coordinate 35,816, forward strand.
CCCGACGCCACCGTCGAGGACCTGGGCGTCGGGGCCCGCCAGCGGGTGGAGATCCTGAAGGTCCTCTACCGGGGCGCCCGGATCCTCATCCTGGACGAGCCGACCGCCGTGCTCGTGCCGCAGGAGGTCGACGAGCTCTTCGCCAACCTGCGCGAGCTGGTCCGCGAGGGGCTGACGATCATCTTCATCTCGCACAAGCTGGACGAGGTGCTCTCGGTCGCCGACGCCATCACCGTCATCCGGCGCGGCACGACCGTGGCCAGCGTGAATCCCAAGGACGTGACCGCCAGGCAGCTGGCCGAGCTCATGGTCGGCAGCGAGCTGCCCAGCCCGGAGACCCGCGAGTCCACGGTCACCGACGTGGTGGCGCTGTCGGTGCGCGGCCTGAACGTCCACTCGGCCGAGGACCGCTGCGTCGTGGACGGCGTCACCTTCGACATCCGCAAGGGCGAGGTGCTCGGCATCGCCGGAGTCGAGGGCAACGGCCAGGCCGAGCTGGTCGAGGCCATCATGGGCATGCGCGCGGCCGAGGGAGAGATCCGCCTCGGCGAGCACGACATCTCCGCCTGGACGACGCTGCGCCGCCGCGAGGCCGGCATCGGCTACATCCCCGAGGACCGCCACCGGCACGGCCTGCTGCTCGAGGCCCCGCTCTGGGAGAACCGGATCCTCGGTCACCAGACCCGGCGGCCCAACGTCAAGGGCCCCTGGATCGACCGTGCGGGAGCACGCGAGGACACCCGGCGCATCGTCGAGCAGTACGACGTCCGGACGCCGGGCATTGACGTGGACGCCGCGGCCCTGTCCGGCGGCAACCAGCAGAAACTGATCGTCGGCCGGGAGATGAGCGGGGAGCCCGTCTTCCTGATCGCGTCCCACCCGACGCGCGGCGTCGACGTGGGCGCCCAGGCCGCGATCTGGGACCACCTGCGCGCGGCGCGTGCCGCGGGCCTGGCGGTCCTGCTGATCTCGGCCGACCTCGACGAGCTCATCGGCCTGTCGGACACCCTGAAGGTGATCCTGCGCGGCCGGATCGTCGCCGAGGTGGATCCCAAGGACGTGACACCCGAGCAGCTCGGTTCGGCCATGACGGGTGCTGGAGAGGCGGCATGAACACCCACGTAGCGCACACGCCCCCGGGGACGCGCGGATGAACCAGGAAAAGTCCACCTTCGCCGACCGGCTGCTCGGACGGGTCTCGCCGGCGGGGTTGCTCTCGCTCGCCGCCCCGCTCGTCGCCATCGTGTTCGCCGCGCTGATCACCATGGTCATCCTGGCGATGACCGGCGCCCCGCCGCTCGACACGCTGGTCGTCATGGGCGAGTACGGTGTCCGGCCGCGCTCGATCGTGCTGACCCTGAACGCCGCGACGTACTACTACCTGTCCGCGCTCGCGGTGGCGATCGGGTTCAGGATGAACCTCTTCAACATCGGCGTCGACGGCCAGTACCGCCTGGCGGCGCTCACCGCGGCGGCCGTGGGCGGCGCGGTCACCCTGCCCGCCCCGTTGCACGTCGCGCTGATCATCTTCGTCGCCGTGCTGGTCGGCGCCGGATGGGCCGCGATCGCCGGGCTGCTCAAGGTGCGGCGCGGGGTCAGCGAGGTCATCTCCACGATCATGCTGAACGCCATCGCCACCGCTCTCGGCGCCTGGTTGCTCAACAAGGAGCGCCTCGCGGTCGAGGTCGCGGGCAGCAACAACATCGGCACCAAGCCGATCGGCCCCTCCGGCCAGGTGCCCGGCCTGGAGATCATCGCTGGCACCCAGACGAAGGTGTTCGGCCTGATCATCCTGTCGGTCGTGATGGGCATCCTCTACCACGTGGTGATCAACCGGACCCGTTTCGGCTTCGACCTGCGTGCCACCGGCCGCTCGGAGTCGGCCGCGGTGGCCAGCGGCGTCAACGTCAAGAAGATGATCCTCATCTCGATGATCCTGTCCGGCGCGATGGCGGGCCTGGTCGGCATGCCGCAGCTGCTCGGAGCCTCCTACAGCTACAGCCTGGACTTCCCCACCGGGCTCGGCTTCACCGGCATCGCGATCGCGCTGCTCGGCCGCAACCACCCGGTCGGCATCGCGTTCGGCGCCCTGCTGTGGGCCTTCCTCGACACCTCGGCGGGCATCCTGCAGATCAAGAAGATCTCCCCGGACATCGTCACCATCATGCAGGGCACGATCGTGCTCTCGGTGATCATCGCCTACGAGCTGGTCCACCGCTACCAGATCTCCGCCGAGCAGCGCCGGGTGAGCCGCCAGCTGGCGGGCACCACCCCGACCAGGGAAGGAACGCCGGCATGAGCCAGGGCGCCCTCGCCACCCCGGAGGCTCCCTTCCTGGAGCCGAAGACCCCCGCACGCAAGTTCAGGCTCACCTGGCGGGTCCTGCTGCTCGCCCTCGGCGCGCTCGTCCTGCTGCTCTCGTTCGCGCGGACCGTCACCGGCGCCGTCGACCTCACCTCCGCGGGCGCGATCAACGCCTCCGTCGCGCTGGCCATCCCCATCGGCCTGGCCGGTCTGGGCGGCCTGTGGGCCGAGCGGGCCGGGGTGGTCAACATCGGCCTCGAAGGCATGATGATCCTGGGCACCTGGTGCGGCGCCTGGGGCGCGCTCCAGTTCGCCAACCCGTGGGCGGGCGTCGTCGCGGGCGCGATCGGCGGGGCCCTGGGCGGCCTGCTGCACGCGATCGCCACCGTGACGTTCGGCGTCGACCACATCATCTCGGGTGTCGCGATCAACATCCTGGGCCTGGGCGTCACCCAGTTCCTGTCCAAGGTCACCTTCGCCGAGATGCCGGGCGGCGGCGACTCCCAGTCGCCCCCCGTGCCCAAACCCGGCGTGGTGAGCGTGCCGTGGATCGGAGACCCGCTCAGGACGCTGGAGGCCAAGCAGTGGTTCCTGCTGTCGGACGTGGCGGGCATCCTGCGCGGCCTGACCACGAACGTCTCGCTGCTGACGATCCTGGCGATCCTGCTCGTCCCGCTCTCGTACTACCTGCTCTGGCGTACGGCGTTCGGCCTGCGCCTGCGCTCCTGCGGGGAGAGCCCGGTGGCCGCGGAGTCGCTGGGCGTCAACGTCTACACCTACAAGTACATCGCGGTGCTCGTCTCCGGCGCCCTGGCGGGCATAGGCGGCGCGTTCCTGGCACAGGTGGCCGCCAGCGCCTACCGCGAGGGACAGACCGGCGGGCGCGGCTTCATCGGCCTCGCCGCCATGATCTTCGGTAACTGGCGGCCGGGAGGGCTGGCCGGGGGCGCCGTGCTGTTCGGCTACACCGACGCGCTCCAGCTGCGCAGGGGCGGCGAGTCGGTGCACGCGCTGCTGCTCGTGGTGACGATCCTGCTCGTCGGGGTGGCCGTCTACCAGCTCGTACGGCAGAACCGGACGAGGGCGGCCCTGGTCACCGGGGTCGCGGCGGTCGCCGTGTTCGTCGTGTTCGCGCTGACCGACACCGTCCCCTCCGAGTTCACCTCCGTCACCCCGCACATCACCACGCTGCTGGTGCTGTCGCTGGCGGCGCAGCGGCTTCGCGCTCCCGCCGCCATCGGTGTGGCGTACCGCAGAGGGCAGGGTAAGTGACCATCACACGCGCACCTCACGAGCGGATCTGATTCGATGAACACCGAGACGAGCCCCGAGACAGGCCCCGAGGCGGGCATCGACTGGGGGGCACTCAAGGCCGAGGCCGTACGGGCGATGGGGCACGCCTACGCCCCCTACTCCAAGTTCCCGGTCGGCGCCGCCGCGCTGGTGGACGACGGGCGGATCGTGTCCGGCTGCAACGTCGAGAACGCCTCCTACGGTCTCGGGCTGTGCGCCGAGTGCGGCCTGGTGTCCTCGCTCCAGGCCACGGGCGGCGGCCGTCTCGTCGCGTTCACCTGCGTCGACGGGCACGAGGAGCTCCTCATGCCGTGCGGCAGGTGCCGCCAGCTCCTGTACGAGTTCGGCGGCCCCGAGCTGCTGCTGGAGACCATTGACGGCCCGAAGCCGATGGCGGAGATCCTTCCCTACGCCTTCGGGCCCGACGACCTGAGCCGGGGGGCCTGAGCATGGACGCGATCGACGTCATCGTCACCAAGCGGGACGGCAGGGAGCTGTCGGCGGAGCAGATCGACTGGGTGATCGACGCCTACACCAAGGGTGCCGTCGCCGACGAGCAGATGTCCGCGCTCGCGATGGCGATCCTGCTCAACGGCATGAACCGGCGGGAGATCGCCGGGTGGACCCAGGCCATGATCCGCTCCGGGGCCAGGATGGACTGGTCGTCGCTGCCGGGCCCCACCACCGACAAGCACTCCACCGGCGGCGTCGGCGACAAGATCACGTTGCCGCTGGCACCGCTGGTCGCCGCGTGCGGAGGATACGTGCCCCAGCTGTCCGGCAGGGGACTCGGCCACACCGGCGGCACCCTGGACAAGCTGGAGTCCATCCCGGGCTGGCGGGCGTCCCTGTCCAACGACGGGATGCTCGACGTGCTCGACAAGGCCGGGGCGGTCATCTGCGCGGCGGGCGACGGTCTCGCCCCCGCCGACAAGAAGCTGTACGCGCTCCGCGACGTCACCGGCACCGTCGAGTCGATCCCGCTGATCGCCTCCTCGATCATGTCGAAGAAGATCGCGGAGGGCACCGGCGCGCTCGTCCTGGACGTCAAGGTCGGCTCCGGAGCCTTCATGAAGAACGTGGAGCAGGCCCGCGAGCTGGCCACGACCATGGTCGAGCTCGGTACCGACGCCGGGGTCAACACGGTCGCGCTGCTGACCGCGATGGACCGGCCGCTAGGCCGGGCCGTGGGCAACGCCCTGGAGGTCGTCGAGTCGGTCGAGGTGCTCGCCGGAGGCGGGCCCGCCGACGTGGTCGAGCTGACCGTGCGGCTGGCGCGGGAGATGCTCCAGGCGGCGGGGCTGTCCGGGGGCAAGGATCCCGAGCGCGCCCTCGCGGACGGCTCGGCGATGGACGCCTGGCGCCGGATGATCGCCGCTCAGGGCGGCGACCCCGACGCCCTGCTGCCCAGGGCCGCCGAGACCATGGAGATCACCGCTCCCTCGTCCGGCGTGCTGTCCAGGCTCGACGCGTACGGCGTGGGCCTGGCGGCCTGGCGGCTCGGCGCGGGCCGGGAGCGCAAGGAGGATCCGGTGTCGTTCGGCGCGGGCATCACGTTGCACGCCAAGCCGGGGGACCTGGTCCGCGAGGGGCAGCCGCTGATGACGCTGCACGCCGACGAGACCTCGCGCTTCGAGCGGGCGCTCGCCGCGCTGGAAGGCGCCTACACCGTCGCGGGGGCCGCCGACCCGGACCTGCTGCCCCTGGTGATCGACCGCGTCACCGCCTGACGCGGGGACGCCTTCGCGTCGAAGAGCCGGGAGGAGCGGGACGCTTTCGCACCGGGGAGCGGGGGTCGGGAGAAGCGGGACGCCTTCGTGTCGGGGAGCGGGACGTCTTCGCGCCGGGGAGCCGGGAGGGTCAGGAGGACGCCCGGAGGGCGGTGGGGGCGGACAGGCGCGGGCGGGGCACGTCGCCGTCGTGCCCGTCGTCGTCTTCCCGGGTCTTCCCGCCGTGCTTCCGGCTTTCGCCGGTTTCCTCCCCGTCCCACTCCCGGCCCTGCTCGCGGGCCGGTGAGCCGAAGATCTCGCCGATCACGGCGCGGTGGGTGGGCGAAGCGGTGGCGTGACGCGCGCGGCCGTCGTCGGTGATGCCGACGAAGATGCCGCGCCGGTCGTCCTCGCAGATGCAGCGGGTCACCAGGCCCGCCTTCTCCAGGCGGGCGATCAGCCGGGAGCAGGCGCTCTGGCTCAGGTGGACGGCGTCGGCGATCTCCTGAACCCGGTATTTGCCCTGGCCGCCCTCGACCATCCGCTCCAGGACCTCGAACTCGCTCATGCCGAGCCGGTGCCGTTCGGAGAGCTCACGCTCCAGCGCGCAGGCGGTGGCGGCGTACTTGGCGAGCACCTCACGCCACGCGTGGACGGAGTCCTCCTCGTTCATGCCGCGGATCGTACCATGCGTGAACATTAAATGCACAGGAATTAAATGCCTTTGCATTAGATGCGTCTGCATGTATTGTCGGACGACATGACGACCCCTTCACCGGCCTCAACAGCTCCACCCGATCCGTCGGCCTCACCTGTGTCACCATCCGACGAGCGCTGGGGCGCGGGCATGTGGGCCGCGCTCACCGTGCTCTGCGCCGTGATCTTCCTTGACGCCCTGGACGTCTCGATGGTGGGAGTCGCCCTGCCGTCCATCCAGGCGGACCTGGGGCTGTCCACGTCCTCCCTGCAGTGGGTGGTCAGCGGCTACGTGCTCGGCTACGGCGGGCTGCTCCTCCTCGGCGGCAGGACCGCCGACCTGCTCGGGCGTCGCAGGGTCTTCCTGGTCGCCCTCGCGGTCTTCGCCGTGGCCTCGCTCCTCGGCGGCCTCGTCAACGACGGCACGCTGCTGATCGCGGCCCGCTTCGTCAAGGGCGTCAGCGCCGCCTTCACCGCGCCCGCCGCGCTGTCCATCATCACCACCACCTTCGCCGAGGGACCTGCCCGCAACAGGGCTCTCAGCGTCTTCACCGCCTCCGGGGCCAGCGGTTTCTCCCTGGGCCTGGTCATCTCCGGATTCTTGACCGAGCTCGGCTGGCGCTGGACGTTCCTCATGCCCGTCCCCGTCGCGATCATCGCGCTGGTCGCGGCCCTGAAGTTCCTTCCCAAGCAGCGGGAGGAGCGCGCGGAGGGCGGCCACGACCTCATCGGCGCCGTCACCATCACCGGCTCCATGCTGCTGCTCGTCTACGCCGTGGTGGAGGCGCCCGACGCGGGCTGGGGGTCGCCGCGCACGATCGCCTCGCTGCTGGGAGCCGCCCTGCTGCTCGCCGCCTTCGTTTTCACCGAGCAGCGCGTCAAGCACCCGCTGGTACGCCTCGGCATCCTGCGCTCCGGCCCGATCGTCCGCGCCAACCTGGGGCTTGTGATCCTGTTCGGCTCCTACGTCGGCTTCCAGTTCGTCGCCATGCAGTACTTCCAGAACTTCCTGCACTGGTCGGCCCTGGAGACCGCACTGGCCTTCCTGCCCGCCGGGCTCCTGGTGGCGGTGACCTCCACCAGGATGGGCAAGCTGGCCGACCGGTTCGGCACCGCCCGGCTGATCGTGATCGGCTCGGCGGCCCTGGCGGCCGGGTACGCGTTCTTCCTCAGGGTGAACGGCGACCCCAGCCTGGCCACCCTGATCATCCCCGGCATGGTCCTGCTGGGCATCGCGTTCGCCCTCTCCTTCCCGTCGCTGAACATCCAGGCCACCAACGGAGTGGCCGACGACGAGCAGGGGCTGGCCTCCGGCCTGTTGAACACCTCGGGGCAGGTCGGCGGGGCGGTCGTGCTGGCCGTCGTGACGGCCGTCCTCACCTCGGGCACGGGCGCCGACCCGATCGGCACCTTCCGCGCCGCCATCACGGTCTCGGGAATCCTCGCCCTGGTCGGCCTGGCGATCGCCCTCACCGGCCTCCGCGCCCGCCGCGCGCCCGTCGAGGTGGAGGGGGAGAGGGTGCTGGAGACCGTCTAGCCGTCCAATGCCCCCGTCCCATACGGGGACGGGGACGGGGGCAGGGACGAGGGCTGCCGCCGCCGGACACCGGGGCCCGGCGGCGGCGGCCCTTGGCGCTCCCGGAGCGCCTTTCCCCGGAACCTTCTCCCTCGGCCCGCCTTTCTCCGGGGCGTCCTCCCTCGTGACGGCGATGCCGGTGCTCCGCCCCGCCACCTTTCCCGCCGCGATCCGGGTGCTTGACTCCCCCCTCGACAAGGTGTCACGATCCGGCCAGGGCGCATGTGGACGGCCGGGGGTGAACCTCTCCGGAGACCTGAGCATCTAACGGGGCAGGAGGCTCACCATGAACCGCACGCTCGTTCCCCTCGCGCTCGTCCCCCTGTTCCTGCTCGCGGCCGGTTGCGGCTCGGCCACGCAGACCGCGACCCCGTCGCCTGGAGGCCCGGTGACCACGGCCCCGGCGGATCCGGTGGCCACGCCGACCCCCACGCCCTCCGCCGTTCCGGCCGGGCTGCTCCCCCCGACGAGCACCAAGGAGATCGAGGTCGACCGCACCACCGCCACCCAGCCGATCGTCACCGGGGCCAGGTTCGCCGAGCACCGGGGGTACGACCGGGTGGTGATCGACCTCAAGGGTGAGCTGCCCGGCTACACCGCGCGGTGGGTGCCCGAGCTCGTCCAGGACGGCTCGGGAGACCGGGTCGACGTCAAGGGCGGCGCCTACCTGCAGCTGACGATCACCCCGGCCGTCGCGCACACCGAGGCGGGCAAAACAACCTGGAAGGGCGGCCCGATCTTCCAGGCCCAGCTGGGCAACGTCCAGAACGTGGTCAAGATAGGCGACTTCGAGGGCGTGGTGAGCGTGGGCGTCGTCCTCGACCGCAAGGCGCCGTTCCGGGTGCTGGAACAGCAGAGCCCGAACCGGCTGGTCGTCGACATCGCGCACTGAGAGCGCCGAGAGCACCGAGGGCACCGAGGGCGCTGAGGGCATCGGGGCGCTGAAGGCGCGGGGGGTGCCGAGGGCACGGGGAACGCCGGAAGGCGCCGTGAGGCGCCGTACACCGAGACCGGTGACAGACTGGTCCGATGGTACGCAAAATCGATAGCGCGACACGGATTCCCGTCCCGGGCGGCAAGACGATCGACGAATACGTCGGCCTGGCCAACAGCGGTGACGCCCAGATCTCGATCGCGCACATGAAGGCCCCGGCCGGCTGGGACGAGCCCGCCCAGACCCCGGAGTTCGCCGAGTACACGCTGGTACTCAAGGGCACCGTCATCGTGGAGCACGACGTAGGCACGACCGAGGTCGGCGTGGGGCAGGTGTTCGTGTGCGAGCCGGGCGAGCGGATCCGCTACCGCTCCGGCCCCGACGGCGCCGAGTACGTCGCCGTCTGCCTGCCCGCCTTCTCCCCGGAGACCGTCAACCGCGAAGGCGAGTGACGGGCGGCATCCGGTGACGGTTCGTCACGTGCCGATCCCGGCGTCTCCGTACCGGGATCGGCGCGACGTCCCTCCGGATGGGACACCCGTGTGAACATTCCGAGGCCGGACCGGGGCGGCGTTTCCTCACAGGCCGACTGGTCAGGCCCCCGACGGTAAGGTTGCCAAATGAGTCAGTTACCCACTTTCGAGCAGATCCGCCTTGCTCCGAAGGTGTTGCTCCACGACCACCTCGACGGTGGCCTGCGGCCGGAGACCATCATCGACCTGGCCCGCGAGTCGGGCTACGACAGGTTGCCCGCGACCGAGACGGAAAGCCTGCGCGCCTGGTTCAGGGAATCCGCCGACTCCGGCTCCCTGGAGCGTTACCTGGAGACCTTCGATCACACGGTCGGCGTCATGCAGGCGCGCGAGGCGCTGGTCAGGGTCGCCGCCGAATGCGCCGAGGACCTGGCGGACGACGGCGTGGTCTACGCCGAGGTGCGTTACGCGCCCGAGCAGCACACCTCCGCGGGCCTGAGCCTCGAAGAGGTCATCGAGGCCGTGCAGGAAGGCTTCAGCGCCGGTTCCGAGGGCCGTGGCATCCGGGTGGGCACGCTGCTCACCGCCATGCGCCACCAGGCCAGGTCCATGGAGATCGCCGAGCTCGCGGTCCGCTACCGCGACGCCGGGGTGGTCGGGTTCGACATCGCCGGCGCGGAGGCGGGCTACCCTCCCACCCGCCACCTCGACGCCTTCGAGTACCTCCAGCGGGAGAACGCCCACTTCACCATCCACGCCGGTGAGGCGTTCGGCCTGCCGTCGATCTGGCAGGCGATCCAGTGGTGCGGCGCCGACCGGCTCGGTCACGGCGTACGGATCATCGACGACATCTCCGTCCAGAGCGACGGGGAGCCCAAGCTGGGCCGCCTGGCGGCCTATGTCCGCGACAAGCGGATCCCGCTGGAGATGTGCCCGACGTCCAACCTGCAGACCGGTGCGGCGGCCTCCATCGCCGAGCACCCGATCGGCCTGCTGCGCCGCCTGAACTTCCGGGTCACCGTCAACACCGACAACCGGCTGATGAGCGGTACGTCCATCTCCGAGGAGTTCGCCAAGCTGTCGGAGGCGTTCGGTTACGGCTGGGACGACATGCTGTGGTTCACCGTCAACGCCATGAAGTCCGCGTTCCTGCCGTTCGACGAGCGACTGTCGCTCATCAACGGCGTCATCAAACCAGGTTTCGCCCGCCTCAAGTGGCAGGCGTGAACGGGCTCGTACGAGTGAAGTGAGCTTTTCCGATGAAGCAGGTGTTCCGCTCCACCCTCGCGATGATCGTCGGCTGGGTCTGGATGGCCTTCGCCGCGTTCAACGCGGTCGATCTGATCGTCCGCTACAGCGGTCAGACGTCGATGGTCGCCGCGGCGGTGCTGGGGGTGCTGACCGCGCTGGTCTTCGTCGCCTGCCTGCGCCCGGCGGTCATCCTGTCCGAGGAGGGCGTCCGGGTCCGCAACCCGTTGAGGAACGCCTTCGTGCCCTGGCGGGACGTGGACGAGGTCACGGTCTCCCACTCGATCACGATCACCTCCGGTGACGAGAGCATCCGCTGCTGGGTGCCGCAGACCACGGCCCGCGAGCGGGCGGCGGCCGTACGCAGGGGGAACCCCGCCTCCGTGCCCGCGCGGGGCCGTTTCAAGACCGAGCCGGTCCGCTCGAAGGGCGAGCAGGCCGCCGCCGCGGCGCTGTCGGGCAAGACCCATACCGACTGGGTGGCCGAGCAGATCACCGAACGCGCGCAGGCCGCCAGGCGCGCGGCCGCGGTGGCTGCGGCCGCGGCCGCGAAGGAGAGCGTGACCCCGGTGGCGGCGGAGGCTCCGGCGGTGACCGGGGTCGTCAAGGAGAGCGGGGTCGCGAAGGAGACCGGGGGCGCCAGGGTGACCGAAACTCCGGCGGTGACCGAGGCCTCGGCGGCGAGCGAGGTGGAACGCGAGGCCGGGACCGCCACCGGCACCGCGACCAAGACCGGCGCGCTCAAGGTGACCTGGGCGCCGAGCGCCCTGGCGGCCTTCGCGGCCGTGGCCCTGCTGGTGGTCGCCGCCTTCCTCGTCTGACCGGCTCGACGGCGCCTTTCGCCTCGGCCCCGGTGGGGTCAGAGGCCGAGGGCTCCGGTGAGGTCGGCCTTCAGGGCGTCGAGATCCCGGACGGCCTGCGTGCGGGCGGCGGAGACCTCGCCGGTCACCGGCACCACGACCTCCAGATAGCACTTGAGCTTGGGTTCGGTACCCGAGGGGCGGACGACGACCCGGGCGCCCCCGGCCAGGCGGTAGCGGACGCCGTCGGTGGGCGGCAGCCCGCCCGTGCCGAGGCTCAGGTCGTCGGCCGCCTCGACCTCGCGACCGCCGAGCCGCGCGGGCGGCGTGGCGCGCAGGCGGGCCATGGCCCCGGTGATCAGTGACAGGTCGGCCACCCGGAACGACAGCTGGGACGTGGCGTGCAGGCCGTGACGGCGTGCCAGGTCGTCCAGGAGGTCGAGCAGGCCCCGGCCCTCCAGTTTGGCCCGCGCGGCGATCCCGGCCACGGTCAGCGCCGCGCCGATGCCGTCCTTGTCGTGCACGGGCAGTCCGAGGCCGGAGCCGACGCTGTACCCCAGCGCCTCCTCGTACCCGAACAGCAGCCCCTCGCCGGCCTTCATGATCCACTTGAAGCCGGTCAGGGTCTCGGCGTAGCGCACCCCGTGCCCGGCGGCGATCCTGCCGAGCAGGGACGACGACACGATGGTGGTCGCCACCAGGCGGCCGTCGCCCGAGGTCTGCCGGATCACGTGCTCGCCCAGCAGGGCGCCCACCTCGTCGCCGGTCAGCATCCGGTAGCCGCCGCCGGGCAGCGGCACGCCCACCGCGCAGCGGTCCGCGTCGGGGTCGTTGGCCAGCACCAGATCCGCGCCGACCCGCTCCGCGAGCTCCAGCGCGAGGTCCATCGCGCCGGGCTCCTCCGGGTTGGGGAAGGCGACGGTGGGGAAGTCGGGATCGGGTTCGGCCTGAGCCTCGACGATCGCGGGCGCGTCGAACCCCGCGGCGACGAAGGCCCTGGCCAGGGTGTCGCCGCCCACGCCGTGCAGCGGGGTGTACGCCACCCGCAGCCGGCGGGCGTCGCCGATCGGGAGCGCGGTCACCGCCTCCAGGTAGGCTTCCACGACGCCGTCGTCCAGCTCGATCCAGGCGGGGTCGCCGGGGGAGCCGAGGGGCAGCTCGGAGACCGGCCCCGTCGCGTCGATGGCGGCGGAGATCTCCGTGTCCACCGGCGGCACGATCTGGGAGCCGTCGCCCCAGTAGACCTTGTAACCGTTGTCGCGGGGCGGGTTGTGGCTGGCGGTGACGGTCACGCCCGCGTCGGCGCCGAGGTGGCGGACGGCGAAGGCCAGCACGGGGGTGGGCAGCGGCCGGGGGAGGACCGAGGCGCGCAGCCCGGCCCCGGTGAGCACGGCCGCGGTGTCGTGGGCGAAGGCGTCCGACTTGTGCCGGGCGTCGTAGCCGATCACGACGTGTTTGCCGGGACCGAGAACGCGGGCCAGCCCGGCCGCGGCGCGCATGACCGTCACCCGGTTCATCCGGTTGGGGCCGGCGCCCAGCTCGCCCCTGAGCCCGGCGGTGCCGAACTCCAGCCTGGAGCCGAACCGCTCGCGCAGCGCGTCGCCGTCGCCGCTCTCCAGTAGTTTCGCCAGCTCCGCGCGCGTGTCGGGGTCGGGGTCCTGGGCCAGCCAGGAACGGGCGAGCCCTGCGAGATCGCTGCTCATCGTCACCTCTCGGGGGCCTGCCCGCTCGCCGGGCCCGCTCCCTGTTGATCCCTGAAGCCAGGGTGATTCTCGAAAGCCGGATGTTTCCTCGAACGGGCCCGGCCGGGAGGGGATCCCCGGTGGAACCGATTCTCGCGGAGTGGCGTTCCCGCGGCCAGCCTGCGGACCCGCCAGCCTGCGGACCCGCCAGCCTGCGGACCCGCTCGCCCACGGACCTGCCCGCCCGTAGATCTACAGCCCGCGGATCTGCGGCCTGCCGACCTACAGCTTGCCGACCTGCGGCTCGCCGACTTACAGCTTGCCGACGACCTTGGCCAGCAGGCCGCCCATGCGCGTGGCGGTGGCGCGGCCGACCTCCAGCACCTCCTCGTGGTTGAGCGGTTCGCCCACGAGTCCGGCGCCCGGGTTCGTGACCAGGGAGATGCCCAGCACCTCGGCGCCGCCCTCGCGGGCCGCGATGGCCTCGAGCACCGTGGACATGCCCACCATGTCGCCGCCGAGGATGCGGCACATGCGGACCTCGGCCGGGGTCTCGTACGTCGGGCCGCGGAAGGCCACGTAGACGCCCTCGGCCAGCGACGGGTCGGCCTCGCGGGCCAGCTCGCGCAGGCGCGGGGTGTAGACGTCGGTGAGGTCGACGAAGGTGGCGCCGGTGATCGGGCTGGCACCGGTCAGGTTGATGTGGTCACTGATCAGCACCGCCTCGCCGACCTCCTGGGTCTCGGGGCGCAGGCCCCCGGCGGCGTTGGTCAGCACGACCGTGCCCGCCCCGGCCCTGATCGCGGTCCTCACGCCGTGCACGACCGGCTCCACGCCGCGGCCCTCGTAGAGGTGGGTGCGGCCGAGGAAGATCAGCACGTTCTTGCCGGACTCGGTCCGTACGGCGCGGATCCGGCCCGCGTGGCCCTCCACGGCGGGCGGCGCGAAGCCGGGCAGGTCGGTCACCGAGATCTCGGCGACCGTCTCGCCGATCGCGTCGGCGGCGGGGACCCAGCCGGAGCCCATCACCAGTGCGACGTCGAAGGAGTCCACGCCGACGGCGCTTCTCAGCGCGTCCGCGGCGTCGGTGGCGAGTGCATACGGGTCATTGGTCACGTCACTGAGCGTACCGGTCATCCGCCTTCGTGCCGCGCCGTGTCCCCTGCTCAGCGGAGGGCGCGGGGCCCGTCAGAGACGGTCAGCCGAGCCGGGTGACGGCCACCGAGACCAGGCCGACCGCGGCCCCCGCCGCGATCAGCCACGCCGAGTTCAGCTTCGTTCTCCACAGTGCCAGCAGCGTTCCGGCCGTCAGCGCCCAGGTGAGCGGATCGACCAGGGAGGTACGGCCGAGCTGGAGCGCGACCCCGGCCATCAGCGCCAGCGCGGCGGCGTTCACCCCGTCGAGCAGCGCGCTCGACCAGGCCTTCGACCTGATGCGGTCGGTGATCCTCGTGAGCAGCCCGACCAGCAGGAAGCTCGGCAGGAAGATCGCCACCGTGGCGAGGACCGCGCCCGGGACCCCGGCGACCAGGTAGCCGACGAAGGTGGCCGTGGTGAACACCGGGCCCGGGGTGAACTGGCCGATCGAGATGGCGTCGGCGAGCTGGGTGCCGGTGAGCCAGCCGAGCCGCTCGACGAAGTCGCCCTCCAGGAAGGCCAGCAGGACGTAGCCGCTCCCGTACAGGACGGCTCCGATCTTGAGCATGGTGAGGAAGAGGCGGAGCAGCTGGTCCGGGTCCTGGCCCCCGGTCAGGGCCAGCGGCGCCGCCAGCAGTGCCCGGACGGTCCGCGTGCCGTCCCCGGGCGGTTCCCCTCCGGGCCCGCGCGGGCGGGAACGCCAGGCAGAGGTCGTCCGCACCGCCACGGTCAGCAGGCCCCCGGCGGCGAGCAGGAGCAGCTCGTTCACGCCGAGCAGGTAGGCCGTCAGGACGCCTCCGGCCAGTATCCACAGGTACGTGGTCGCCAGCGCGGTGCGGACCAGGGAGAACAGGGCCCAGGCGATGATCGCGATGACGACGGGCCTGATGCCGTACAGGATCCCGGTGACCTCCGGGGTGCGGCCGTAGCGGACGTACAGGGCCGCCAGCGCGCCGACCATGAGCGCGGCGGGCAGGATGAAGCAGACTCCGGCGGACACCAGCCCGCGCCACCGGGCGCGCTCGTGGCCGATGTGGATGGCCAGCTCCGTGGAGGAGGGGCCGGGGATGAGGTTGGTCGCGCCGACCAGGTCGAGGAAGCGCTGCTCGGTCAGCCAGCCGCGCCGACGTACCACCTCGTCGTGCATCATCGCGATGTGCGCCGCGGGGCCGCCGAAGGCGATGACGCCCAGCCGCAGGAACAGCCAGGTCACCTCGCGCAGGGATGATCCGCGCCCGGTTCTTCCGTCTTCGGGAGGTACGTCATTCACCGTGGAATCATGACATTTTTCCAGGTGAAGGCGGGGTGCCATCCTGGTTAACTCCGCGATTCGCATCCCGCGCACGCTCGCGCGCGGCCGGTGACGAGTGGCGCCCTCGGGCCTCCCCGGGGGTTTCCCGGGGAGGTCGTCCTCAGCTTCCCAGGGAGGTGCAGGGACGGCCGCGCAGCGCCCTGACGTAGTCGTCGGGGGCGCCGGCGTTCTCGGCGGCCTCGGCCAGGATGCCGAGGTAGCGGGCCGAGGGCAGCCCGCCCTCGTACCCGTCGAGCACGTAGAACCACGCCACGACCTCGCCCTCCATGGTCTGCACCCGGAGTTTGACCTTGTGATAGAGGCCGCGCGCCGCGCCCTCCCACTGGTCGAGGGAGCTCTCGTCCCACTCGGGCACGTCGTAGAGGACGACGAAAACCTGGTCGTCAGGGTCTTCGACGATGGAGGCGAGCGCGCCCTCCCAGCCGAGATCGTTCCCGCCGAAGGTCAGGCGCCAGCCCTGGAGCCAGCCCGTCCCCCTGATCGGGGAGTGAGGGGCCCGCTGGGCCATTTGCTTCGGGTCCATGTTGCTGCCGTAAGCGGCGTAGACAGGCACGGTGACAAACACTAATCGAAGATCCGCTGGACACTCACCCGGCCTCGAAGCCACGCCGACGTCTGGTGGAATCGCGATGGTTTTGTGGGGCTTTCGTGGCTTAGGAGGGATGCCGAGCGATGTCCGGTCCCGTCGTGCGGGAGAATGGGCTATGTGACAAGGATAGTGATCATCGGTGGCGGTCCCGGCGGATACGAGGCGGCGCTGGTCGCCGCCCAACTGGGAGCGCAGGTCACCGTGGTCGAACAGGACGGCCCCGGTGGGGCCTGCGTCCTCACCGACTGTGTGCCGTCCAAGACGCTGATCGCCACCTCGGTGCGTAAGCAGGCGCTCCTCGACGCCAGCATGCTGGGCGTCCACTACACCGGTGGCCCCGACGGCGACGTCGGCGGTGTCATCGCCGACATGCCGCTGGTGAACAGGCGCGTCAAGGAACTCGCCCGCGCCCAGTCCGCCGACATCGCCGCCCGGCTGGCGGCGGAGGGCGTCGAGGTGGTCAGGGCCCCCGGGCGGCTGGTCGACCCGCAGGTGGTCAGGGCCGGAGACCGGACGATCCGCGCTGACGTCGTCATCGTGGCGACCGGCGCGACCCCGCGCATCCTGCCCGGCGCCGAGCCCGACGGCGAGCGCATCCTCACCTGGCGCCAGCTGTACGACCTGGAGGAGCTGCCCGAGCACCTCATCGTGGTCGGCTCCGGCGTCACCGGCGCTGAGTTCGCGGGCGCCTACCGCTCGCTGGGCTCCGAGGTCACCCTCGTCTCCTCCCGCGACCGCATGATGCCCAACGAGGACGCCGACGCCGCCGAGGTCCTCGAAGAGGTGTACCGGCGCCGCGGCATGAACGTCATGGGCCGCTCCCGCGCCGAGTCCGTCAAGCGCACCCCCGACGGCGTGGTCGTCACCCTGGAGGACGGCCGGACCGCCGAGGGCAGCCACTGCCTCATGACGGTCGGCATGGTCCCCAACACCGCGGGGATCGGCCTTGAGGAGGCCGGGGTCACCCTCGACAAGGGCGGTTTCATCCAGGTCGACAAGGTCTCCCGCACCTCCGCGCCCGGCGTCTACGCGGCCGGAGACTGCACCGGGGTCCTGATGCTCGCCTCCGTCGCCGCCATGCAGGGCCGGATCGCCGTCTGGCACGCTCTCGGCGAGGCCGTGCAGCCGCTCCGCCTGGCCACCGTGGCCTCCGCCATCTTCACCGACCCCGAGATCGCCGCCGTGGGCATCGCCGAGCGGGCGATCCAGAGCGGGGAGATCGAGGCCAACATCGTCAAGCTGCCGCTGGCCACCAACGCCCGCGCCAAGATGCAGGGTTTCAACGACGGCTTCGTGAAGCTGTTCTGCCGCCCGAACACCGGCATCATCCTCGGCGGCGTCGTGGTCGCCCCCCGGGCGTCGGAACTGATCCTGGCGGTCTCGGTGGCCGTGCAGCAGCGGCTGACGGTCGACCAGATCGCTCACACCTTCGCGGTCTACCCCTCACTGTCCGGCTCCGTCACCGAGGCCGCCCGCCGCCTCATGCAGCCCATGACCCCCAGCGGCATCTGACCCGCCCGTGTGATCTTGCTCCTGCCTGGGGGCCCCAGGGTCAGGGGCGGATGCGCAGGACGCGGACGCGCCCGTCGTCGCCGTACTCGAAATGGAACCGCAGGGACACCGGGCTGCCGGGGAAGTCGCCGGAGATGTCCGCGGTGGCCACGGTGGCGCCGCCGTCGGTGACGTCGGCGCCGGTGACGGTGTAGGTGACCTCGGGCACGCTGGTACGCCAGGCGCGGATCGAGGCGATGCCGTGGTGCTCGGCGCCCTCGTCCTCCACGGTCGCGTCGTCCGCGAACAGCGCGAAGTAGGCGTCCTGGTCGGGCAGGGCGGCCAGCTCGAAGTAGCGGCGGACGGCGCCGGGGATGGTGGGTGCGTCGGACATGGGGACGCTTCCTTCCGTGTCGGTGAGTGTCGGTGAGTGTCGATGGGCGGGATCAGACGGTCGTTGGGCGGGATCAGACGGTCGGCAGGGTGCCGCCGTCGATGACGTGCTCGGCGCCGACGATGGAGGCGGCGCGGTCGGAGACGAGGAACGCGACGAGCTCGGCGACCTCCTCGGGGAGGCTGGGACGGCCGAGAGGGATGCCTCCGAGGGAGTCCATCAGCTTTCGCAGCGCCGCCTGCCTGTCGATGCCGGAGCCGAGGGCGATGCGGTCGATGAGGTTCTCGGCGGCCGTCGTCCGGATGAAGCCGGGGGCGACGGAGTTGACCCGCACTCCGTGCGGGGCGACCTCGTTGGCCAGGCCCTTGCTGTAGACGGTCAGAGCCCCCTTGGCGGCGGCGTAGGCCAGCGTCGCGTCGTGCAGCGGCATCCGGCGCTGTATCGAGGAGACGTGCACGATCGCGCCGGAGCGGTTCTCGATCATCCCGGGCAGGAGCCCGCGGTCCAGGCGGACGGCGCCCAGCAGGTTGGTGTTGAGCTCCCTGTCCCACGCGTCGTCGTCCAGGGCGGCGAAGCCTCCGGCGGGCGCGTCGGAGCCGCCGAGGTTGTTGACCAGGATGTCGACGCCGCCGAGGCGGTCGAGGACCTGCTCGACGACGGTGGCGGTGCCTTCGCGGGTGGAGACGTCGGCCGCGATGAACAGCTTGGGGTCGACGTCGTCCGGCCGGGTGCGGGCGGTCACCAGCACGGTGGCACCGGCCCGCGCGAGGCGCCCGGCGATGGCGGCGCCCGTGCCCCTGGTGCCGCCGGTGACCAGGGCGCGCCTCCCGTCGAGGGAGTCGCTGATGGAGGTCTCCACGATGTGCTCCGTCCCGGGTGCGGGCATGGCAGTGCCCGCACCTCCAGTAGCTGCTAAACTAGAAGTAAGTCACTTCGACTTTAGCAGTAACAATCCAGGGAGGGGCACAGTGGTGAGCCGGATCAGGCTGGAAGATCGTGAATGTCCGCTGTCGACGACGGTGGCCCACGTCGGGGAGTGGTGGACGCTGCTGATCCTGCATGACGCCTTCGACGGCTACACCCGCTTCGACGAGTTCCAGGAGAACCTGGGCATCTCCTCCAGCATGCTGACCAGCCGCCTGAAGTCCCTCGTCGCCGACGGGCTGATGGAGCGCCGCCCCTACCAGAGCAACCCCACCCGCCACGAGTACGTCCTGAGCGAGCTGGGCCGGTCCCTGCGCCCGGTGATCGTCGCCCTGGCGGCCTGGGGCAACTCCCGGCTCGACCCCTCGCAGCGCAGCATGATCCTCGTCGACGCCGCCACCGGCCAGGAGGTCGAACCCGCCGTCGTCGACGCCGCCACCGGCCGCCGCCTCGACTCCAGCGAGGAGTTCGTCTTCACCGCCGGCCCCGTCGCGAGCGAGGCCATGCGCGCGCGCTACCCCCGCCGTACCTCCGGGGACGGCCGCTGACCTTGCGGACCTGTCTTCGTCCGGGCCCTGTCAGCGGACTCTCTGCCTGGGGCCCATCAGTGGACGCGGGAGCGGAGACGGCTCAGGGCGGCCCTGCCGTCCTGGACGGCGCGGGCCACGAAGTGCAGTTCCGGGGCGCGGCGGGCGACCAGAAGAGCCTGCTTGGCCGCCTCGTAGGCGTCGAGGGCGAGGCGCCAGTCGCGGTCGGCGGTCATGCCGCCTCGCCCGCTGACCTGGAACTCGTAGTCGAGCTGGTCGATCTCCTCGCCCAGCCGGGTGATGTCCTCCTCGGCGCCGTGCCGCATCAGGGCGAACTGGGCGTTGCGCCGGGTCCGCCGCTGGGCGCTGACACCCCAGGCCACCACGGTCAACGCCAGGCCCACCGCGCTGAGCACGACCATGACCAGCCCCACGGACGGGCCGCCGCTCCGGGCGGGCTCGTCCTCTCGCGGAGGGTCCGTCTCCTTGGTCCCGAAGATGTCCAGGTCAGGCAGCGAGGTCGGCACCGCGACGGTGATGCCCGTGGGGGTGCCCTTGGAGCCGGTGAGGTCGACGTCGTCGGCCTGGACGAAGGACGCGTCCTCGACCAGCGCGCCGGTGAAGTCGGCGCCGTCCAGCTCGGCCTGGGTGAACTCGACCTCGCTCACGTCGGCGTCCTTGAACGTGGCGTTGCGCAGGTTCGCCTGGCTCATCTTGGCCTCGCGGAGCTTGGCCCTGGTGAAGTCGGCCTTGCGCGCCTTGAGCTGGCCGGGGGTGCTCTCCTCCAGGTCGGCGTCGATCAGCTTGGCGTTGGTGAAGTCGACCTGGGTCAGCTCGGCCCTGGTCAGGGTCGCCCCGGTCAGGTTCGCGTGCGGGAACTCCGCCTGCCCCGCCTCGGCGTCGATCAGGATCGCGCCCCGCAGGTCGGCGTGGTCGGCGTGCATCTGTCCCAGGTCGGCCTCGGTGAAGTCGGCGCCCCGCAGGTCGGCGTACTTCAGTGTGGCCTGCGTGAGGTTGGCCTGCTTGAGCGAGGCGTCGCGCAGGATCGCTCCGGTGAGGTCCTTCTGGAGCAGCTCCACGCCGTCCAGCTTGGCCTTGGTCAGATCGGCGCAGCGCAGGTCGGCGGGGAGCTGGGCGCCCCGGGTGAAGTCCTTGCCTCGCAGGTTGACGCCCTGACCGGGCCTGCACGGCCCGCTCTCGGCCTGGGCGGGAGAGATCACTGTCCCCGACAGCGCGAAGATCGCGACGATGAGAGCCAGGGGGATGGAACGACGCACGGGAGCCTCCTTCAAAGCAGCCCCGATCGTGTCAGCGGACCATTGCATCACGCTAGACACCCGCTTGCACCTTTTCTGTCGGGTGCCCGCGTTCTGCTGGGTGCTCCCGTTCTGCTTGGTGCTCGCGGGCGGACCTCGCGGCGGGATCCGCTTTCCACCGGGATCCGCTCTCGCCGCGTGACGGCCGCCGTCCGCGCTCAGGCCGGGCCGAGCAGGTCCCACCGGTTGCCGGCGATGTCCAGGAAGACGGCGACCCGCCCGTAGGGCTCGGTGCGCGGCGCGGTCACGAACTCGACGCCGGCCGCCACCATCCGCGCGTGAGCGGCGTCGAAGTCGTCCGCCCGCAGGAAGAACCCCACCCGCCCGGCGAACTGCTCCCCGACGGCGGCGGCCTGGCGCTCGCCGTCGGCGCGGGCGAGGAGGATGCCGGTCTCGCCTCCCGGTGGCCGGACGACGACCCACCGCTTCGGGCGGCCGTCGTTCGTCAACGACGGCGAGTCCTCGACCAGCTCGAAGCCCAGGGCGTCGGTGAAGAACTCGATGGCCGGGTCGTAGTCCTCCACGACGATCGCCGCCAGATCTATCCGCATCTTCATGATCGTAAGTCTTACCGATGATCCGTACGGGCGGGTGCCTCTTGAACCCTTGCCACGTCTGGTCAGGCGACGACGGTCGGTAGGTCCTCTCACGGCTGCCGGTTTCCAGGACAGAGCCGCCGTGCCAAGAGCCGACGTAGACGTGGCGGATCGTGGGCGACCCCCGGGCCCGGCATCGTCTCTCCGGGGTCGGTGAGGATCGCAACGATCAAGGCTCCGAGTCGCCGTGTACTCGTACGGAGAAACCGCCCGGGGGCAGGCGCAGGCCCTCTACCTCGTGTTCCTTGTCGTCGTGGTTGATGGCGAAGAGCCACTCGCCGCGCCGGACGAGTTCCACGGGGGCCGGTTCCAGGCCCAGCAGGCGGGCGTAGGCGTCGTCGGACAGGCGGGTGGAGACGTAGAGGGCGGTGCCGGAGCCGTACGGGTGGCGGGTGATGGCCGGTTGTCCGGCGAGCGGGGTGCCGGAAGCGTGCGGGCCGGTGTAGACGGTCAGGGCCTCGGCGCCTTCCAGGTGGACGTGCTCGCTCCAGAACGTTCCGGTCTCCGGCCGGTCGTCGGGAGCATCTGGAACGGACAGGGTGAGGGCGACGCCGGGAGGGAGGGGGTGGACCTCCTCGACGCGGATGCCGAGGAGGTCGCGCAGGGCGCCGGGGTAGCCGCCGAGACGGATACGGGCGTGTTCGTCGGCGACGCCGCTGAGGTAGGAGACCACGAGGGTGCCGCCGCCCGAGACGTAGTGGCGCAGGTTGGCGGCGTCGGCGTCCGAGATGAGATACAGGGCGGGGACGAGCACGAGCGGGTACGCCGACAGGTCGGCCGAGGGGTGGACGAGGTCGGCGGTGACGCCGTGCCGGTAGAGCACCCGGTGTGCCTGGCGCACGGTCTCGGCGTAGTTCAGCTCGGTGGAGGGCAGGCCGGGGGACTGGAGTGCCCAGCCCGCCTCGGCGTCCCAGAGGATCGCGGCCCCGGCCTCGACGGGGGCCGCGCAGGCGTCCGTCAGGGACGGCAGGAGCGCGCCCAGGTCGCAGATCTCGCGGAAGATCCGCGAGTCGGGCCCGGCGTGCGGGACCATGCCGCCGTACCAGAGTTCGGCGCCGCCCCGGGAGGCCCGCCACTGGAAGAACATGGCCCCCCGCGAGCCGCGCGCGATGTGCGACAGGCTCAGCCTGGTGATCTCACCGGGGCGCTTGGCGAGCATCCGGGGGCCGGTGTAGGTGACCACCGCCTGCTCCATCAGCAGCCAGGGTTTTCCGGGGGCCGCACCGCGCCCAGGGGTACGCTCCGGGGTCGGACTCGGGACGTGTGCCGGGTCGGCGGTCGGGCTGCGTGCCGGGTCGGCGGTTGAACCACGTGCCGGGTCCGAGGCCCAGCCGCGGGCCAGGTCGGCGGCGAAGGCGGTCTCGGCGGGCGGGTCGGCCGACGGGTAGTGGTCGATCGCCACCAGGTCGACCTCGGCCGCCCAGTGGCGGTGGTTCACCGGCACCCAGTCGCCGAGGACGAAGTTCGTGGTGACCGGGACGCCGGGGGTGAGCTCGTGCAGCACCGCCCTCTGCTCGCGGAAGTGGCCGAGCATCGCGTCGGAGACGAACCGGCGGAAGTCGAGGACCTGGGAGGGGTTGGGCAGGTACTGGGTGGCGCGGGGCGGGGTGATCTGCTCCCACGCCGAGTAGTGCTGGCTCCAGAACGAGGTGGTCCAGGCGTCGTTCAGCGCGTCCAGGGTGCCGTGCCGCGCGCGCAGCCAGGTCCTGAAGGCCGAGGCGGCGTGGTCGCAGTGGCAGGTGGTGCCGTACTCGTTGTGGACGTGCCACATGGCGAGCGCGGGGTGGTCGCGGTAGCGCTCGGCGAGGGCACGGGCGATGCGGACGGAGGCGGCGCGGTAGGCGGGGGCGTGCACGCAGTAGGTGTCGCGGCTGCCGTGGGTGAGCCGGTTGCCGTCGGCGGTGACGGTGAGGGCGTCGGGGTGGGCCAGACCGAACCAGGGCGGCGGGGACGCGGTCGGGGTGGCGAGGTCGACCCGGATGCCGCCGTCGTGCAGCAGGTCGAGGACGCGGTCGAGCCACCCGAAGTCGTGGACGCCGGGTGACGGCTCCAGCCGGGCCCAGGAGAACACCCCGACGCTGACCAGGTTGACCCCGGCCCGCCGCATCAGCGCGACGTCCTCCTTCCAGACCTCCCGGGGCCACTGCTCGGGGTTGTAGTCCCCGCCGTAGCACAGCCCGCCCGATCGTCCAGGCCAGTCCACGGCTCTCCTTTGTTTGGATGGTAACTAAACTAACTATCACGGGTCGCTGGTCCCGTTCAAGGGCGCGGACTCCTGCCTTCCAACTCGCGGGCTCCCGGCTTCCAGATCACCTCGCCCGCGGCAGGTCGGGCCATTGACGTTTGTTGGTTTGGACGTAAAACTAATTCAGCAAACGGAAGCCTGAGCGCTGGAGTCCCCATGCCTTACCGCCCTCCTTTGGTCGCGCACGAGTACTTCGTCGCCGATCCGCCGGAGCTGCCTGTCCGCTCGCACGGTGAGCGGGGTCTGTCGGTGCTGATCTCGGCGGAGCCGGTCGCCTCCGACGAGGCCGGGGTGATTTTGAAGGCCGTGACCTCGGCGGAGGAGACGCTCCTGGTCCAGGTGGGTGTGGCGGGCGAGGGCGTGATCCGGGTCAGGCTCGGGCAGGACGCGGACGCGCGGACCAGGTCGGCCGCCGCGATCTCCATGGTCACGCCGGGCGAGTTCGCCGGGGCGCGGGTGGAGAGCCGCGACGGGACGATCCTGCTCGACGCGGGCTCGCTCCGCGCGGAGATCACCTTGGCCCCCTGGCACCTGAGGTTCACCGACGCGAGCGGGGCGCCGCTGCTGGAGCAGGACCGGGGGCACACCGACATCAGCGGCCGGTTGCGCACGCTGCCGTTCGGCCGCTCCAGCTCGGGCGGCACGGTGGTCGGCTACCACGAGAGCTTCGCGGCCCCCGCAGACGAGTCGTTCGGCGGGTTCGGCGAGTCGTTCACCCGGCTCGACAAGCGCGGTCAGCGGCCGGTGATGTGGAACTTCGACGCGTTCGGCGCGGAGTCGCAGCGGGCGTACAAGAACGTCCCGTTCTACCTGTCCAGCAGGGGTTACGGCGTGCTGGTGGACAGCGGGACGCCGGTGGAGTTCGACGTGTGCCAGTCCACGCACAGCTGCGTGCAGATCGTGGTCCCCGACGACCTGATCGACTACTACGTGATCGCCGGGCCCACCCCCTCCGACGTGCTCGACCGGTACGACCTGCTGACCTGCCGCCCGCTGCTCCCGCCGAAGTGGGCGTTCGGCACCTGGATCTCCTCGGGGTTCTTCGTCGACACCCAGGAGCGGGTGATGGCCAGGGCGCGGCGGATCCGCGAGCGGGGGATCCCGTGCGACGTGCTGCACCTCGACACGTACTGGCAGACGGACGGGCACTGGTCCGACCTGCGCTGGGACGCGGAGGGCTTTCCCGACCCGGCGGGCATGCTGGCCGAGCTGGACACGATGGGCTTCAAGGTCTGCCTGTGGATGAACCCGTACATCTCCCATCTCAGCCCGGCCTTCCCGCACGCCGCCGAAAGCGGATATTTCCTTAAAAAGCCTGATGGCGAGGTCTACGTGGCCGACTGCTGGCACGGCTCCTACCCGGCCTGCGGCATCGTCGACTTCACCAACCCCGCCGCCGTGGAGTGGTTCAAGGGACTGCTCCGCCCGCTGCTCGAACAGGGCGTCCAGGTCTTCAAGACCGACTTCGCCGAGGGCGTGCCGCACGACGCGGTCGCGGCCAACGGCATGTCGGGCACCGATCTGCACAACGTCTACACGCTGCTGTTCAACGACGCCGTCTCCGAGGTGACCCGGGAGGTCGCCGGGCACGGCATGGTGTGGGCGCGCTCGTCGTTCCTCGGCGGGCAGCGGCACTCGGCGCAGTGGAGCGGCGACACCTACACCAGCTACGCCGCGATGGGCAGCACGCTGCGCGGCGGGCTGGCGCACGGGCTGTCCGGCGTCCCGTTCTGGAGCCACGACGCGGGCGGGTTCACCGGCCGCCCCACCGACGACCTGTACGTCAGGTGGACCCAGTTCGGCGCGCTCTCCCCGCTGCTGCGCCTGCACGGCACCACCAGCCGGGAGCCGTGGGAGTTCCCCGAGGTCGAGGCGGAGGCGGTCGAGGCGCTGAGGCTGCGCTACCGGCTCATGCCGTACATCTACACGGCGGCCGTCGAGGCCGCCAGGACCGGGGCCCCGATGATGCGGGCGCTGTGCGTGGACTACCCGGACGACCCGGTGGCCTGGCAGGCGGACCTGCAGTATCTCCTCGGCCGCGACCTGCTGGTGGCGCCGATGACCTCACCGGAGCAGGTCAGGAAGGTCTACCTGCCCGAAGGGGAGTGGGTGGACCACTGGACGGGCGAGATCCTGCCCGGCGGCCGGTACGTCACGGTCGCCACGCCGCTGGACCGCGTCCCGCTCTTCGCCCGGCGCGGCGCGATCGTTCCCGTCCTCGCCGAGCCGGACGGAACCGTCGGGGACGGGCCGTTCGGCGAGATCATCCTGGTCGCGTACGGCGTCGGCGGTGACTCCGGCCCGTATACCGGCTTCCGCTCCGGCTCCGGTTCCGGCTCCGATGCCGGCTCCGGGGAAAGCGGCGAGATCCGTACCACCGTCTCCGACCTCGACGGGGACACCACGATCACCGCGGTCCCCGACGGGGAGGGCCTGCGGGTGACCGTCTCGGGGAGCGCGCGGATCGCGGGCGTCGAGCTGGTGGGGTCCGGCGTCCCGATCGTCATCACCACCATCTAGGAGAAGAACCATGGTCAACCTCAAAGCGGGTGTCGCCCTGGTGGCCGCGCTCGCCGCGCTCGTCGCCTGCGGCGGCACCGAGAAGGCCGCGGACACGCCCGCCGCGGCCGGTCCCCGCGTCCTGAAGCTCTGGCACTACGAGGGCGCCGACAGCGCGATGGGCAAGGCCTGGGCCGAGGCCGTCAAGCAGTTCCAGGCCACGCACCCCGGCGTGACGGTCAAGTTCGAGGAGAAGGCGTTCGAGCAGATCCGCCAGTCGGCGGGGATGATCCTCAACTCGGACGAGGCCCCCGACGTGATGGAGTACAACAAGGGCAACGCCACGGCCGGTCTGCTGTCGAAGCAGGGCCTGCTCACCGACCTCACCCCGGAGGTGACCAAGCGGGGCTGGGACAAGCTGCTCAGCCCCTCGATCCAGACGACCGCGAGGTACGACGAGCGCGGTGTCATGGGCGCGGGCAAGTGGTACGGCGTCCCCAACTACGCCGAGTACGTGATGGTCTACTACAACAAGGACGCGTTCGAGAAGGCGGGCGTGAAGGTGCCCACGACCTTCGAGGAGTTCACCGCCGCGCTCGACACGTTCGCCAAGGCCGGGACCACCCCCCTGGCCGTCGGCGGCGCCGAGTATCCCGCGCAGCAGATCTTCTACCAGCTCGCGCTGAGCAAGGCGCAGCGGCCGTGGGTGGATGCCTTCCAGCTCTACAAGGGCAAGGTCGACTTCAAGGGTCCGGAGTTCAAGTACGCGGCCGACACCCTCGCCGACTGGGTGAAGAAGGGCTACATCGCCAAGGACTCCGCCGGGATCAAGGCCGAGGACATGGGCGTGTCCTTCATCGGCGGCAAGTATCCGATCCTCGTGTCGGGCAGCTGGTGGTACGGCCGCTTCGCCAGCGACGTCAAGGACTTCGAATGGGGCTCGTTCCTGTGGCCGGGCAACACGATGAGCGCCGGGTCCAGCGGCAACATCTGGGTCGTCCCCGAGAGCGCCAAGAACAAGGACCTCGCCTACGACTTCATCGACATCACGATGAAGAAGGACATCCAGAACCTGCTCGGTAACTCCGGCGGTGTCCCGGTGGCCGCGGACACGGCCGCGATCACCGATCAGAAGAGCAAGGAGCTGATCGAGAACTTCAACGCGCTCTCGACCTCCGACGGGCTGGCCTTCTACCCCGACTGGCCGGCGCCCGGCTACTACGACGTGCTCGTGTCGGGCGTGCAGAACATCATCAACGGCACCAAGACCTCCGACCAGGTCCTGGACGAGATCGCCGCGCCGTACGAGGAGAACCTCGCCGACATCGGCAACTGACCCCCTTTTCTCCCCTTTCGCGACCCGTGCCGTAACGCTGTGAACCGCTGAAACCGCCACGGCACGGGTCGTGCGTACGGAAAAACAGAGAGGAGACCTCCGATGCCGAGGTCTCGTGGCCGCGGGTACTGGGTGTTCCTGCTGCCGAGCGCCGTGCTGTTCACCGCGGTCATCGCGGTGCCGTTCCTGATGAACGTCGGGATCGGGTTCACCCGGTGGCAGGGGATCGGCGACCCGCGGTGGATCGGGCTGGACAACTACGCGAGGCTCCTGGCCGACGCGCGGTTCTGGACCTCCTTCCGCAACAACGTCGCGCTGATCGTCGCGATGGCGGTCGTCCCGACGATCGTCGGCCTGATCCTCGCTGCGACCCTGTTCGACCACGTGAGCAGGAAGTTCGGCCCCCGGACCGCCGGGGCGCTGCGGGCCGCGTACTACCTGCCGCAGGTGCTGCCGGTCGCGGTGGCCGGGATCGTCTGGGGCTGGATCATGCACCCGCGCTTCGGGGCGCTCAACGAGCTGCTCGGGGCGCTGGGGATGGAGCCGAGGAACTGGCTCGGCGACCCGGCCTGGGCGCTGCCGAGCGTGATGGCGATCATGGTGTGGTTCCAGATCGGCTATCCGGTCGTCATCTTCATGGCCGGGCTGCAGCGGGCCGACCCCGCCCTGTACGAGGCCGCCGAGATGGACGGCGCGTCGTGGTGGCGCAGGTTCTGGCACATCACGATCCCGCAGATCCGGCCGGAGATCTACGTGGTCCTGCTGACCTGCACGATCGCCGCGCTCAAGGTCTTCGGGCCGATCTTCGTGCTGACCAGGGGCGGCCCCGGCGGCGCCACGCTCGTACCGTCCTACTTCAGCTACCAGAACTTCTTCGAGAAGGCCAACGTCGGGTACGGCTCGGCGATCGCCACCGTGCTCACCCTTGTGATCATCATGGTGACGGTGTTCTTCCTGCGGATTCAGGACAGGGAAGCATGATCCGGAAATACTCGGTCCTGGTCTCGCTGGTCGTGCTGGCCGTCGCGATGCTGGTGCCGTTCGCCATCGTCACGCTCAACGCGGTGAAGTCCCCGGCCGACTACTCCTCGGGCGGCCCCCTCGGCCTGCCCTCGGAGCTCTATCTCGACGGGATCGTCGACTTCTGGAACCGGGTGGACTTCGGCGGCAAGCTCTGGAACAGCCTGCTGATCAGCGGCTCGGTCGCGGTGCTCGCCACGGTGCTGTCGGTGCTCAACGCCTACGCGCTCGGCATCGGCAGGGTGCGCGGCCGGATGTGGATCCTGGTCCTCTTCCTCGTGGCCAACACGCTGCCGCAGGAGGCCCTGGTCTATCCCCTGTACTACCTGGCCAAGCAGGTCGGCCTCTACGACACCCGGCTCGGGGTGATCATCATCTTCACGGTGATCCAGAGCGCCTTCGGAACGTACCTGCTCGCCTCGGTGCTCGGCCGCTTCCCGCGCGAGATCCTGGAGGCCGCGGCCCTCGACGGGGCGGGAAAGTGGCGGGCCCTGTGGCAGGTCGTCGTGCCGATCAGCAGGCCGACGCTGAGCGTGCTGCTCGTCTTCTTCTTCATCTGGACCTGGAACGAGTTCTTCCTGCCGCTGGTCTTCCTCATCTCCAACGAGAACCAGACCGTCCCGGTCGCGCTGGGGGTCCTGCAGGGGGACAAGATGATGGACGCGACGATGTCCAGCGCCTCGGCGCTGCTCGGCATCCTTCCGGCCGTCGCCTTCTTCCTCATCTTCCAGCGCACGCTGACCCGCGGCGTGACCGTGGGCGCCATCAAATGACCCCCTTCGACGCCGTACGCCGCTCGGGGGCGGACGTCGTCCCGAGAGCAGCGTTTCTTCGACTCCCCCTGACCTGGAGGCGAGATGTCGTTATCCGTGAAGTCCGTCGCGGCGGTGGCCGCGACGGCCCTGACCCTGGGGTTGTGCGCGGCCCCCGCCCGCGCGGCCCACGAGCATCCGTTCCAAAGCCCGGCCCGCGAGCATCCGTTCCAAAGCTCCGCGCGGACGGTCCACGAGTATCCCTTCCGTGATCCCTCACTCCCGCTGAACCGGCGCGTCGACGACCTTCTCGGCCGCCTCACCACGGCGGAGAAGGTCTCCTGGCTCCACCAGTACCAGCCCGCGGTGGAACGGCTCGGCATCGGGCTGTTCAAGACCGGCACCGAGGCGCTGCACGGCGTCGCCTGGTCCACCGACGTCGACGACGGCGGCAAGGTCGTGGCCGCGGAGGGGACCGTCTTCCCGCAGGCCGTCGGCCTGGCCAGCACCTGGGACCCCGCGCTGGTCAAGAAGGTCGGCGCGGTCGTCGGCGACGAGGCCAGGGGCTACCACGCGGAGAACCCCCGCCTGTGGGGCCTGCAGCTGTGGGCGCCGGTGGTCAACCCGCTCCGCGACCCCCGCTGGGGCCGCAACGAGGAGGGCTACTCCGAGGACCCGCTGCTCACCGGCGCGATCTCCACCGCGTACGGCTCGGGCATCCAGGGCGACGACCCCGACCACCTGCGGGCGGCCCCGGTGCTCAAGCACTTCCTGGGCAACAACAACGAGGTCCGCCGCGACACGACCTCCTCCAGCCTGCGACCGCGCGTCCTGCACGAGTACGAGGTCCCGGCGTACAGGACCGCGCTCAAGGCGGGCGCGGCCACCGGCGTCATGACGGCGTACAACCTGGTCAACGGGCGGCCCGCCACGGTCACCGACCTCAACTCGACGGTCAGGACCTGGACGGACCGGCCGGTGTTCAACGTCTCCGACGCCGGGGGGCCCAACAACCTCACCGGCTCCCAGGCCTACTTCGCCACCCAGGCCGAGGCCGCCGCCGCCATGCTCAAGGCGGGTGTCGAGAGCTTCACCGTGAACGACACCAACGGCGCCCCCACGGTGGCCGCGGTGAACGAGGCGCTGTCGAAGGGGCTGCTCACCGAAGCCGACATCGACACCGCCGTCCGCAACATCCTCGGCGTCCGGTTCCGGCTCGGCGAGTTCGACCCGGACGGAGGCCCGTACGGGAAGATCACCAAGGACGTGGTCGACAGCCCGGCGCACCGGAGGCTGGCCCGGCAGGTCGCGGCCGGGGCGGGGGTGCTGCTGAAGAACTCGGGGAAGACCCTGCCGCTCAGCCCCTCGCAGAAGGTCGCGGTGGTCGGCCCGCTGGCCGACACCCTCTACACCGACTGGTACTCGGGCAGGCTCCCGTACCGGGTCACCCCGCTCGACGGGATCGGGGAGCGGGCCGCCACGGTCACCTCCGAGGGCGTCGACAGGATCGCGCTCAAGTCCGGCGGCAGATACCTCACCGCGGGCACCGGGGCGGGCGCGGACCTGAGGCTCTCGGGGACCTCGGCGGGCGCGACCGAGCAGTTCGACGTCTTCGACTGGGGCCAGGGGATCGTCACCCTGCGCAGCGTCGCCAACGGCAGGTACGTCAGCCGCGCCAACTGGTCCACCCTGGTCAACAACCAGGAGCAGCCCACCGGCTGGTTCGTGCAGGAGCAGTTCAAGCTGGAGGCGCAGGCCGACGGCACGACGCTGCTGCGTTACGCGGGCTATGAGACCGCCTACGACTGGTTCGGCCCGGACAAGTACGTCAGGGCCGCGCCCGACGGCACGCTCGGCCTCACCGTCGCCGAGAACGCCACCCGCTTCGAGAGGGAGGTCGTGCGCAGCGGCGTCGCCGAGGCCGTCGCGGCGGCCAGGAGCGCCGACGTGGCGGTGGTCGTGGTCGGCAGCATGCCGTTCATCAACGGCCGCGAGGACCACGACCGGACGGACCTGGGCCTCGCCGAGGGACAGCGGGCGCTCGTGGAGGCGGTCCACGCGGCCAACCCGAACACGGTCGTGATCCTGGAGAACAGCTACCCGACCACGATCGACCGCCTCCAGGACACGGTCCCGGCGATCCTGTGGACCACCCACGCCGGAGCCGAGACCGGCCACGCCCTGGCCGACCTCCTGTACGGCGACGTCAACCCGGCCGGACGCCTCACCCAGACCTGGCCCCGGGCCGGCACACCTCTGCCGGACATCCTCGACTACGACATCGTCAAGACCGGCTCGACCTACCTGTACTCGAAGCACAGCCCGCTCTATGCCTTCGGCCACGGGCTGAGCTACACCACCTTCGGCTACCAGGGCCTCAAGGCCGTGGCGAGCGGGGACGGGCACGAGGTGAGCGTCCGCGTCACCAACACCGGCTCCCGGGCGGGCGACGAGGTCGTCCAGCTCTACACCCACCAGCACGAGTCCCGGGTGGAGCAGCCGGTCAGGCAGCTGCGCGGCTTCCAGCGGGTGCGTCTGGCCCCCGGGGAGTCGAAGGTCGTGAGGTTCGCGCTCAGGACCGCGGACCTGGCCCTGTGGGACGTGACCAGGGGCCGCTTCGCGGTGGAGCCGTCCACCCACGACGTCATGGTCGGCCCGTCGTCCGACCGGATCCGGCAGCGCGTGACCGTACGGGCCGACGGCGAGCACATCCCCGCCCGCGACCTCGCCCGTGTCACGCGCGCCTCGGACTTCGACGACTACGCGGGTGTCGAGCTGGTCGACGAGACCAAGGCCCGCGGCGACGCGGTCGGGGCCTCGGCGGGCGAGTGGATCTCCTTCGAGGACGCCGACTTCCGCGCCGGGGTCACCGGCGTGCGGCTCGGGGTGGCGGCCACCGCCGCCGCCTCCGTCGAGGTCCGCCTCGGCTCCCCGACCGGCAGGCTCGCCGGGACCGTGCCGGTGACCGCCACCGGCGGGACCTACTCGTGGGCCACGGCCACCGCCCCCGTCTCGGGCGTACGCGGCAGGCAGGACGTCTACCTGGTCTTCAGGGGCGCCCTGCGGGTCAAGGACGTGACCTTCACCCGCTGACCGCCCATCTCGCGCGGCCCGCCCCCTCTCGCCGGGGGCGGGCCGTGCGGCGTGCGTGGTGACACGCGGGCGCTCGTCCCCGGGGCTACCCGCCCGCCATGGCCCCCACGACCATGAACGGCTCGGCCCCCGTCGCGACCGGCTCGGGCAGCGGGGTGTCCGGCGGCTCGTGGGACAGATCCCGCTCGCAGGCGAAGAACCGCACGAACGGGCGGCGCCGCTGCGTGACGTGATCGCGGATCGTCCCGCGCAACATCGGGTAGCGGGCCTCGAGCGCGTCGAGGACCGAGCGCTGCGTGGCCTGCCCCTGAACGTCGAGCTCCACCTCGCCTCCGATACTCGCGAGGTTGCGTAGATGTGCCGGAAGCACCACGCGGATCACGGCAGCGTCTGGACTTCGACGGACAGCACGGCCGGAAGATCCCGGACGATGGGCGCCCAGCTGTCACCGGCGTCGGCCGACGCGTACACCTGCCCGCCGGTGGTGCCGAAGTACACGCCGCACGGATCCAGCGTGTCGACGGCCATGGCGTCCCGCAGCACGTTGACGTAGCAGTGGCTCTGCGGCAACCCCCTGGTGAGCGGCTCCCACTCGTTCCCGCCCGTCCGGCTGCGATACACCCGCAGCTTTCCCTCGGGCGGGTAGTGCTCCGAGTCGCTCTTGATCGGCACGACATAGACGGTGTCCGGCTCATGCGCGTGCACGGCGATCGGGAATCCGAAGTCGCTGGGCAGGTCACCGCTGATCTCGTACCACGACTCGCCGGCGTCGTCACTGCGCATGACGTCCCAGTGTTTCTGCATGAAGAGCACCTCTGGGCGCGACGGGTGCATCGTGATGTGGTGAACGCAGTGGCCGACCTCGGCATCCTGGTCGGGGATGCCCTCGGACCGCAGACCGCGATTCATCGGCCGCCAGCTCTTGCCGGTGTCGTCGGTCCTGAACACACCCGCCGCCGAGATCGCCACGGTGATACGGCCGGGATCGCGCGGGTCCGGAACGATCGTGTGCAGGCACATCCCGCCGGCGCCCGGCTGCCAGGAGGGCCCGGAGCGATGCTCGCGCAGCCCGGGCAACTCCTGCCAGCTCTGCCCGCCGTCCGCCGAGTGGAACAGGGCGGCGTCCTCGACCCCGGCGTACACCGCGTCAGGATCGGTCGGCGACGGCTCCAGATGCCAGACCCGGGCGAACTCCCACGGGTGCGGCGTGCCGTCGTACCACTGGTGGGTGCCGGGGACGCCCTCGTACTGGAACTGGTTACCGACCGCGTTCCACGTCGCGCCGCCGTCGTCGGACCGCTGGATCACCTGCCCGAACCAGCCGCCGGACTGCGACATGTACAGCCGGGACGGGTCGGCGGGAGATCCGGCGATGTGGTAGATCTCCCAGCCCCCGAAGTGGGGACCGCTGACGTCCCACCGCTCGCGCCTGCCGTCCGACGTCAGGATGAACGCGCCCTTGCGCGTGCCAACCAGCACTCGTACACCACTCATCGGCGTTCCTTTCCGACCCGGTGTCGATCCGGGTCGACACTGCGGCCACGCTCCTGATCGTCCGACCGGGCTCGGAGCCGACTCCGTCCACGACACGTCCGCCACGGCCGTGGCCAACGACGCTACGACAGCCCCCCGACAAAATCGCCGCACGCCACGGCGGCGGGCCGGCGTCACGACGGCGAGGGGCCGCGCGTTCACCGGCCGGACGTGTTCCCGGCTCGTTCGACGCGCGGGCCTTCCCCCGCGCCGACGAGGGCCTATTGCCGACATGGCGAACATGAGACCCTCCGCGGCGCTTTGCCGGTACCTGCCGCAAGATTTACGAGTGCGGGGGTCGGAGGGGGAATCGGCCCCATCGCCGTGCTGTTTCGAATCATGAACATCAGGCCTAGTCCCAGGAGGACGCCATCATGACGACCACGACTCGTCCCGCCGAAGCGTCGGGCCGATTCGCCATCGGGGGAGACCTCTCCGTCAACCGCCTGGGCTACGGGTCGATGCAGCTCACCGGCGAGGGCGTGTGGGGCGATCCGCGCGACCCCGAGGAGGCCGTGCGCGTCCTGCGCAGGGCCGTCGAACTCGGTGTGAACCTCATCGACACCGCCGACTCCTACGGCCCGTTCGTCGCCGAGTTGCTCATCAAGAAGGCGCTGCGCCCCTACGCCGACGATCTGGTCATCGCGACCAAGGTGGGGTTCACCCGGCAGGGGCCCGGGATCTGGACGCCGGTCGGCCGCCCCGAGTACCTGCGCCAGCAGGTCGAGCTGAGCCTGCGCCATCTCGGCGTCGAGCGGATCGACCTGCTGCAGCTGCACCGCATCGACCCCGCCGTCCCGGTCGCCGACCAGGTCGGGGAGCTCGCGCTGATGCAGCGGGAGGGCAAGATCCGGCACATCGGCCTCAGCGAGGTCAGCGTCGAGGACGTCGTGGAGGCGGGGAAGTCCGCGACGATCGTCTCGGTGCAGAACCTCTACAACCTCGCGCACCGCGACGCCGAGCCCCTGCTGGAGTACTCCGAGGCCAACGGCATCGCGTTCATCCCCTGGTTCCCGCTCGCGACCGGCAAGCTGGCGGCCGAGGGCGGCCCGCTCGCCGCGGCGGCCAGGGAGCACGGAGCCACCCCGTCGCAGCTCGCCCTGGCATGGCTGCTGCGGCGCTCCCCGGTGATGCTGCCCATCCCCGGCACCTCGACGGTCGCCCACCTGGAGGACAACGTCTCCGCCGCGGCCGTCCGGCTGAGCGACGACGAGTTCAACGCCCTGACCAGGGGAGTCTGAGGAGATCCAAGAATTTTCGCGAGGGTACTTGCAACCTGCTGTGCCGCTAACCTATAACTGAACTAAGAGCTTTTCGAGAGGGCAGGCTTGAGGATACCTGCCAGTTCACACGGAGGTGGTTACCGATGCTGCTGACGTCGATCGACCCGTTCATCCAGGAGTTCGACCGCCAGTTCGACCGGTTCGCGCGTCAGGCTCTGGGATCGGGTGAGAGCGCCTCGCGCGGGGCCATGCCGCTGGACGGTGTCCGGCGCAAGGACGACGTCCTCCTGAAGTTCGACCTTCCCGGCATCGACCCCGACACCATCGAGGTGACCGTCGACCGAGGGGTGCTCTCGGTGAGCGCCGGCCGCGAGGAGGAGTACGGGGAGGAGGACCGGCTGTTCGTCCGCGAGCGCCCGATGGGCACCTTCACCCGCCGCGTCTACCTGTCCGAGCACCTCGACAGCGACAAGATCGACGCCGCTTACTCCAACGGCGTCCTGGCGGTGCGCATCCCGGTCATCGAGCGGGCCAAGCCCCGCAAGGTCGAGATCCAGAAGTCCGAGAGCACGTCCGACCGAAGGTCCATCAAGGCGTGAGGTCCAGGGTCTGACCACAGAACCTTCTCGGGGTGGGTGCCGGGTTCCGGCGCCCACCCCCGCGCCGTTTTCCCGCCCCGTCACCGTCACGGACCCCCGCGAACCCCAACGAGCCCCACGAATCCCCAAGGTCCCCAAGGCCCCCCATGGGAAAGGAGCGGTGATGGCCCGGTTGCCCTTCGACGACGAGCACGCCCCGCTGTACTCCGTCGGCCAGGTCGCCGACATGCTCGACGTCGAGCAGGCGTTCCTGCGCCGCCTCGACGAGCACGACGTGGTCAGCCCGGCCCGCTCCACCGGCGGCCAGCGGCGCTACACCCGCAGCGAGATCGGCGACCTCCAGGACGCCATCCGGCTCGTGGGCGAGGGCATGACCCTCGCCGCCGTACGCCGGATCTTCACTCTGCAGCAGCAGGTCCGCGACCTGCAGGAGGAACTCGCCAGGGAGCGCGCCGCCCGGCGGGAGGACCGGTCCTCCGGGCGGCCGGATCCGCTCAGCCCTTGATGGCGCCGATGATGACCCCCTTGGTGAAGTGCCGCTGGACGAACGGATAGACGAACAGCACCGGCAGCAGCGCGATGACGACGATGGCCATCTGGATGGCCAGGCTCGGCGGCGGGGACTGCCCGGCGATGGTGTTGACGCCGGTCTGGCCGGCGATCAGCGACTGGCCCTGGAGCACGTACTGCCGCAGCACCACCTGCAGCGGCCACTTGGCGTTGTCGTTCAGATAGAGGACGGCGTTGAAGAACGAGTTCCAGTAGCCGACCGCGTAGAACATGCCGATGACGGCCGTGACGCCCTTCGACATGGGCAGCACGATGGTGCGCAGGATACGGAACTCGCTCGCGCCGTCGATGCGGGCGCTGTCGGTCACCTCCTCGGGGATGTTCATGAAGAACGCCCGCATCACCACCAGGTTGAACGCGGTGACCGCCCCGGGCAGGATCAGCGACCAGTACGTGTCGATCAGCCCCAGCGAGCTGACCAGCAGATAGTTGGGAATCAGCCCGGGGCCGAACAGGAAGGTCAGCAGGATCAGGAACAGCATCGGCCGGTGCAGCAGCGAGCCGGGCCGCGACAGGCCGTAGGCGGCCAGCACGGTGACGGTCAGGCTGATCGCCGTGCCGACGAGGGTCACGCCGAGGCTGACCACGACCGACCGGGTCACCACGCCGCCGGAGAACAGCTCCTCGTACGCGGCGAAGGACAGCCCGCCCGGTACGGTGACCAGGCCGCCGGCCTCCGTCACCGCCTCCTGCGTGGACAGGCTGGTCAGCACGACCATGTAGATGGGGAAGAGCACGCCCGCGACGATGAGCGTCAGGACGAGCCCCTTGAGGAGCCCGCCGGCGCGGCTGGGCCGCTCGGCCCAGGGGGGAAGAGTCGTCATGATCGTTTGTAGATCCCCTGCTCGCCGAATCGGTGGGCGACCTTGTTGGCCACCAGGATCAGCACCAGCCCCACCAGGCCCTTCACCAGGCCGGCCGCCGCGCCGTAGCTCCACTCGCCGGTCAGCAGCGTGCGCCAGTACACGAACGTGTCCAGCACCTCGGCGGCGTCCCTGCCGACCGCGTCGCGCTGCAGGAAGAACTGCTCGAAGCCGACGTTCAGCGCCTCGCCGAGGCGCAGGATCAGCAGCAGCACGATGACCGGGCGCAGGCCGGGCAGGGTGATGTGCCACAGCCGCCGCCAGCGGCTCGCGCCGTCGACGGCGGCGGCCTCGTAGAGGTTCTGGTTGATGGCCGCCAGCGCGGCCAGGAAGATGATCGTTCCCCAGCCGGCGTCCTTCCAGACCGTCTCCGCCGTGACGAGCGCGATGAACGTATCCGGATTTGTCATGATGTCGATGCCGTCGTACCCGTGGTCCCGCAGCGTCTGCGAGAGCAGGCCCGCGCCCCCGAACATCTGCTGGAACAGCGTGACCACCAGCACCCACGAGAAGAAGTGCGGCATGTAGACGATGCCCTGGATGAACAGGCGCAGCCGGGGCCGCACCACGCTGTCCAGGAGCACGGCCAGCATGATCGGTATGGGGAAGTAGAAGACCAGCTGGAACGTGGTGATCGTCAGGGTGTTGAGCGTCGCGTCCCAGAAGCTCGCGTCGAACATCAGCCAGTGGAAGTTGGCGAGTCCCACCCACGGGCTGTCCCCGATGCCCACGTACGGCGAGTAGTCCTGGAACGCGATCACGTTGCCGAGCAGCGGGACGTAGTGGAACAGGACCAGCAGCCCGATCGCGGGAAGGGCCATGAGCAGCAGCTGCCAGTCACGTTTCAGACGCGCGCCGAAGGGTTGCGGGCGCGCCCGTCTTGTCCTCGGACCCCTTTTACGGACATCCTTGGAGGTGCCGGCGCCGGCGGGTGAGGTCAGGTCACCCGCCGGCCCGGTCCTTCCATGCTCCCCGGGCGAGACCCGGCCGCTCCTCGCACCCGTTCCGGGCGAGGCGGGGTCGCCTCCCGTACGGTCCCCGGGCGAGGCGGGGTCGCTCCCCGCACGGTCCCCGGGCGAGGCCGGGTCGCCGTCGGGTTCGGTTCCGGCGGGATTCCTAAGCACGGCCGTTGTCCCGCAGGACCTTCATGTAGAAGTCGCGGGCCTCGTCCCCGCCGTCCCGCCGCCACTCCGTGGCGATCTGCTTGGCGTCGCTCACCGGCCGCCGGCCGCGCATGATGTCGGTGAACTTGTCCTCGGTGGGGACCTGCAGCCCGGAGTACTTCGACGGCCGCTGGATCCTGATCCCGTCGAACGGGCCCTTCTCCAGGTACGGGAAGCTCGCGTTCTGCCACTCGACGTTGGCCTTGACCGCGTCGGACCAGATCCAGTCCACGTACAGTGGGCGCCCGCCCAGGAAGCCGTAGGTGTAGGCGACCTCCTTGCGGCCGAGGTCGTTCGCCTGCGGGACGTTCTTCTCGTCCCGGGTGAAGTGCTTGCCCTCCACGCCGAAGTTGGAGAGTTCGTACTCCTTGGTCCCGTACGGCGCCGCGCACCAGTTGAGGATGGAGAGGATCTCCTCCACCTTCTCCTTCGGCAGGCCCTTCTTGACGAAGGTGAAGATGCCCGCCGCGGTGCCGTGGTACATCAGCGGCGTGCCGCCGTCGTGGGCGAAGATCGGGAAGGCGCCCAGGCTGAAGTCGGGGTTCTTGCCGCGGTGCTGCTGCAGGAGCTCCTTCCAGCCGCCGAGCCCGTCGCGGTAGACCAGGATCTGCCCGGCCCCGATCAGCTCCTTCTCGTTGGCGCCCTTGCTGCCGGCGACGTTCGGGTGGACCAGCCCCTCCTTGAAGACCTTCTGCATGAACTCCAGCATCAGCTCGAACTCGGGGGTCTCGTACTTGTGGACGAGCTTGCCGCCCTCGTACCGCCAGTCCTGCGGGATGCGGAAGGTCGGCCACATCATCTCGTGGATGCTGCCGAACGCCCAGCGCTTGGCCTTGGCGTCGGTGATCTCCTTGCCGAGCTCGAACAGCTCGTCGGCGGACTTGGGGTTGGCGTTCCAGCCGTTCTTCTCGAACAGGTCCTTGCGGTACAGCAGCGCGAAGGGGTACGGCTCGGTCGGGAACGGCACCGCCATGAGCTTGTCGTTCCAGACCGACCACTGCCACGCGGCGGTCGGCAGGCCGGCCAGCAGCGGGTAGGGCTTGACCTTGTCGCCCTGCAGGTACGGGGTGAGGTCCTCGAAGGCCTTGTCGACGGCGGTGTTGAAGTCCGCCATCTTGTCGATCTCCCAGCTGGGGATGACCATGATCTCCGGGATGTCCCCGGCGGCGAGCCTGGCGATGGCCTTGTCGCCGTAGACGTTGCCGTCGGTGATCTGGAACTCCACGGTGGCGCCGATGTCGGCGTTGACGGCCTGGAAGTAGGAGTTGCTCGCCAGGCCGGGGGGCGGCGGGCCCCACAGCGGGGTCATGGCCTTGTAGGTGCCGCCCCTGCCCGCCTTCTGGGAGAGCGCGGCGGCGGGGGAGGCCGGGTAGGAGGTGAAGCCGCCGCTGACGTCGGGGACCCCCGGGAGAGTGGAGGTCGTGCCGGGGATGTCAGGCTTGATGCCGGGGAAGGCGGTGTAGGTGGGGGTGAGGGACGTCAGCTTGTCCGCCGCGGCGGCCGTGGCCCCTCCGCTGCCGGGCCGGGGGCCGCTCGGCGCGGAGCACGCGCTCAGCAGGCCGCCGCCCGCGGTCATCGCGGCGGTGAGTCCCACCAGCCCGAGGAATCCGCGGCGGCTGGTCATCGCGCCCTGGGGGAGATCGTTCACGGGGCGCTCCCTTCGTTGGTTCGTGACGGATCGGGGGGTGTCGTGGAGGATGGCTCCGGGGTAGAATTAGTTCGTCTTCCGACCAAACAAATTAGTCGAGGGTGGCCGCCGCCACAAGGGACCGCCGATCGCGGGGCGCCGGGGAGCGGTCACGGATTGGTGAACGATGGGGCATGATGGGGCCAGCCTGGCCGAGCGGGAGCGGGACTCACCTTGATCACATCTACGACTGACCCGCGGCCGGCCGACTTCGCCGACGTGCGGGCCACCAACCTCGCCGTCGTGCTGAGGTTCGTACGCGAGCACGCGCCGTGCTCGCGGGCC
This sequence comes from Streptosporangium sp. G11, assembly GCF_051192615.1. Classification (NCBI taxonomy): domain Bacteria; kingdom Bacillati; phylum Actinomycetota; class Actinomycetes; order Streptosporangiales; family Streptosporangiaceae; genus Streptosporangium; species Streptosporangium sp. G11. Next base: position 75,685 of record NZ_JBPJUQ010000022.1, read on the forward strand.
GACATCGCGGCGTCCACCGGTCTCAACAAGGCGACCGTGTCGAGCCTGGTCGCCGATCTGATCGACCGTCGCCTGGTCAGGGAGACCGGCCTGACGGAGAACCGCGTCGGCCGCCCCGCCACGATGCTCGTGCTCGACGGCTCGCCGTACGCGGCGATCGGCATCGAGGTCAACGTCGACTACGTCACCGCGGTCGCGGTGGACCTGTCGGGGGAGAGGCTGCTGTCCTGGCGCAGGTCCTTTCCCGGCGCGGCTGGAACGGCGGGCCAGGCCATGGCCACCGTCGCCGGGATCGTCCGCCGCGTCGTGACCCGGATGGCAAAGGAGGAGCGCCAGGTCCTGGGGTTGACCGTGGGCGTGCCCGGACTGATCGGCACCGACGGCACCGTGCGCATCGCGCCCAACCTCGGCTGGCGCGACGCCGACCTCTGCGGCGACCTCACCAAGGCCCTGCGCGACCCGGGCTTCCCCGTGCAGGTCGACAACGACGCCAACCTGGCGGCCCTGGCCGAGCACCGCTTCGGCCCGCACGCCGGGACGGCCAACCTGGTCTACCTCACCGGCGAGATCGGCGTCGGGGCCGGGGTCATCCTCGACGGGCGGCTGCGCCGGGGGAGCCAGGGGTACGGCGGCGAGATCGGCCACATCCAGCTCGACCCCTTCGGCGCCGAGTGCCGCTGCGGGCGCCTGGGCTGCCTGGAGGCCGTCGCCGGGATCGGCGCCGTGCTGGAACACGCCGCGATCTCGCCCGCCGAGGTCGAGGTGGAACTCGACGAGGTGGTGCGGCTGGCCCGCGCGGGCGACGCGCGCACGCTCGCCGTCCTGAGCGCGGTGGGCCACAACCTCGGCAAGGGGGTGGCCCTGATGACCAACCTGCTCAACCCCGAGGTGGTCGTCCTGGGCGGTTACTACGTGCCCCTCGCGCCGTGGCTGCTGCCCTCGGTGGAGGCCGAGACCCGGGGGCGCACGATCGCGCCGGACGCCGGGGGCTGCCGGGTCGTGGCCTCCACGCTCGGGTACGGGGCGGCCGCGCTGGGGGGCGCCGCCCGGGTGCTCGACTCCGTGGACTCCGGCCGCCTGCCGAAGGTCTCGTGACGCGCGCCCGCCTCGTTGGATTCACGCTGGTTTCAGCGAATCTCCCGACCCGGATCCCGAAGGACTCCGGTCGCTCGCAGGCGGTCTTCCGATCCGGGCCCCGGGTGGATTCGGGTCGTTTGCCGCGCACCTCTTGACCTTGGCCGCACAGGAGTGCACCCTTCAGGGAAGCTCCGCTCGAAACACGCGCGTAACGAACGACGGGGCGCGCGGGTGGCGACCGGAGTTTTCCCGGACCGATTATCGAAGCGCTTCGATTGAGGCGCCTTTCCACGTCGGAGAATCGAAGCGCTTCGACGCTCTCAAAGGGATGGTCCCCGATGAACGAACCGTTCCGTGACCCGGAACTCCCCCTGGCGCAGCGGATCGCGGACCTGCGGGGCAGGCTGACCCTGGAGGAGAAGATCGGGCTGTTGCACCAGTACCAGCCGCCGGTGGAGCGCCTCGGGCTCAGCCCGTTCCGCACCGGCACCGAGGCGCTGCACGGCCTCGCCTGGCTCGGTCCGGCGACGGTGTTCCCGCAGGCGATCGGGCTGGCCAGCACCTGGGATCCCGACCTTGTCCGGCGGGTCGGCGAGGCCACGAGCGACGAGGTCCTGGCCTTCCACCACAAGGACCCCGCGGGGGCGGGGCTCAACGTCTGGGCACCGGTGGTCAACCCCCTGCGCGACCCCCGCTGGGGCCGCAACGAGGAGGGCTACTCCGAGGACCCGTGGCTGACCGGTGTCATGGCGACGGCGTACGCCTCCGGCCTTCGTGGGAGCGATCCCACGGTGCTGAAGACCGCGCCCACCCTCAAGCACTTCCTCGGCTACAACAACGAGACCAACCGCTGCGTCACCTCCAGCGACCTGCCGCCCCGGGTGTTGCGCGAGTACGAGCTCCCGGCCTACAGGCCCGCCCTGGAGAGCGGCGCCGCGGTCGCCGTGATGCCCTCCTACAACCTGGTCAACGGCCGCCCGGCCCACCTCAGCCCGCTGATCGGCGAGGTGCTGCGGGCCTGGGCGCCCGACGACCTCCTCGTGGTCAGCGACGCGTACGCGCCCGCCAACCTCACCGGCCTGCAGGGCTACCACGACGACCTCCCCGAGGCGTACGCCCACGCGATCAGGGCGGGACTCGACAGCTTCACCCAGGACGACGACCGTCCCGAGGCCACCCTCGGCCACATCCGCGCCGCGCTGGAGCGCGGCCTGCTCACCGAGGCGGACGTCGACACCGCCGTACGGCACACGCTGTCCGTCCGCTTCCGGCTGGGCGAGTTCGACCCCTCCACCCCGTACGACGACATCACCGAGGCGGTCGTCAACTGCCCGGAGCACCAGAGCCTGGCCCGCGAGGCCGCCCGGCGCTCGATCGTGCTGCTGCGCAACGACGGCGTCCTGCCGCTGGACGCCTCGGTGCGCAGGATCGCGGTCATCGGCCAGCTCGGCGACACGCTCATGGAGGACTGGTACTCCGGGACCCTCCCGTACGCCGTCACCGCCCGCGCCGGGCTCGCCGAGCGGTGCGAGACCGTCTTCTGCGAGGCCGTGGACCGGATCACCCTGTCGGTGGACGGCGGCGGCGCGGAAGGCGCGAACGGCCGCCACGTCGTCGCCGACCCCGACGGCGGTCCGCTCGGGATCGGCGGCGAGCCCGGCCTGTTCGACCTGTTCGACTGGGGCGGCGGCTGCTACGCCCTGCGGGCCGTGGCGACCGGGCGTCACCTGTCCGTCGACGACGAGGGGGTGCTGGTCAACGACCAGCCGGGTCCCAACGGCTGGGAGGTGCGCCAGACCTTCCGTACCGAGGACCGCCCCCGCGGCACGCTCGCGCTCCGGCACATCTCCACCGGCCGCTACCTCGCCCTGGACGGCGAGGTCTTCCGCCTGGCCGACGACGCCGACGCCGCCGCCTGGCTCACCGTGGAGCGGGTCGTGAGCGGTGCCGAGGCCGCCGCCGCGCTCGCCGCGACCGCGGACGTGGCCGTGGTGGTCGTCGGCGACCACCCGCTGGTCAACGGCAGGGAGACCGAGGACCGCCTCGACCTCGCGCTGCCCGCCGCGCAGCAGGCCGTGGTCAGGGCGGTGCGCGAGGCCAACCCGAGAACCGTCATGGTGATCAGCAGCGGCTACCCGGTGACCTGGGAGGGCGACGACCCGCCCGCGGTGCTGTGGTCCTCGCACGGGGGCCAGGAGTACGGCCACGCGCTGGCCGAGGTGCTGTTCGGCGACGCCGACCCCGAGGGGCGGCTCACCCAGACCTGGTACCGCTCGGCGTGCGAGCTGCCCGACCTGTTCGACTACGACATCATCGCCACGGACGCGACCTACCAGTACTTCAGGGGAACCCCGCTCTACCCCTTCGGCCACGGCCTCGGCTACACCACCTTCGACTACACCGACCTGGTCGTCTCGGTCGAGGGCGGCAGGGTCAGCGCCTCGGCCACCGTCACCAACACCGGTTCCCGCGAGGGGGTGGAGGTCGTCCAGATCTACACCCGCCAGCGGCGCTCCCGGGTCAAGCAGGCGCTGCGCCGCCTGCGCGGCTTCGTCAAGGTGCGCCTCGCCCCCGGTGAGAGCACCCGGGTCGACTGGAGCCTCGACATCGCGGAACTGGCCTTCTGGGACGTCACCAGGAGCCGGTTCGTCGTCGAGGACGCCCCCCACAAGATCATGATCGGCGGCTCCTCGCGGGACATCCGGCTGTGCGCCCCCTTCCACGCCGGCGGCGAGCGGATCCCGCCGCGCGACGTCCTCGCGGGCACGGTCGCCGCCGTGGACCACGACGAGTACGACTCGGTGGCGTTCGTGGACGCCGACAGGGTCTCGGGCGACGCCGTGCGGTCCACCGCGGAGGGGGCGTGGATCGTGTTCCGCTCGGTCGACCTGGGGGACGGGGTCGCCTCCTGCGCCGCCGTCGTCACCAGCACCGAGGGCGGCGCGATCACCCTGCGCCTGGACGACCCCCTCTACGGGCCCGTCGTCGGCGACCTCCCCGTCCCCCGGGCGGGCCGCCACGACCTCACCGAGGTGCGCACCGGGCTTGCGGAGACGAGGGGAGTCCACGATCTTTATGTGGTGTTCGAGAATGCGGGTATCACCGTGGCCTCCCTGAACTTCGGCGAGACCGCGTGAGCGGGCGGGCGGTGACCATCAGCGAGGTCGCCAGGCACGCCGGGGTGGCCGTGAGCACGGTGTCGTACGTGCTCAGCGGGAAGCGCGCGATCTCGGCCGACACCCGGCGCCGGGTGCTCGACAGCGTGCGGGTCCTGGGATACCACCCCAACGCCGGGGCCAGGGCCCTGGCCAGCAAGCGCGCCAACGTCATCGCGCTGGTGCTGCCCCTGCGGGCGGGGATGCACGTCCCGGTGCTCATGCAGTTCGCCACCTCGGTGGTCACCGCCGCGCGGCGGTACGACCACGACGTGCTGCTGCTGACCGCCGACGAGGGCTCCGACGGGCTCCGCAGGGCGGCGGCGAGCGCGCTGGTCGACGGGCTGGTCGTGATGGACGTGGAGCTTCACGACAGCCGGGTGCCGCTGCTCAGGGATCTCGCCGAGCCCAGCGTGCTGATCGGCTTTCCCGCCGACTCGGCCGGGCTGACCTGCGTCGACCTCGACTTCGCGCGGGCGGGCGCGCTCTGCGTGGAGCACCTGGCCGAGCGAGGCCACCGGGAGGTCGCCCTGCTCGGCGCCCCCTCGGTCGTCTACGACCGGGGCACCGGCTTCGCCCGCCGCACCCGGGAGGGCTTCGCCGAGGCCGTGGTCGAGACCGGCCTGACCGGGGTCGCCCTGCCGTGCGAGGAGAACTTCGACCAGGTGTCCAGCGCGATCGCCGGGCTCCTCGACGCCAGGCCGGGCCTGTCCGGGCTGGTCGTGCACAACGAGGCCGCGGTCGGCCACGTGCTGGGGGCGCTGCGCCAGTACGGCAGGCGGGTGCCCGGGGACGTCGCCGTGGTGGCGATCTGCCCCGATGACATCGCGGAACGCTCCAGCCCGCCGCTCACCTCGGTGCTGATCCCGGCCGAGGAGGTGGGCCGCCAGGCGGTCCGGCTGCTCATGGAGAAACTCGAAGGCCGCGCCGTCCCCGACAGCACCCTGCTCCAGCCGAGGCTCACCGTCCGCGACAGCACCTGAGGCACCTGGAGCGCCTGACCGGGCGAACTCCCGCGGGCCTCCGCGGCGGGCCTCCGCGACTCCGGGGGTTTCCCCGCCCGGCTTCCGCGACGGCGACGGGCGCGCCCCCCGGAGGGGGGACGCGCCCGTCGCCGTTCTGCTCGTTCCAGCCGTCAGCCGCCCAGCCGGTCGTCTCGTCGTGGACGACTACCAGTCGCCGCCACCGAAGTCACCGCCGCCGAAGTCGCCTCCGCCACCGAAGTCACCCCAGCCTCCGCCGCCGAAGTCGCCTCCGCCGCCGAAGTCGGTGCCGCTCTCCGCGCCGCCGCCGTAGCCGCCGTATCCGAAGCCGCCGCTCATCATGCTGCCCATCATCGTGCCGACCAGCATGCCGGTCATGACGTCGCCGAAGCCGCCGTAGTAGCCGTAGGCGTAGGGCTGGTAGGCCGGTCCCGCGTCGTAGTACGGGCGGCGCTGGCCGTTGACCATGACCTCGCGCGTCTGCGGCTCGAAGCCGCGCTCGACGGCGTCGGCGTCGGCCGCGCAGGCGGGCACGTCGCGCAGCGCGCCACCGGGCGGGGCCCAGCGCACGTCGCGGGCGGAGGGGCCGTGCTGCGGGTTGAAGAAGCACGGGGAGCGCCGCTCGGGCAGCGGCTGGTGGTTGACGCGCGCCTTCACGCAGGCGAGGGCGTAGCGGCCCTCCTCCAGCGCGGTGGTCACGCCGCGGAACTCGTCGGGGCGCTTGACCGCCGCGAGTTCCACCTTGGCCCGCTCGTAGGAGTCGAGGGCGCGCTGCCAGTCCTGCTGGTGGTCGGCGCCGTCGTTGAGCAGCTTGACGTCGGTGTCGAGGTCGGTGATCTCCTCGCCGAACTTGGTGACGTCCTCGTCGACGGTCTGCTTGACCGCGGCCAGCTCGGCGGCCTCGCGCTCCAGGCGCTGCTTCTTCTTGTTGCGCGAGTAGAGGAAGATGCCCGCGCCGCCGGCCAGGGCCAGCACCAGGATGCCGACCAGCACGCCCCCGCTGGAGCCGCTGGAGGAACTTGAGGAGCCGGAGGAGACACCGGCGCCGGTGGCCGCGTCGTCGGCCAGCTTGACGAAGTTGATCACGTTGTCGGTCGGGCTGGTGGCGGTCTTGGCACGCCCGAGCAGCTCGTCGACGTCGACGCCCTTGATGTTGGTGACGCCGAACGGCGTGGTGCCGCTCATCACCAGGACGGTGGACTTGGAGCCGACGCTCTTGAGGATCGAGCTCAGCAGGGTCCTCGCCTGGGACTGGCTGCTGATCGCCCCATTGGGCAGCAGGGCCACGTAGACGGAGGAGGTCTGGTCGGCCGCGCCGCGCATGGCGTCGACGGCGTCGGCGGGCAGGCCCGCCGCGGGATCGGCGTAGAAGTGGTCCCCGTCCTTCAGCTCCGAGACGATCGCACTGGGGTCTGGCGCCGCGGCGTTGGCCGCCGGGGCGATCATGAACATGGCCAGTAGCCCGGCGAACAGTGCCATGATCGTGGCACCGATACGACCTGGCGCGGCTTTTGTGGTGGTCACGGCAGAAAGCCTCCTTCGTCCTGAAGACGAATGAGTGGACGGCAGAGTTCCCTACCCCTCGACCGTAACCCTTCGCGGCCCGCGTCAGGCACCTCTCGGGCACCCGGTGTGTGATCGTCGTCCCCGCACACCCGGGGGGCGCGCTCAGGTGTCCTTGATCTCGCAGATCGTGGCGCCCGAGGTGATGGTCTGGCCGACCGACGCCGCCAGCCCCGTGACGGTGCCCGCCTTGTGGGCGGCGAGTGGCTGCTCCATCTTCATCGCCTCCAGCACGACGATCGTGTCACCGGCCGCGACGGTGTCGCCGTCGGCGGCGACGATCTTGACGATCGTGCCCTGCATCGGGCTGACCAGCGAGTCGCCGTCCACGGCCTTCTTGGCCACCCGGCCGCCGCCCCGGCGCGGAGCCTTCGAGGCCGAGCGGGCCGCGCTTCCGGCGTTGCCGGCGGCCAGTCCCGAGGGGAGCACCACCTCCAGCCGCTTGCCGCCCACCTCGACGGTGATCCGCTCCCGCTCGCCGGGCTCTTCGGCCGTGCCCAGCTCTCCCTCGTACGGCGGGATGGTGTTGTCGAACTCGGTCTCGATCCACCGGGTGTGCACCGAGAACGGCTCGCCGGTGAACGCGGGGTCGGCCACCACGGCCCGGTGGAAGGGCAGCACGGTCGGCATGCCGCCGATCTCGAACTCGGCCAGGGCCCTGCGTGAGCGCTCCAGGGCCTGGGTCCGGGTGGCACCGGTCACGACCAGCTTGGCGATCAGCGAGTCGAAGGACTGCGGGACGGTCATGCCCGCCTCGTAACCGGCGTCCAGGCGCACCCCCGGCCCCGAGGGGGCGCTCATGCGCGTGATCGTGCCGGGGGCGGGCAGGAAGCCGCGCCCGGCGTCCTCGGCGTTGATCCGGAACTCGATCGAGTGGCCGCGCAGCACGGGATCGCCGTAGCCGAGCTTCTCGCCGTCGGCGACGCGGAACATCTCCCGTACGAGATCGACGCCCGCGACCTCCTCGGTCACCGGGTGCTCGACCTGCAGGCGGGTGTTGACCTCCAGGAAGGAGATCGTGCCGTCCTGGCCCACCAGGAACTCGCACGTGCCGGCGCCGACATAGCCCGCCTCGCGCAGGATCGCCTTGGAGCTGGTGTAGAGCAGGTCGAGCTGCTCGGGCGACAGGAACGGGGCCGGGGCCTCCTCGACCAGCTTCTGGTGGCGGCGCTGCAGCGAGCAGTCGCGGGTGGACACCACGACCACGGTGCCGTGGGCGTCGGCCAGGCACTGGGTCTCCACGTGCCGGGGCCGGTCCAGGTAGCGCTCGACGAAGCACTCGCCCCTGCCGAACGCGGTGACGGCCTCGCGGACCGCGCTGTCGTACAGTTCGGGGATCTCCTCCAGGGTGCGCGCTACCTTCAGCCCGCGCCCGCCGCCGCCGTACGCGGCCTTGATCGCGATCGGCAGGCCGTGCTCGGCGGCGAAGGCGACGACCTCCTCGCTCCCCGAGACCGGGTCCTTGGTGCCGGCCACGAGCGGCGCGCCGACCTTCTGGGCGATGTGGCGGGCCTGCACCTTGTCGCCGAGCGCGATGATCGCGGCCGGCGGCGGGCCGATCCAGGTCAGTCCCGCGTCGATCACGGCCTGGGCGAAGCCGGCGTTCTCGGCCAGGAAGCCGTAGCCGGGGTGCACCGCGTCGGCTCCGGCCTCGGCGGCGACGCCCAGCAGCTTGTCGACGTCGAGGTAGGTCTCCGCGGGAGTCCGGCCGCCGAGCGCGCGGGCCTCGTCCGCCACCCGGACGTGGAGCGCGTCCAGGTCCTGGTCGGCGTAGACGGCGACGCTGGCCAGCCCGGCGTCCTTGCAGGCACGGGCGATCCGCACCGCGATCTCACCACGGTTGGCGATCAGGACCTTGTGCACCGACGTCGTTCCCTTCAGTACGTGCCAGCACGCGCGGACGAGGACTGGCAGGGCCTCCAACGGAGTGTAAGCGTCTCCTGATCGCGAAGAAGGGGTGGGTCCCGGTCCCGGCGACGTCGGGGGAAAGCCCCCGGCCGCTTTCTGCGGTCCTGTCCTTCGCCGCCCTCTCACGTGTCGCCTACAACTTCCTGAATTACGAAAAATCAAGACAATGGAGAACGTTTAGCCTCTCGGCGGCCGAGGGAACGTCCATAGCCGCTCGGCATAACCCGGATACCCCTGTGATCCTTACGCCTATCGTGATTTCGTTTGGCGACTCCCCCCGACACCGATCCGAAGGAGACTGGCATGAGCCAGAACTTGCTCGGCGGCAATCCCGCGGAAATGCAGCAGATGGCCACCCAGTTCACCCAGCAGGCCGACCAGGTCAGGGCCACCGTGGCCGCCCTCGACCGGGAGGCCGCGAAGGTCGGCACCGCCTGGACGGGGCCCGGTGCCCAGCGTTTCAGCGAGGCCTGGCAGAACTACCGCGCCGCTTTCCAGCGCATGTCCGAGGAGCTCGCCGAGGCTTCCCGGGTCATCAACACCTACCGCGGCAATATCGAGTCCGCCACGCGATAGGAAACGGTCCGCCGAAATGCCCCGGTCCCTGAGGGCCGGGGCATTTTCTCATCGGCCACCCGGGACGGCGCGGGAAAACGGAGGAGGCGGCATGTGGCCGCCTCTCACGCGACGGCGGCCTGGACGGGGGTCACCGAGCCCAGGGTCACCAGCAGGCCGCGGCCGGGGGGCCCGCCGACCGCGCCGCGCGGCAGGCGGACGGTGAACAGGTCGCCGTCGGCCGGACTCTGGACCGACAGCAGCAGGCCCGTGCGGCCCTTGCGGGCCTCGGCCGCGAAACCTCGGTAGGCGGTGGTCAGGTCGCCGGTGGTGCCGCCGATGATCATGCCGTGCTCGCCGTCCCTGCCGCTCCGCAGCACCTGCTCCAGCGCGGTGCCCAGGGGGGAGTCGGGGGAGATCAGCTCGGCGTCGTCGACGATCACGACGTAGCGGTCCTGTCCCGCGACGGCCTCGTGCAGGTCGCCGCCCGCGTCCAGTACGGCCAGCACGCCCGGCGTGTCCACCAGCGTGCACAGCGGGCTGCGCCGGGGCGTCACGAGGACCGTGGGGGTGCCCTGGGAGAGCAGCGAGTGGGTGGCGGTAAGCAGCGCCGTGGACCTGCCCGACCTGGGCGGTCCCGCGACGACCGCCGCGGGGCCGTGGGCGAGCAGGTCGACGCCGAGCGGTGCCAGCGAGTCGCCTCCGGCGCCGAGCAGCGCCCACAGCGGGGACGGGGGCCGGAAGGAGGGCGCCAGATCCAGGACCTGCGCCGCGGTGACGCGCATCGGCAGCGCGTCCACCCGCATCGGCGGGTCGGCGGTGATCTCCGGCGCCGAGCGGGCCAGTGCCTGGAGCGCGGCGACCTGCGCCGGTCCCGAGGGGTCGTCGCAGAGCAACGCGACCTGGCTCTCGGTCGTGCCGTGCTCGCCGGTCGACAGCGCGCGGCCCGGCGCGAGGGTCGCGGGCAGGTCCTTGACGGGCAGCCCGGCCAGGCCATAGTCGGAGGGGTCGGCCAGCCGCAGGATCAGCCGGTCGTCGAAGACCGTGGAGATCTGCCCGATCAGCGCGGACCTGTCGCCGGTCACCACGGCCCGCAGCCCCACCGCCGGGCCCTCGCGCAGCAGCTGCATCAGCGACTCGATCAGCCGCCCGTAGTCGTACGCCTCGAACGCGGCGACGAACCCCTCCCACCGGTCGAGCATCAGGACCAGCCACGGCAGCCGCGGCCCGTCCGCGGCGGCGCGCAGCTCGGCCAGCGAGGCGTACCCGGCCTCGGCGAGGAGCTGCTGGCGCCGTCCCACCTCGGCGCGGAGCCGGGTCAGCAGCCGCTCCACCCGGTCGAGCTGGTCGCGGGTCACCACCGCCCCGCAGTGCGGCATGGCCATCAGGGGCAGCAGCGACCCCGAGCCGCAGTCGATCGCGTGCAGGTGGACGTCGTCGGGGGAGGCCCCGGCGGCGATCGCCCCCGCCAGCGTGCGCAGCGCGGTGGACCGCCCGCTGCGCGAGGCGCCCGCGACGAGCAGGTGCCCCCCGTGGGCGAGGTCGAGCGCCAGCGCCCGCCGGTCCTGCGCCCAGGGCAGGTCGGTGATCCCGAAGGCCAGCGGCGGCACCTCCTCCGCCCCCGCCCGGTACGGCAGCCCGCCGGGCGCGTCACCGGGCAGCACGGGCGTCGCCGGGAGGACGGGGAGGGTCACGAGGTCGGGAAGCGGTTCGAGCCAGGGACTCGGCTGCTCGGCGACCCCGGCGAGGCGGGCCGCCTCGACCAGGGCGTCGACGAGCAGGGACAGGTCGGTGACGTGGCCGCTCTCGGCCCCGGCGTGGACCGCCCTGGGGTGTCCCAGGGCCTGCCACCCGACCTCCGTCACCCGTACCCTGACCTCGCCGCCCGAGGCGCCGGGGCTCCGGCCGCCGATCCGCGCGGTCTGCACGGCCGTCGCCGCCCCCGCGCCCGACTTCACGTAGCACCGGCCGGGGGCGGACTTGGGGATGTACGAGGCGTCGGGGCGGCCGATGACGTCCGCCGACTCCGACGCCTCGGTGACCCGCAGGGCGATCCGCAGGGAGGTGTTGGCCTGGATGTCGGCGGTCACCACGCCGCCGGGCCGCTGGGTGGCGAGGATGAGGTGGATGCCGAGCGAGCGTCCCCGCCTGGCGATGTCGACCAGCCCGGTCATGAAGTCGGGCAGCTCGCTGACCATGGCCGCGAACTCGTCGATGACCAGCACCAGCCGGGGCAGCGGGGCCGGGGGCTCCAGGGACGCGGAGGTCGCCGAGGCCGCCGCGCGCCCGCGTGGCGGCCTGAGCTGCGTGCCTCCCCCGGCGACGAGCAGGTCGCGGGAGGCTCGGGCCGTGCGGGCGTCGCGCAGCTCGTGGTAGTCCTCGATGTCCTTGGCCCCCACGGCCAGCAGCAGGCGCTCGCGGCGGCGGATCTCCGCGGCCAGCGAGGCCAGGGCCCGCTGGGTCAGGTGGCCGTCGAGGTCGCTGACCATGCCCACCGTGTGCGGCAGCCGCACGCACTCCTTGAACGCGGCGCCGCCCTTGTAGTCGATGAGCACGAACGTCATCTCGTCCGGCCTGTTGGCCACCGCCAGCGAGGAGATCAGGGTCTGCAGCAGCTCGGACTTGCCCGCGCCGGTGGTGCCCGCGATGAGCGCGTGCGGCCCGTCCCTGCGCAGGTCGACGGAGAACGGCCCCTCGGGGCCCGCTCCCACCACGGCCTCGGTGGCCCGGCCCCAGCGCTCGGTCAGGGCCGCGCCGGAGACCGAGGGCAGCTCCAGCAGGTCCAGCAGCCGCGCGGACTCCGGCAGGGCGAGCCCGGCGTCGTCGCGGCTGACGTCGCGGATCGGCGCCAGCGAGCGGGCCAGCCTGTCGCACCAGGCGGACGTCACCTGGTCGGCCAGGATCTCCCCGAGGTCGTCCAAGCCGCCGCCGCGCAGCCGCACCGTGCCGTCGGCCTCCACGGCGGCGACGGTGGCGCACTCCTCGGGCAGCAGCCGCTGGTCGCCGTCGATCGCCAGGGTGTAGACGCCCGCCCTGGGGCCCTGGCGCAGCACCTGGGGCATGCCCGGCAGGGCGCGCAGCACCTGCGCGCCGTCGAGCACGACCAGCACGTCATAGGGGCGCTCGTCGTAGACGGGGGCGGCGTACGGCTGCTCGGCACCCGTACCGGCGGCTCCGCCCAGGTCGCCCCAGCCGGCCGGGACGCGGCCCAGCTTGGCCGCGGGGCCCGCGGCGGCGTCGTCGCCGAGGCGCTCGTCGATCAGCGCGGCCAGCTCGCTCACCCGGCGGGCGGCGGCCTCGGGGTCGGCGCCGACCAGGGCCACGCAGTCCTCGCCGCCGCGCGGGGCGCAGTGCGGCAGCCAGCGGACCCAGTTCCAGCGCTCCTCGCCGTCGCCGTGCGCGGACAGGACCACGATCGCCAGGTCGCGCGGGCTGTGCAGGGCGGCGGCCTGGCCGACCAGCCAGCGCGCCACCCCGGCCGCCGTCTGCCTGGGCCCGGTCAGGCCGGCGACGCCCAGGCGGCGCATGGCCAGCGCCACCGGCACCGCCTGGCAGGTGGGCGGTACGGGCAGCCGGGCGTCGATCGGCGCGGAGCGCTCGGTGGCGAACTCCAGGTCGGCGGGGAGGTCGGCGAGGCCGACCCGCAGCCGTAGCGCGTCGGGGTCGTGGTCGCGCCGCTCCCAGAGCCGACGCCGGGGGCCGGTCACGGTGAGCAGCACCTCGGCGGGGTCGGGCGCGGCGGCGCGGCGGGCGGTCTCGTCGTCGGCGCGGGCGCACTCCACGGCCGCCTCGAAGACCTTCAGGCGCTGCTTGTACTCCTTGACCCGCTGGCGGTGCTGCTTGCGGCCGTGCCGCCTGTCGCTCCACCACTGGCCGATCATGATCAGTGGTGTCATGAACGCGAACAGCAGGAAGTACCACGAACCGAGGGCGAGGCACATGACCACGCCCAGCGCGGCGGGCAGGAACGCGGTGAGCAGCTGCAGCCGCATGGTCTCGGCCCGCTTGGGCTCGGCCGGCACCTCGAAGCGCCGCGCGCCGCCCGGCGGCCGGAACCTGGGCGGCCGGTTGTAGGCCAGCCCGCCGTCGGGCTGCGCGTCCAGGTGGGCGTCGGGCGGCTCCACCGCCTTGAGGGTCAGCACGGTGCCGCCGCAGCTCAGCAGGGCGTGCTCGGGCCAGGGCAGCGGCCCCTCCAGGGGGTCGCGGTCCAGCAGGGGGGCCGTGCCGTCTCCGGGTTCCACGGTGATGGCGTCAGGGGTGAGCCGCACCACCGCGGCCCGCGCGGGCAGCCGGGGGTCGGTCACGGCCACCGAGCAGGCGGGGTCGGAGCCGATGGTGTGCACGCCCAGGCTGAGACGGTGCACCGACCCGGCGGCGGGCCCGCCGATCACCCGGATCTCCACGATCCCGCCGGGCTCCTCGGCGAGCGTGGCCACCGCGAGGGAGCGGTCGAGGGTGACGAGGTCGCCGTCGCGGAGCAGGCCGAGCACGGGGGCGGCGGGGTCGAGGGGGCGGCCGTCCATCCACAGCGTCGGGGGCTCGGCCCCGGCGGAGTCGCGGTCCAGCCCGTACGGGGCCTTGCTGCGCGTCAGCCGCACCACGTTGCTCGGCCGCTCACCTCCCTGGCCCGCCAGGGACTCCGCGAGCCGTGCCACCGTGGTCGTTTCGTCGCCCTCGACCACGACATCGCGGTCGGCGTGCTCGCTGAGCACGGTGAGCATGATCCGCATCGCCGCTCTCCTCGGGTCAGGCCCCTGATCCACCGTACAGAGTGAAAACCGTCCCGGAGGGAGTGTTCGCGGCAATGTCGTGGCTCGCGACCGGTATGTGGAAAACGGCAAAACCTGTGGATAACTGTCCGGGGGTGTTGACCGGTTATGCCGCCCCAGGTGGGGATTTGGTGACGAGAGGGCTTCGGGGGGGTGACCTGCCCGTGAGGTGAGGCTGTGGAAAACCTGTTCGGAGAACCGAGGGGAGCCGGGGGGCGCGGTCCGGGGCCGGATCCCGCCCGCCTTCCGCTCCGGACTGGGGGACGCCGGACACGGGAATGAGGGGTGAAAAAGCTGGGGTGATTGGTACGAGAGTTAATTACCGTCCTTATCACCCGGATAAGTCTCCTGTCATCTAGCCAAACGGCCATTTTCTTCTGAAGTGGCGTTGACAGACGTGTTCCTATCAAACGAGCATGGGTCCTGGCTTTTGTCCGACAGCCCGTCGGCATGGTGCGCATAATGGCGTAAATTCGACCAGTAGTTCCCCATATTTATGATCACTCTGGGAGTCCCCCTACCCATGAGGACCAGTGAGAAGCCAACGGGCCGCGTCCCGGTGAACGCCGAGCGTCAGACCTCGGCGGGCACCCTGTCAGGCCCGGCGTCGCGCAAGCTCCCCGTGCCCCCACGCGAGCGCAAACCCGCCCTCGCCGCCCTCGCCGTCCTCCTCATCCTGGGCGGCGCCCTGGCCACCACGCTGCTCGTCCTGCGCAGCGGCGACCGCGTCTCGGCGATCGCCATCTCCCAGCAGGTCGGCGCCGGACAGCCCTTCACCGAGGCGATGCTGCGGGAGGTCCAGATCGCCGACACCGGCATCGGCTACGTCGCCTGGTCCCAGCGCGCCCGCGTCACGGAGAACTTCGCCCGCGTCACCCTCATCCCCGGCACGCTCCTGACCCGCGACATGGTGGTCTCCGCCAGCAGGGAGCTCGGCCCCGGCAAGGCGCAGGTCGGCCTCTCACTCAAACCCGGCCAGACGCCGGGCACCCTGGAGCGCGGAGACCGGGTCCAGGTCGTCCACGTGCCGGCCAGAGGCGCGGGCACCGACCGGGAGAGCCGGGTGCTGGCGCAGAGCGCCCTTGTCCACCAGATCGGCACGCCGGGCAGGACCGGGGCGAACGGCCTGGTCACCATCATCGTGGACAGTTCCATCTCACCGGAGATCGTCGCGTACGCCTCCACCGGCGAGATCGCCCTCGCCGAGCTGCCGGGAGCGCGCTGACGTGGCGCTCATCGTGCTGGCCGCCGACAAGGGCGCGCCCGGCGTGACCACGGCGGCCACCGCGCTCGGCGCGATCTGGCCGCGCCCGGTGCTGCTCGCCGAGTGCGACCCGGCGGGCGGCGACATCGCCTACCGCCTGCCCGCCGCCGACGGCGGCGTGCTCAACCCCGCCAGGGGCCTGCTCACCCTGGGGGCCACGGCCCGCAGGGGCCTGCACCCCGACCAGATCCACGAGCACACCCAGAAGATCATCGGCGGCCTGGACGTGCTGGCCGGGCTGACCCACGGAGAGCAGGCGTCCGGGCTGACCTGGCTCTGGGGCCCGCTCGGCCGGGCGCTGGCCACGCTGCCCGACGCCGACGTGCTGGCCGACTGCGGGCGCCTCGGCGGGCACCCGCAGCTCGCCGAGCTGACCGCCGAGGCCTCGCTGGTGGTGCTGTTCACCAGGGCCAGCCTCGACCACGTCGCCCACCTGCGCGAACGCCTGCAGATCATGCCGCGCGAGCCCCAGGTGGGCGTGGTCGTGATCGCCGACCCCCGCCAGTACCGCACGACCATCGAAGAGGTGCGCCGGATCGTCATGGGCACCGGCAGGCACGTCGCGTTCGTGAGCGGGCTCGCGCACGACCCCAAGGGCGCGGAGCTGCTGCGCGGCCAGTGGGGCGGGCGCCTGGACCGCTCCCTGCTGATCCGCACCGCCAGGGAGCTGGGCGGCCGCCTCGACGCCCAGCTCCGCGCCCAGGAGTCCGCGGAGTCGGCCTACCGCGCCCGGGAGCAGGCCGCCCGCTCGCCCGTCGAGCCGTCGAGCGGAGCGAAGCCGTGACCATCGACCACACGCTGGTGAAGCGCTTCCGGCAGGACGTCGGTGACAGGCTGGCCCACCAGCGCCGCCTCGACCAGGCCAGCGGCCTGCTGCCGATGACCGGCGAGGACGAGCGGCAGTTCGCCCGCGCCCTGATCGCCCAGATCCTGGAGGAGTTCGCCCGCGGCGAGATCGGCGTCGGCAGGACACCGCCCACCGCCGAGGAGGAGGAGGCGCTGGCCGCGGGGATCCACGCGGCCCTGTTCGGCGTCGGCCGCCTCCAGCCGCTGCTCGACGACCCCGAGGTCGAGAACATCGACATCAACGGCTGCGACCGGGTGTTCGTCGGCTACGCCGACGGCCAGGAGCTCATGCGCGAACCGGTGGCCGAGTCCGACGAGGAGCTGGTCGAGCTGATCCAGATCCTCGCCGCCTACAGCGGCCTGTCCAGCAGGCCGTTCGACACCGCCAACCCCCAGCTCGATCTGCGCCTTCCCGACGGCTCCCGCCTGTCGGCCGTGATGGACGTGACGGTGCGCCCGTCCATCTCCATCCGCCGTTCCCGGCTGGGCAAGGTTTTTCTCAGCGATCTCGTGGGAAACGGCAGCCTGACCCCGGAATTGGGGCGTTTTCTCTCGGCCGCGGTGGCGGCCAGGAAGAACATCATGATTTCCGGTTCGACCAACGCCGGGAAAACGACCTTGTTGCGCGCCCTCGCCAATGAGATTCCGCCGTCCGAGCGGCTCATCACCGTCGAACGCGCCCTCGAACTCGGCCTCGACCAATTTCCCGAGCTCCATCCCAACGTGGTCGCCTTCGAGCAGCGGCTCCCCAACTCCGAGGGCCAGGGCGAGATCACCATGGCGGAGCTGGTCCGCCGCTCCCTGCGCATGAACCCGTCCCGGGTGATCGTCGGAGAGGTCCTCGGCGACGAGATCGTCACCATGCTCAACGCGATGACCCAGGGCAACGACGGCTCGCTGTCGACCATCCACGCCAACTCCTCGATGGAGGTCTTCAACCGCATCGCCACCTACGCGCTCCAGGCCTCGGAGCGCCTGCCGATCGAGGCCACCCACATGCTCATCGCGGGCGCGATCGACTTCGTGGTGTTCATCGAGAAACGCAACGACTACGCGGTGGGCGGCAGGCTGCGCCGCTTCGTGTCGAGCGTGCGCGAGGTGGCCGGGGTGGACGGGCGGGTGCTCTCCTCCGAGGTGTTCGCCATGGCGCCCGACGGCCGGGTGATGCCGCACGCGCCGCTGTCGTGCCTGGAGGAGCTGGCCCACTTCGGCTACGACCCGGGGGGCTGGGCATGACCTCCCTCCCGCCGGGTCTGTTCGATCCGCTGGTGCTGCTCTCCGGCCTCGCGTTCGGCGCCGGGCTGTTCCTGCTCTTCCTCTCCCTGTACGGGGTGAGTCCCAGGCCCTCCACCCCCGGCAGGACGGCGGGCAGGCGCGCGTTCCTGCGCGCCCTGTCCACCCGGTCTGCGGTGGGGGTCGTCGCCGGGGTGGTCGTGCTCGTGGTGACCGGCTGGCCGGTCATGGCGGTGGGAGCCGTACTCCTCGCCGTGGCCTGGCGGGGCCTGTCGGGTGGCGCCGCGGAGGAGCGGACCGCGATGCGGCGGCTGGAGGCTCTGGCCGCCTGGACCGAGTCGCTCCGCGACACCATCGCCGGGGCGGCCGGCCTCGAACAGGCGATCCCGTCCTCGATCCGGGCGGCCGCCCCCACGCTCCGCCCGCACCTGCGGTCCATGGTCGACCGCCTGCACACCAGGATGGCGCTGCCCGACGCGCTCAGGCTCTTCGCCGACGAGCTCGACGACCCCTCCGCCGATCTGGTGGTGGCCGCCCTCATCCTCAACTCCAAGCTGCGCGGCCCCGGCCTGCGCGACGTCCTCGGCGCGCTGGCGGTGTCGGCCCGCGAGGAGCTCGACATGCGCCGCCGGGTCGAGGCCGAGCGCCGCTCCACCCGCCGCAGCGTGCAGATCGTGGTCGGTACGGCCGTCGCCTTCGCCGTCATGCTCGTCGTGTTCAACCCCTCCTACGTCGAGGAGTACGACAACACGCTCGGCCAGGCCGTGCTCGTGGTGGTCGCCGGGCTCTTCGGCGCCGGGTTCGCCTGGATGCGCCGCCTGGCCCGCTTCGACAAGCCCGCCCGCCTGCTCGGCCTGCCCTCCGGAGGTGAGGTACGCGATGACTGAGGCGCTGCTCGCGGGCTCGGTGCTCGGGATAGGCCTGTTCCTGCTCTTCAGAGCCCTGTTCCCGGCCCGCCCCGGCCTGGTGACGCGCCTGCTGGCACTCGACGCCGCCAGGGAGGGTACCGACGCGCCCCGGGCGCGGCTCATCCTGCCCGACGAGGAGGTCAGCGCGTTCCGGCGCGGCCTGGGCGAGCGGATGGCCCGCTTCTACGCCGCCAGGGGCTGGGAGGCCCGCTCGGCCAGGGCCGACCTCGCGCTGCTCGGCAGGTCGTTCGAGGGTTTCCTGGCCACCAAGGTGCTGCTGGCGGTCTCCGGGCTGCTGGCGTTCCCGCTGCTGGTCGGCTGGCTGGTGCTGATGGAGTGGGGCATCTCCCTGACCGTCCCGCTGTGGGCGGCGCTCGCGGTCGCCGGGGTCTTCTTCGTCCTGCCCGACCTGCAGGTCAAGCGGGACGCCTCGCGGATGCGCCGCGACTTCCGGCACGTCGTCGGCTCCTTCCTCGACCTCGTCGCGATGAACCTCGCGGGCGGGCGAGGGGTGCCGGAGGCGTTGATGATGGCGGTCTCCGTGGGAAGCCCCGGCCCCGACGAGGAGGGGGCCAACTGGGCGATGTCCCGCATCCGCGAGGCGCTCGGCAACGCCAGGATCGTCGGCATCACCCCCTGGCAGGCCCTCGGCCAGCTCGGTGACGAGATCAACGTCGACGAGCTGCGCGACCTGTCCGCCGCGCTCGGCCTGGTCGCCGACGACGGCGCCAAGGTCCGCTCCTCCCTCACCGCCCGCGCCGCGACCATGCGGCGTCGCGAGCTCGCCGAGGTCGAGGGGCAGGCCGGCGAGCGCTCCCAGTCGATGCTCGTCGCCCAGCTCCTGCTCTGCGCGGGCTTTGTGATCTTTCTGAGTTTCCCGGCCGCTATGAAGATGTTGGGGTCCTGACCATGCTGAGCCATCCGTGGATCGTCTACGCGGCCGCCGTTCTGAGCGTCCGGATCGAGAAGGCGCGCAGTGCCCCCACCCGGGGCGCCTCCGCCGTCGAATGGGTCATCATCACGGCCATCATCGCCGGGGTGGCGCTCGGACTCGCCACCCTCATCAAGACCCTCGTCGAGGGGAAGCAGGCCGAGATCTCCAACCAGTTCGGCGGAGGCGGGGGCGGCGGGGGCGGGGGCGGCGAACTTGGAGACCCGTGACCGTGCGCGACACCGCGACCGGAGGAACCGGGAGGGCGGACCGCGGCGCGGCGGGCGCTCCGGCGACGGAGACCGAGGCGGTTCACGCGGCGGTGAGCACGGTGGCGAGCGCGGAGCCACGGTCGTCGAGCTGGCGATCATCATGCCGGTGGTGCTGGTCGTCATCCTGCTCATCGTGCAGTCCGCCCTCTGGTTCCACGGACGCCAGATCGCCGACGCCGCGGCCAGGGAGGGGGCGCGGCTCGCCCGGGTCGACACCGAGTCCTGGCAGCAGGACGCGGAGACCCGCGCCCAGGAGCTGATCCGGACCGTCGGGCCGAAACTCCTCGAAGGCGCCACGGTCACGGCCTGGGAGGAGGGCGACCAGCGGGGTGTCGAGGTGACCGCCTCGGCGGTCCAGGTCGTCCCGCTGCTGCCGTCCACCACGTTCACCGTCACCGCGCGCTTCGGCGGTCCCATCGAGTGCTTCCGTCCCGACGACGGGAGCGAAGGGTGCGAGTGATCTCCTTGACGTCCAGGTCGGCGCGCGGGGCCCGGGACGACCGCGGGTCGCTCAGCGCCGAGACGGTGCTGCTGGCCCCGGTCTTCCTGCTCTTCCTGCTGTTCCTGGTGGGGGCGGGAAGGGTGGTGGAGGCCCAGGGCGAGGTCAACGGCGCCGCCAGGGACGCCGCCAGGGCCGCCTCCGTCGAGCGCACCCTGGCCGACGCCGAGGCCGCCGCGGACGAGGCTGCCCGCGGAGCCCTGTCGGGCGAGTGCGAGCCGGAGGTCAGCCTGTCCGGTACGACCTGGAAGGAGGGCGGCCAGGTGCACGCCGAGGTGACCTGCTCCCTGGACCTGGAGTTCCTGGGCTTCGGCGCGGCCAAGGACATGAAGGGCGACTCGGTGGTCCCGCTGGAGCAGTTCCGGAGGGTCGAGGAGTGAACCCCGTGGATCCGTCCCCGCCCGCCCCCCGTGCGCACCGGAGCCTCGCGCGCCCGCCCGTGGCGCGGAGAGGACCCGTGCGCTCCCCGGCGGGCGGGAGATCCGCGCGCTCGCGAACGGCGTGGCGAAGGTCCCTGCGGCCGCCCGCGGCGTGGCGGGTGTCCGGGCGTCCGGTGCGCCCGGCCGCGGGGAGAAGATCTCGCGGGGAGCCGGGCGGGCTCGGCGAGCGGGGGTCGATGTCGATCTTCACGGTGATTTTCTCGGTGGTGGTGTTCCTGCTGGCCGGGCTGCTCGTCGACGGCGGGGCCGCCATCAACGCCCGGCTGCGCGCGGCCGACGTCGCCGAGCAGGCGGCCAGGGCCGCCGCCGACCAGATCGACGTCGAGCACCTGCGTGCCACCGGCCAGGCCCGGCTGCTGGGGGAGGGGGAGACGTGCGCGAAGGCCGAGGAGATCGTCTCCGCCCACGGCGGCGGCGACGTACAGCTCGCGGCGTGTGCGGTCGGCGGCGCCCAGGCCGAGGTCACCGTGAACGTCTCCGTCACCTGGAAGGCGTTCTTCCTGGCCGCCTTCGGCTTCCCGGGATCGGACATGGAGGCCGAGGCCACGGCCGGGCCGGACATCGGGGAAGACCAATTGCCGTGAACCGCTGGCCCACCGGTTGACCGACGACGAATCTGGACGGGGAGGGAGACGAATGCCCACGCGACAGCCCGCGCGCATCAAGGCCAGGCGCACACCGGGAGACCTGCTGGCGGGCCTCGGTGCGCTGGTCGTCCTGGTCGCGCTCATCGCGGGAGTCCCCTACGCCCTGTTCCGGCTGGCCGGGCCGCCGCTCCCGCCCGAGCTGCTCAACCTCGACCTGCTGACCAGCCAGGTGGGTACGAGCACGATCATCGCGATCCTCGTGCTGCTGGTCTGGCTCGCGTGGCTGCAGCTGGTGGTCTGCGTGCTGGTCGAGATCTACGCCGGACTGCGCCGGGTGGGCATGCCGGCCCGGGTGCCGCTCTCCGGCGGCACGCAGATGTTCGCCAACCGGCTGGTCTCGGCGGCCATGTTGCTGTTCACCGTCTCGGCGGTGGCCCTGCCGATCGCGAAGCTGACCAGCCTGCCGCCCGCCGGTCCCAGCGTCGTCTTCACCGGGCTGTCGTCGACGTCCGGCCCGGCCGTCGACGAGCGGGCCGAGCTGGAGCCGGTGCAGAAGGCCAAGAAGGTCTACGTGGTGCAACCGCCGCACGGGCGCCACCACGAGAGCCTGTGGGAGATCGCGGAGAAGTGCCTCGGCGACGGGCGCAGGTATCCGGAGATCTACCGGCTCAACCAGCACAAGGAGCAGCCCGACGGCAGCCGCCTCCACATGGCCGACCTGATCAGGCCCGGCTGGGTCCTGGACATGCCGGACGACGCGCGCAACATCCACATCGTCCCGGCCTCCCAGCCGCGCGACGACACCCTCAAGGACCACCGGGACAAGCCCGTCGAGCTGGACGGCCGTACCCAGAACCTCACCCCCGGCCGCGCGGACCTTCCGGCGGAGCCCGCGCCCGAGGTCTCCGACCCCCGAGGCAGGTCCGACGAAAGGGCCGGTGACAGATCCGGTGACAGGGCCGGCGCCGACGGGACGCGGGAGACCGGCCCGGCACAGGAGCGCAGGGACACCTCCCGCGACCCGGCGCCCGCTGAGCGCGCCCCGCACACCGCGCCCGACAGCATGCCCGACACCGTGCTCGACACCGTGCCGGAAAAGGCGCCCGACACCGTGCCCGACAGCGGGCGGCAGGACCCCGGGCAGGCGGAGCGGCGAGACCCCGCGGCGGTGGCGGAACCCCCCGACAGCGGGCGGAGCGCGGGGCAGGACACCGGGCTGGGGCTGCTCGACTACCTGGCGGGGGGCTCGCTGGCGGCGGCGGGACTGCTGGCGGCGCTCGGGCGCAGGCGCAGGCAGCAGCTCTGGCACCGGGCGTTCGGGTACCGGATCACCCGGCCCAGGGACGACGCCGCCCAGGCCGAGCTCGCGCTCAGGCTCGGCGCCGACGCCCCCGGCAGCCGGATGCTCGACGTCGGCCTCCGGCTCCTCGGCAAATCCCTGGCCGCCCAGGACCGCGTCCCGCCCACGATCTACGCCGCTCACCTGTCGCCGCAGACCCTCGACCTGTGGATCCACCCGCCCGACCCCGAGGCGCCCGCGCCCTGGACCGCCCACGACGGCGGTCAGGTCTGGCGGCTTCCCGCGCACGAGGGCCGGATGCTCGACGAGCGGGCACTCGCCGACGCGCCCGCCCCGTACCCGGGACTGGTCTCGCTCGGTTCCAACGGCGAGGGCCGGGTGCTCGTCGACCTGGAGGCCGCTCACGGGCCGATCAGCATCAGCGGCCCGCAGACCACCGCGGCGCTGGCCGCGCTCGCCGTGGAGCTGGCCACCAACCGCTGGTCGGACCGGATGCGCGTCACGCTGGTCGGCTTCGGCGAGGAGCTGACCGTGATCGCCTCCGATCGGATCAGGTACGTGGGCAGCCTGGCGGAGGTCCTGCCCGAGCTGGAGGCCGGGGCCGGAGGGCGCGATCACGGTGGTGAGGTGCTCACCGGCCGGATCCACGGGCGCGCCGCCGACCCGGTCTGCACCCCGCACTACCTGCTGTCGGCGATCGCCCCCACCCCCGAGGAGGGCCGCCGCCTGGCGCTGCTCGCCAGGAAGGGCGTCAGGACGGCCGCCGGGTACGTCATCGCGGGCGAGGTGCCGCACGCCACCTGGAACTGGACGATCACCGAGGAGGGCCGTGCCGAGGTGGACGCGCTCGGCTTCGACGTGGCCGCGCAGCTGTTGCCCCGCCGCCAGTACAGGGCGCTGATCGACCTGTTCCTGGCGACCGAGCGGTTGGAGGGCGAGCCGCTTCCCGACGAGCCGGAGCCCGTCACGCACACGCCCTCGGTCGAGGTACGCGTCCTCGGCCCCGCCGAGGTCGTCGGCCCCCCGCCCATGGAGGAGGGACGGGCCGTGATCGCCGTCGAGATGGCCGTCTACCTGGCGACGCACCCCGGCGGCGTCCACCCCGTGGTGCTCGGCGGCATCCTCTGGCCGAGGGGCGTGCAGTCGGTGGTCAGGGACGCCACGATCGCCAGGGTCGTCGCCTGGCTGGGCACCGACAGCCAGGGGCGGCCCAACCTCTACGCCGACGAGTCCGGGCGGCTCCGGCTCGGCCCGGAGGTACGCACCGACTGGATGCTCTTCCGCGACCTCGTCCGCCAGTCGCATGCCAACCCCGCCGGACGTCCCGCGCTCCTCGAGCGGGCACTGGGCCTGGTACGGGGCCCGCTGCTGAACGGCCGCCCGCGTGGCCGCTACGCCTGGCTGGCCGCCGACGACCTGGAGTACAACGTGACCGCGGGCGTCGCGGACGCCGCGCACCGGCTCTGCGAGGTGCGGCTGGCCCGCGGCGAGACCGACCAGGCCGTGGCGGCGGTGCGCGCCGGGCTGCTGCTGGCCGCGGACGACGAGGGCCTCTGGCGCGACCTGCTCCGGGCCACGCACCTCACCGCCGACCCCGTCCGCCTGCGCGCCGTGGTCGACGCGCTGCACCGGCGGGCCGCCTCCCACCCCTACGGCGGCGGGATGGCACCCGAGACCGAGGCCCTCATCGACGAGCTGCTGCCCTCGTGGCGGATGCGCTCGGCCCCGACGGCATGACGGGCCGGGTGGGCCCGCGCCGTACGCCGGAGGGCCGGGGTGGGAGGAGCCGCGTGACGTCGTGGGACGACGAGATCGAGCAGGAGGAGAGGGGGAAGGGGGGCGAGGGGCGAGCCATGCCGAATCGTGCATATCGGTGGTCGCGGCGGGTGGGCGCTCCTAGCGTGATCGGTGTGCGTGTTGTGATCGCGCTGGTCCTGGCCCTCGTCGCGTCGGCGGGCTGTGCCCCGTCGGAGGCGCAGCCGTTCACTCCCGCGGACCTGCCCGCGGACACCTCCCCGCAGGACCCCGGCACCTCCGCGCGGGCGGCGACACCCGGGGTGGAGACGGTCAGGGTCGCGCCGGGGGTGCGGGTGGTGGTCGAGTGGCCCGCCGCTCCCGACGCGGACACGACCGCGATGATCGAGGTTCTTCGCGACTACTTCGCCGGAGCCTTCAGGGCGGTCACCAGCGAGGGCCGTGACACCGGCTACCTCGACGTGGTCGAGCACGACGCGGTCGACGACGCGTCCGCCTGGGTGCGGGGGTTCCTCGACCGGCGCAGGTCGGTGCGGGGGACCGCCCGGCTGTACGCGCTGAACGTCAGCTCGGTCAGCGGCTCGGGCGACGACCGGGGGGCGCAGCTGGACGTATGCGTCGACGAGTCGAAGATGCGTCTCCTCGACTCCTCCACCGGCAAGCCGGTCGCCAGGCAGCCCGACTGGACCAGGAAGCCCTTCCTCCAGGCCGCGGCCATGGGGCGGGCCGCCGACGGGAGCTGGCGCATCAGGCTTTTTCGCCACGCGAAGCTCCCCGACGAGCGAGCGAAGGGCTGTCTCAGATGACTCTCCCCGCGGCCGAGGCCCGGCTCCCACACCGGAGGTGTTTGATGATCGGAAAGGTGATCGTCGCGGGGTTGCTGATGTTCGCCCCCCCTGACACCGGAGGCACGACCGGTGAGGGCTTCCAGGACGGCCGCAGGGCCGGGGTCACGCTGAAGGACTCCCAGATCGTCGTCACCGGGACCGGCCTCAGCGGCCGGAGCGACGGCTACCGGATCAAGCGTCCCTGCTGGTACGAGCCCCGGGGCAACGCCGCCGACACGCTGGACCAGCAGAGGGACGCGCTGCCCGACGCCCTTCCCGAGCAGGAGTGGCAGAGGCGGAAGGAGGCTCTGGAGCCGTTCGAGGCGCGGATCGGCCAGGAGGGCACCTGGTGGCAGCGCGCCTACGACGAGTCCGACCCGGCCGCGCTGGCGTGCGTGGCCGCGCTGGGCGAGCCGTACGTGTTCGCGCCCCCGAACACCACCCCGCCCAACGGGATCACCATCGCCGAGCTCGTCGAGATCGCCCGGGCCGCGCTGACCGTGCCCGAGCCGAAGATCGAGCTCAACCCGGACGCCAAGAGCTACGTCAACCTGCCCACCTGGGTCTGGCTGAGCGGCATCGGCGAGACCACCAGGTCCGTCACCGCGACGCTGCCCGGGGTCATGAGCGCCACCGTGACCGCCACCCTGGAGGACATCCAGATCGACGCGGGCACCACCGAGGACCGGGCGGAGGTCAGGGAGGAGTGCGGCCCCGGCGGCAAGCCGTACCAGGAGGGTGCCGAGTTCACCTGCGGCGTGCGCTATCTGAGGTCCTCGGTCGACCAGCCGCGTGATGTCTACGAGCTGGAGGTCACCTCGGTCTGGCCCATCGAGGTCGAGGACGACGTGGTGCCCTTCGCCTACGACCCGGTCGAGGTGGGGGTCACCCGCGACGTCCCCGTGGGCGAGGTGCAGAGCACGGTCAGGAAGGCCGGTTAGCGGCGGCCCTCCTTCCGGATCTCCGGATCCGCCCGGTCCGCACCCGCGACCGGGCGGCCTCCCGGAGAGGAGGACCGGTCAGCGGCTCTCCTCCCGGACCCGCAGCCGCTCGATGGCCGGTGCCCCCTCGTGGGTGAGCAGCCACTGCTTGACCGGGGTGCCGTAGTAGTAGCCGCCGAACCCGCCGGTGGACGGCAGGATGCGGTGGCAGGGGACGAAGGGGGCGATCAGGTTCTGCGCGCACGCGGAACCGGCCGCCCTGGCCGCGGTCCTGGGCAGCCCCGCCCGCTCGGCGAGCTCGGCGTAGCTGATCGTGACGCCCGCGGGCACCTGGCGCAGGGCGGTGAGCAACCGCTGCCGGGTGGGTGTGCCCGGCTGTTCCACCGGCACCGCGTCGAGGGCGGTCAGGTCGCCGTTCAGATAGTCGCGCACCGCCCGCGCCGGACGGCCCAGGTCGTCGGTGAGGGTCAGCCCCTCGGCGCGCAGCTCCGGCGAGAGCCGCGCGAACATCTCGTCCGGGCCGGTGGTGAAGCCCGCGGCCAGCAGCACGCCCTCGCGGGCGAGCAGGGCCAGCGGGCCGATCGGGGTGGTGATGACCTGTGCCTCTATCATTCCGAGCTCCAAAGGTGCAGCGCGGCGTACGCCCGCCAGGGGCGCCACCGCTCGATGTGATCTTCAGGGATGCCCAGGCAGGCCATGGCCCGCCGCAGGCCGAGGTCTCCTCCCGGCCAGGCGTCCGGGTCGCGCAGTGCCCGCAGCGCGATGTAGCCGGAGGTCCACGGCCCGATCCCGGGAACCTCCAGCAGCCCGGCCACCGCCTGCGCGGGATCCTGCGCGCCGTCCAGGTCGATCTCGCCGCCCGCCACCCTCGTGGCGAGTGCCCTCAGCGTCGCCACCCGCCGCCCGGTCAGGCCCAGCCCGTCCAGGTCGGCCTCGGCGAGCTCCTCCGCGGTCGGGAACAGGTGCGTCAGCCCCTCTCCGCCGGTGGGACGCCCGGCACGGGCCGTGACGCGGCCGAGAATGGTGCGGGCGCCCGCCACGGAGATCTGCTGGCCGATCACGGCGCGGACGGCCACCTCGAAACCGTCCCAGGCGCCGGGCACGCGCAGCCCCGGCCGGGCGGAGACGAGCGGCCCCAGCGAGGTCTCGCCGAGGGCCGAGGAGATGGCCTCGGGGTCCGCGTCGAGGTCGAGGAGACGGCGGCAGCGGGCGACGATCCTGGCCAGGTGGCGGGTGTCGTCGACGCTCACGTCCAGCCGTACGTGGCCGGGCCCGGGGGTGAGGGTGATCGTGCCGCCGGGGACGGCGCGGCTGTAGGACGTGCCGTCCGCGTGCTCCAGCCCGGGGATCGCCCTCGCGCCCAGGAACCGCATCAGCGTCGCGGCGTCGTACGGCTCCCTGCGGTGCAGCCGCAGGGTGAGGGCGTCGCCGCACACGCCCGGTTTGCTCCCCGTGGTCGCCCGCAGCTCGCCGGGGGTGAAGCCGTAAGTGTCCTTCATGGTCGCGTTGAACTGCCGGACGCTGCCGAAGCCCGACGCGAACGCCACGTCCACGATCGGCAGCCCGGTCTCGGTGAGCAGCTGCTTGGCCAGCAGCAGGCGCTTGGTCCTGGCCACGGCCAGCGGCCCCACGCCGATCTCCGCGGCGAACAGCCGGTGCAGGTGCCGCCCGGTGATGTGCAGCCGCCCGGCCAGCCGGGTCATCCCGCCGTCGTCCGCCACGCCCTCGTCGATCAGCCGGAGAGCCCGGCCGATCAGGTCGCCCCGGTGGTCCCAGCCGGGATCGCCGGGGCTCAGCTCGGGACGGCAGCGCTTGCACGGCCGGAACCCGGCCGCCTCGGCGGAGGCCGCGTGGCGGTAGAACCGCACGTTGCGGGTGGACGGGGTGCGTGCCGGGCAGATCGGCCGGCAGTAGATGTTGGTGGAGGTGACCGCCGTGTAGAACCGCCCGTCGAACCGGGCGTCCCTCGCGGCCACCGCGCGATAACAGGAGTCGAAGTCGAGCTCTCTCACGGACACGCTGACGACGTTACCCGCGGCGCACGGGGTGCGGCTGGCGGGAATCGGACATGGTCGTGGCGGCCGTGCGCGAGCTCGCCGCGGGCCTCACTCGCTCACTTGGAGGAGACGCCGACCCCGATCTCGAACTCCCGGTAGACGCGGGCCCAGAACCCGTCGCGGAGCCAGACGCGCGCCTCGGGGTACGGGCGCAGGGAGTGGCCCAGCTCCTTCTCCGCCTCGATGAGCAGCTCGGTGTCGATCACGGTGGGAAGGATCGGGCCGGGCAGCAGGTCGCGGATGTTGTCGCGGCCGCGGGTGAGGATCCACTTCTGGGCCACGTGCTCGCCGACCTCCTCGACGCGCGGACGACTCGGGCCCAGCTTGGTGACCTGGCCCGCGGGGACCTTGGGCTTGGCGGCCGTGCGCCCGGCGAAGACCTGGGCGGGGGAGGGCGCGATCGGTGGCACCGGCACCGGCACCGGAGCGGGGGCGCGGCTGAAGAAGGACCGCAGGAAGTCGGCGCTGATGATCTCGACGGTGTCGGACTCCCAGACCAGGCGCTCGGCCTGGTTGGTGCCGTAGGGGGGCTCCACGCCCCACAGGTGGATCCGCACCCCGTAGGCCTGGGCGGCCTCGACGGCGGGGACCATGTCCTCGTCCCCGGCCAGCAATATCGTGTCGCTCACCGCGTGGTGCCTGGCCAGCGCCTCCAGGTCGCTCCTGATCTGCGCGTCCACGCCCTTCTGCTGGCCCCGCGCGTTCAGGTTGCCCAGGCGCACCTTGACCCAGGGCAACTGGGCGATGACCCGCTGGTCGACGGTCGGCACCCGGTCGCGGGCGGCGTCGTACCAGTAGATCCGGAGCAGCTCGCCGTGGATGCGCTGCTCCGCGTGCTTCTGCAACGCCTGGATCAGCTCGTCCGCCGCCACCCGGTACTCCTTGCGCTCCTTGGCGCTCAGAAGCACTTCCCCGGCTGCCGCGTACAGATAGCCGACGTCTACCAGGACGGCGTACTTCGCGGCGATGGGATGTGACGTGAGGTCCAGGATGGTCATGTCGTCCTCCAGGCCTCGGAACTAGCTGATCGGCTGACTATATGCGCCCATTTCTTAGATGGTCCCAACTCTTGCGCAAGTTGACACCCCGTTCCCGGGATCTATCTCGGCAGCGCGCTGGATCGCCACGCGCCTTGTCCGGTAGGAAGTGCTTTTCGCATGCGATGTGAGTGATTGCTCCAGGATTTCGACGTCTGCGAGGCTTTCGACGCCGAACTCGCCGGTGCGGCACGCGTCGAGAGGGCGATCACCACCGCGGCGATCTCCTCGGGTGTCGCGTCTCCTTTAATGATCTTCAGATGTCTCATAGCGGAATGTTCCCGTGCTTCTTCGGGGGCAGGGTCGCGCGCTTGTTGCGCAGGGTCCGCAGCGCCTTGACGATCTGGACCCGGGTTTCGGAAGGGCGGATCACCGCGTCCACATACCCACGTTCGGCCGCGAGATACGGGTTGGCGAGCGTGTCCTCGTATTCGGTGACGAACCTGGCCCGCTGGGCGTCCGGATCCTCGGACGCGGCGAGCTCGCGCCGGTAGAGGATGTTGACCGCGCCCTGCGCGCCCATCACCGCGATCTGCGCGGTCGGCCAGGCCAGGTTGATGTCGGCGCCCAGGTGCTTGGACCCCATGACGTCGTACGCCCCACCGTATGCCTTGCGGGTGATGACCGTGACGAGGGGCACGGTCGCCTCGGCGTAGGCGTAGAGAAGCTTGGCGCCGCGCCGGATGATCCCGTTCCATTCCTGGTCGGTGCCCGGCAGGAATCCCGGGACGTCGACGAATGTCAGGACCGGAATGTTAAAGGCATCGCATGTACGGACGAATCTCGCGGCTTTCTCGGAGGCCGAGATGTCCAGCGTGCCGGCGAAACTCATCGGCTGGTTGGCGACGATCCCCACGGAGCGCCCCTCGACCCGGCCGAAACCCACGAGGATGTTGGGCGCGAATTGCGCGTGCACCTCCAGGAATTCGCCGTCGTCCAGGACGTGTTCGAGGACCGTGTGCATGTCGTAGGGCTGGTTCGCCGAGTCGGGAATCAGCGTGTCGAGCTCGCGATCCTCGTCGGTGGTCTCCAGCGGCGGATCGGCGTCGAACGCCGGGGCCTCGTCCATGTTGTTGGACGGCAGATAGGACAGCAGCGCCCTGGCGAACTCCAGGCAGTCGGCCTCGTCGGACGCCTCGTAGTGGGCCACACCCGAGCGGGAGTTGTGCGTGTGCGCCCCGCCGAGCTCCTCGAACGTCACCTCCTCGCCGGTGACCGTCCTGATCACGTCGGGGCCGGTGATGAACATGTGCGACTTCTCCGACACCATCAGCACGAAGTCGGTGAGCGCGGGCGAGTAGACGGCGCCGCCCGCGCAGGGGCCCATGATCAGTGAGATCTGCGGGATCACCCCGGAGGCGTGGACGTTCCGCTTGAAGATCTCGGCGTACAGGCCCAGCGAGACGACGCCCTCCTGGATGCGCGCCCCTCCGGAGTCGTTGATGCCGATCACCGGGCAGCCGGTCTTCAGCGCGTGGTCCATGACCTTGACGATCTTCTCTCCGAAGACCTCGCCCAGGGACCCGCCGAAGACCGTGAAGTCCTGGGCGAACACCGCCACCGGGCGGTCGTCCACCGTGCCGTACCCGGTCACGACCCCGTCGCCGTACGGCCGCTGGCGCTCCAGGCCGAAGCTCGTGGACCGGTGCCTGGCGAGGCCGTCGAACTCCACGAAGCTGCCCTCGTCGAGGAGGGCGAGCACCCGCTCCCTGGCGGTCATCTTCCCGGCGGCGTGCTGCTTCTCGATGGCGCGGGCCGAACCCGCGTGGACCGCCTCGCCCAGGCGGCGCTCCAGGTCGGCCAGCT
Organism: Streptosporangium sp. G11; assembly: GCF_051192615.1. NCBI lineage: Bacteria > Bacillati > Actinomycetota > Actinomycetes > Streptosporangiales > Streptosporangiaceae > Streptosporangium > Streptosporangium sp. G11. The sequence continues at coordinate 106,398 of NZ_JBPJUQ010000022.1, forward strand.
TCCCGGCCGTGGTGTGGATGTCGGGTCCGGAATCCAATGGTTCGGCGCTCAGGGACTCGCTCATCCCAGCAGGGTAACCGTCCCCTTGCGTCGCGAACTATCGGGGGCGATCGTTCGTTTTCCCGTGCGGGCCGGCCGATCGGCGGGCCCCGGAAGGGGAGGCGCCATGCCGGACGTCACGGAGGCGGTAAGGACGCGGGGGCTGTTCAAGAGGTTCGGGCAGCAGGTGGCCGTGGGGGGTGTCGACCTGGTGGTGCCGCAGGGCGGCTTCGCCGGGCTGGTCGGCCCCAACGGCGCGGGGAAGACCACCACGCTCAGCATGGTCACGGGTCTCCTCCGCCCCGACGGCGGCTCGGTCCACATCGGCGGCCTCGACGCCTGGCACGACCAGATCGCGGTCAAGAGCCGCATCGGCGTGCTCCCCGAGGGGCTGCGCCTGTTCGAGCGGCTGTCGGGCAGGGAGCTGCTCTCCTACAACGGCCAGCTCCGCGGCATCCCCAGGGCCGAGGTGGAGCGGCGGGCCGAGGGCCTGCTGAAGGTCATGGACCTGACCGGGGCGGCCGACAAGCTCGTCGTCGACTACTCCACCGGCATGCGCAAGAAGATCGGCTTGGCCGCCGCGCTGCTGCACAACCCCGGCGTGCTCTTCCTCGACGAGCCGTTCGAGGGCGTCGACCCGGTCAGCGCCAACACGCTCGTCGAGGTGCTCAGGCGCTACACCGCCTCCGGCTCGACAGTGATCTTCTCCAGCCACGTCATGGAGCTCGTCGAGCGCCTGTGCGACTGGGTCTCGGTGATGGACCGCGGGCGGATCGTCGCCCAGGGGCCACTGGACGAGGTCAGGGCGGGCCGCAGCCTCAACGAGGCCTTCCTCGGCCTGGTCGGCGCCCGGGGCGACGGCGCGAGCGGGCAGGAGGGCCTGTCGTGGCTGGGCGCGACCCCGGCGTGAGCGCGCCGGACGACCGGAGAGGTGACGGGATGAGCACGGGCGACGACGGTGACGGGGTGCGCGCGGGCGACGGGGTGATCGCGAGTGACGGCGACGAGGGAATCGCGAGTGACGGTGACGGGGTGCGCGCCGGTGACGGGGTGAGCGCGAGTGACGGGGTGCGCGCCGATGACGGGATGCGCGCGGGCGCGCCGGGGGACGTCGGCGCGGGAGGAGGCGCGGACGCGGCGATGGGAGCGGGGGAAGCGGCGGGAGCGGACGCGGCGATGGGAGTGGGGGAGGCGGCGGGGGCCGGGGGAGCGGGGGGAGGCGCGGGGGCCGTGCGGGTGGGGCCCATGGTGTTCGTGCGGCTCAAGCTGCGGCTCGTCGCGGGAAACCTGAGCGGCAGCACCCAGCGCCTGCTGGGGTTCGTCTTCACGGCGATCGCCGCGTTCCTCTTCGGCGCCCTCGGTTTCCTGTCGACGGCCGTGCTGCGCCTCGCGCCCGCCGACACCGCCCTGGAGGTGGTGACCGTGCTGTTCGCCGTCTTCCTGGTGGGCTGGGCGGTCGTGCCACTGCTGGCGTTCGGGCTGGACGACACGCTCGACCCGTCGCGGCTGGCCCTGTTCCCGCTGCGGACCGGCCAGCTCGTCACCGGCATGTTCGCCGCCTCGGTCACCGGCGTGTGGCCGCTCGCCTCGCTGACCGTCATGGCCGGAGCCGTGGCCGGCCTGGCCACCGGGGTCGGCGGGGTGATCCTGGGCACGGTCGCGGTGCTGCTCCACTTCGCGCTCTGCGTCATGATCTCCCGGCTGGTCACCACGTCCCTGTCGGGGATACTGCGCACCCGCAGGGGCCGTGACGTGCTGGCCGTCTCGGTGGTCTTCGTCATCCTGGTGGCCCAGCTGCCCAACCTGCTGCTCAACGGCGGCCTGTCGGCCGACCCCGGGGCCGTGCTGCACGGTCTCGCCTCGGTGCTGCGCTGGACCCCCTCGGGCATCGCGGCCGGGGCCATCGCCGACGGCGGCCTCATGGCGGCCGCGGGGACGGTCCTGCTCGCCGTCCTGCTCGCCGGGACCGGGTGGCTGTGGATCACGGCGCTGCGACGCGCCCTGGTCTCTCCCGACGCCTCCACCCAGGGCGCGTCGGTGCGCAACTCCCGGGGCCTGCTCGCCAGGATCCTGCCCGACGGCCCGCTCGCCGCGGTCGCGAGCAAGGAGCTCAAGTACGCCCGGCGCGACCCGCGGGGCAGGGTCGGCTGGTTCGCCGCCATCGCGGTCACCGGCATCATGGCCTTCTCGCTGTACGGGGACGGGGACGGCGACGGCGCGGCCGGAAGCGTCCTGGCGGTCACGCCCGCCTGCATCGGCGCGGTGATGATCAGCATCCAGTGGTGCAACGCCTTCGGCATCGACGGCCGCTCCCTGTGGATGAACGCCGTCGCCTACGGCAGTGACCGCGACTGGCGCACCGACATCGCCGGGCGGCACCTGGTCGTGGCGACGATCGCGGTCCCGCTGCTGCTCGTGCTGGCCGTGGTCGCGGCACTGCTGGCCGGGGACGTCCTGTGGGCGGTCCCGGCCGCTCTCACCGCCTGGGGCGTCCTCGGGGCGGGACTCGGCGTGGGCGCGCTGACCAGTGTGCTGATGCCGTACACCGTGCCCGATCGCCTGAACGCCTTCACCGGCGCGGCCCCCGGGCAGGGCGGTGTCGCCTTCGCGGCGTCGTTCGGCGCGCTGATCGGCACCGGCCTGCTCGCGCTGCCGATCGCCCTGCCGGTCCTGCTGGGGCTCACGTGGGTCAGCGTGCTGGCGGTGCCGTACGGGCTGCTGCTCTCCTGGGGCGGCCGGAGGGTCGCGGGAAAGATCGCCTTCGCCAGGTATCCGGCGCTTCTGGAGGCGAGCTCCGTGGCCGGCTGATGGCCGTCCCGTGGCTGGTCGGCGGCCGTCCGGCGACCATCGGGTGGCCAGGTGAGCGGCCCTCGACCGGCCTCCCGAATGGTCTAGTCCAATGGGTGAGACCGGTCTCCGCTCGGGAAAACGGACTAGGTACGCTGGCGGGCATGCCCGCCACCGTGTCCCATCAGGCAGAGCGTTCCTCCGCTGTCACCGAGATGCCCGACGAGCTGCGCGCGGACGTGCGACTGCTCGGTGAGCTCCTGGGGCAGGTCCTCGCCGAGCATGGCGGCGATGACCTGCTCGCCGATGTCGAACGGCTGCGCAAGGCCGTCATCGGGGCCCGCAGAAAGCAGGTGTCGGTCGACGAGATCACCGCGATGGTGGCCGAGTGGCCGATCGACCGCGCGGTGCAGATCGCCCGCGCCTTCACGTGCTACTTCCACCTGGCGAACCTGGCCGAGGAGCACTTCAGGATCCGCACGCTCAGGGTCCGCGACACCGGCGAGGAGCCGCTGCCCGAGTCGCTGGCGCAGGCCGTCCAGGAACTCGGTGACGGGAAGGTCGCCGACCTGGTCGAGGGGTTGCGCCTGCACCCGGTGCTGACCGCGCACCCCACCGAGGCCCGCAGGCGCGCCGTGGTCACCGCGATCCAGCGCATCAGCGGCCAGCTCGCCGCGTACAACAGCTCCGACAGGGGCGCGGCCGAGCGGGCGGAGACCCGGCGGCGGCTGCTGGAGGAGATCGACCTGCTGTGGCGGACCGCCCAGCTGCGGTCCACCAAGCTCGACCCGCTGGACGAGGTGCGCACCGCCATGGCGGCCTTCGACGAGACCCTCTTCCGGGTGGTCCCGCAGGTCTACCGCGCCCTGGACGCCGCCCTCGGCGGTGGGGGCGGCACCGGCAAGCCGCGGGCCCGCGCCTTCATCAGGTACGGCAGCTGGATCGGCGGCGACCGCGACGGCAACCCGAACGTCACCTCCAAGGTGACCAGGGACGCCGTGCTCATCCAGGCCGAGCACGTGCTGATCGCCCTGGAGAACGCCACGCTCAGGATCGGCCGCTCCCTGACCCTCACCGCCGACTACACCCCGGCCTCGGCCGGGCTGAGGGCCGCGCTGTCGAGCGCCGTGAACGACCACCCCGACGTGGTCTCGGAGATGGCCACCCGCTCCCCGAGGGAGCCGCACCGGCAGTGGCTGATGTTCGTCGCCGCCCGCATCGCGGCCACCCGCCAGCGCGGCCTCGACCTGGCCTACCGCTCGCCCGAGCAGCTCCTGACCGACCTGCGGACGGCCCAGGACTCGCTGGTCGAGGCCGGGGCGAACCGGCAGGCGTACGGGGAGCTGCAGCACCTCATCTGGCAGGTGGAGACGTTCGGCTTCCACCTGGCGGAGCTGGAGGTCCGCCAGCACTCGCAGGTCCACGCCACCGCGCTGGAGGAGATCGCCGCCGGGCGCACCTCCGAGCGGACCGAGGAGGTCCTGGCCACGATCCGCACGATCGCCTGGATCCAGGAGCGGTTCGGGGTGACCGCCTGCTCCCGCTACGTCGTCTCCTTCACCCGCTCCGCCGACGACATCGCCGCGGTCCACGCGCTGGCCACGCACGCGCTGGGCGATCGGGCGCCCCGGCTCGACGTGGTCCCGCTGTTCGAGTCGGGCGCCGACCTGGCCGCCGCCCCCGCCGTCCTGTCGGGGATGCTGGAGATCCCGGCCGTACAGGCGAGGCTGGCCGACGAGCGGCGCCTGGAGGTCATGCTCGGCTACTCCGACTCCGCCAAGGAACTCGGCCCGGCCGCCGCGACGCTGAAGCTCTACGAGGCCCAGGAGGCGCTGGCCGCCTGGTCGGCCGAGCACGACGTGCCGCTGACGCTGTTCCACGGCCGGGGCGGCGCCCTGGGCCGGGGCGGCGGCCCGGCCAACCGGGCCGTGCTCGCGCAGGCACCCGGCTCGGTCGGCGGCAGGTTCAAGGTCACCGAGCAGGGCGAGGTCATCTTCGCCCGCTACGGTCACGACGCCATCGCCCGCCGCCACATGGAGCAGGTCACCTCGGCGGTGCTGCTCGCCTCCACCCCCTCCATCGAGGCCCGTACGGCCGACGCGGCGGGGCGCTTCCGCGGCGTGGCCGGGCGGGTCGCCTCCGCCTCGGAGAAGGCCTACCGCCTGCTGACCGAGGCGCCCGGCTTCCCCGAGTGGTTCTCCCTGGTCAGCCCGCTGGAGGAGATCGGCTCGCTGCGCCTCGGCTCCCGCCCCGCCCGGCGCGGCCTCGGCGCGCCCCGCTCCCTGGACGACCTGCGGGCCATCCCGTGGGTGTTCGCCTGGGCCCAGACCCGGGTCAACCTGCCGGGCTGGTACGGCCTGGGCAGCGGCCTGGAGGCGGTGATCTCCGAGGCGGGCCTCGACGAGCTGCGCGCCGCCTACCGCGAGTGGCCGTTGTTCGCCTCGCTGCTGGACAACGTGGAGATGTCACTGGCCAAGACCGACCGCGACATCGCCGCCCGCTACCTCGCGCTCGGCGCCAGGGACGACTTCGTCGAGCAGGTCCTGTCCGAGTACGACCTGACGCGCCGCCTGGTCCTGGAGATCACCGGCCACACCCGCCTGCTGGAGGACCGCAAGGTCCTCTCCCGCGCGGTGCAGCTCCGCGACCCGTACGTGGACGCGCTCTCCCACCTGCAGTTGCGCGCCCTGTCCACGCTCCGCGCGGACGAGGGACTGTCGGAGGACGAGCGCGAGCGCCTGTCCACGCTGCTGCTCCTGTCGGTCAACGGCGTCGCGGCGGGCCTGCAGAACACCGGATGATCCGCGAGGCTCTCCGCGGCCGGGACCCTTCGGCCGCGGAGAGTCCCGCCGGGCGGCTCAGAAGCCGATACCGGCGATTCGGGACGGGAGTGGACTTCGGGGACCGGGGTGGACGTTTCAGGGCCGGAGCGGGCGGCTCAGGGGCCGGTACGGGGCTTCGGGGGCCGGTGCGGATGCTCGCGGACCGGCAGAGGTGTCCGGGGACCTGAGCGGGCGTTCGGGGAGCGGAGGCCCGGGACCGGAAGAGGCCGCGGAGGCTCAGGGGCCGACGCGGTGTGCCCCCGCGTAGAGGTTGAAGCGCTCCTCGCGCAGGAAGCCGACCAGTGTCATCCCGAACTCCCTGGCCAGGTCGACGGCCAGGGAGGACGGCGCGGAGACCGCGCAGACGACCGGCAGGCCCGCCGTCAGGGCCTTCTGCATGATCTCGTAACTGGTCCGCCCGCTGACCATGAGCACGTGCCCGCCCAGCGGCAGCCGCCCGGTCATCATGGCCCAGCCGACCAGCTTGTCCAGCGCGTTGTGCCGCCCCACGTCCTCGCGGACCGCGAGCGGCTCACCCTCGGCGGTGAACAGGCCGGCCGCGTGCAGCCCCCCGGTCTTGCCGAAGACCCCCTGGGCGCTTCTCAGCCTGCCGGGAAGGCCGTACAGGACCTCGGGGGAGACCAGCGTGTCCTCCTGGTCGGGCAGCGGCGAGCAGCGTCCGCGCAGCGCGTCGAGGCTGGCGGTACCGCAGACGCCGCACGCGCTCGACGTCATGAAGTGCCGGTCGAGCGAGGGCAGGTCGGGCAGCTCGCCGCGCAGCCGCACGGTCACCGTGTTGTAGCGCGCCTCCGGCGGCACGTCCTCGTCGGTGCAGTAGGCGATGGACGCGACGTCCGCCGGTGCCGCGACGCCCTCGCCGTACAGGAACCCCGCGGCCAGCTCGAAGTCGTGCCCGGGGGTGCGCATGGTGATCGCGACAGTGCGGCGCTCCTCGCCCGCCTGGACGCGGATCTCCAGCGGCTCCTCGGTGGCCAGGTCGTCCCGGCGCTCGTGGATCGTGCCCGCCCGCATCTGCCCGACCCGCGCCCGGGTGGTGGGCCCCGGCCGCCGCACGACCTCCACCACCTCGAAGCCGAGGTCCGCTTCGGAGCCGAGGTCCGTCTCGGAGCCGAGGTCCGTCTCGGAGCCGAGGTCCGTCTCGGGGCTGGAGTCCGTTTCGGAGCCGGGGCCCGCCTCGAAGCCGGAGTCCGCTTCGGGGCCTTGGACGATCTCGGAGGCTGAATTCGTCCCAGGGGCCGGGCTCGCCTCCGAGCCCGCGCCACCCTCGGAGCCCGTGTTCGGTTCCGAACCCGGAACTCCCGAGCCCGTACCCATCTCGAAGCCCGGATCGTCCTTCACGTCGGTGCCGTTCCGTGCGTTGAGATGTCTGCTCATGCGTTCATCATCTCTTTTCACCACCGTCTGAACGATTTCCCGCCCCGCCCGAAAGCCGGACCTTGCCCGCGGACCCAGACTTCGGTAACAGTATTCCCTGGTCATTGGATTAATTCGGTAACAGGGGGTCGTTAGGGGAGGCAAGATGGCTAAGTGCTCGACTCGCCCTTCACTGATCTCGACCGCCCGCCGCTTTCCCAGGCGGCGCTCACTCGCGCGCTGGTCCGCCCCGGCGGCCTCTGGTCCGGCATTTCCGTGGTCGAAAGGACCGGATCGACCAACGCCGATCTCGCGCAGGCCATTCGCGACGGCGCGCGGCAGGGAGCCGTCGTCGTCGCCGAGTCCCAGTTCGCCGGGCGCGGCAGGCTCGGCCGTGTCTGGAGCGCTCCGCCGCGTTCCGGCCTGACGTTCTCGGTGCTCCTGCGTCCCGACCCGCCCCTGGCCAGACAGGGGTGGCTGCCCCTGCTCGTCGGCCTGGCGGTCGCGTCGGCCGTGCGGAAGGTCGCCGAGGTCGACGTACGTCTCAAGTGGCCGAACGACCTGCTGATCGGCGAGCGCAAGCTCGCCGGGGTGCTCGCCGAGCGGATCGACAGCGCGGTGATCGTGGGGGTCGGCCTCAACGTGAGCGTGCGCCCCGAGGAGCTGCCGGTGGAGACCGCCACCTCCCTGGCCATCGAGAAGGCCACCTGCGTCGACCGCGATCCGATCCTGCGCGCGATGCTGCGGGAGATCGAGACCCACTACCGCGAGTGGTCGGAGGCGGACGGCGACGCCGAGGCGTGCGGCCTGCGGGCCGCCTATCTCGCGATCAGCGCCACGGCCGGCCGGGAGGTCAGGGTGGAGCTGCCGGGTGAGCGGGTGCTCACCGGCACCGCCACCGGTGTCGACCGCGCCGGTCACCTGCTGGTCAGCTCCAAGGGGGAGGAGCACACCCTCAGCGCGGGCGACGTCGTGCATGTTCGACCTCACAGCTCATGACGTGGGGCATGAAGGCGTGCCACGATTTGCCCCATGGGCCTACCCGATCACCACATGACGGAGGGGGAGCGACGGATCAGGTCGTTCCACCCTCACTGGAAGCGACTTATCGGCCCGTTCCTCGCGTTGATCCTGATCATCGCGGGGTCCGGTGCCGCTCTTTTTCTCATGCCCGACTTCGAATACCGGTCCTACGCGCTCATCGCGGTGGCCGTGGTCGCCGTCGGCCTGCTGACCGTGTGGTCGTTCATTCCATACCTGCGGTGGAAGAACACCTCGTACGTGCTCACCTCGCACCGGTTCACCATCGGTACGGGGGTGCTGAACAAGTCCATCGACGACATCCCGATGACCAAGGTGAACACGGTCAGCGCCGACCAGACCCTCATGGAGAGGCTCTTCGGCTGCGGCACGCTGGTCGTCGAGTCGGCCGGCGACCAGGGCCGGATCACGCTGCGGGACATCCCCCGGATCCAGGAGGTGCGGGCCGAGCTGTTCCGCGCGCTCGACGACGCCTCCGACGGGGAGCCCTCGGAACCCGGCGGGCGGTGACCCATGGGGCGTGACCTCCTGGGCCTGGGGGAGGGCGGGGACGAGGCGGAGGTCCCCGCGGGACGCCCGACGGCCGAGCAGATCAAGCGCCTCTTCGTCGGCACGTCTCCCCGTTACACCCGGATCGAGGTGGCGAGGCTCGCCGGGGTGCCGCAGGAGCTCACCGAGCGGATCTGGCGCGCGCTGGGGTTCGCCACGCTCCCCGACGACACCGTGGCCTTCACCGACGCGGACGTGGCCGTGCTGGAGCGGGTCCGGGCGATGATGGAGGGCGGCCTGCTGGACGACCGGACCGTCATCCGGATGACCAGGGCGCTCGGCCAGACGACGGCGAGGCTCGCGCAGTGGCAGGCCGAGATCATGATCGGTGCCATGCTCGACCCCGGCCGCCGGCCCACCGACGAGGACCTGGCGGCGGTCATGGAGACCTCGCGCCGGCTGCTTCCCGACTTCGAGCAGATGCTGGTCCACGTCTGGCGCGCCCAGCTCGCCGCCGCCGGGACACGCCTGCTGACGCTCGCCGACATCACCGACGAGATCGTGCCGACCCGGCGCACCCTCGCGGTGGGCTTCGCCGACCTGGTCTCCTTCACCCAGGTCTCCCGCGAGCTGGACGAGCGGGGCCTGGCCGAGCTGGTCGAGGGCTTCGAGGCGCGGGCCTCGGACGTGGTCGCGGAGCACGGGGGGCGGATGGTCAAGACGCTCGGAGACGAGGTGTTCTTCACGGCGGCCGACCCGAGGGCGGCCGCGGTGATCGCCCTGGAACTGGTCGGCGCGATCCGCCAGTACGGGCCCGACGTGCGGATCGGGCTGGCGTACGGCCCGGTGCTGCCGATCATGGGCGATGTCTTCGGCACCACGGTCAACCTGGCGGCCAGGCTCACGGCCATCGCCCGCCCAGGCACCGTCGTCGTCGACGACGGGCTGGCCGAGGCGCTGAAGGACGCGCCCGGCGTCGAGGTCGGCCGCATCCGCCAGCGACCGGCCCGAGGCCTGGGAGTGGTGCAGCCGTACGTGTTGCGCCGGGCTGGTAATCATTGAGGCCGGCGCCCCAAGACCGTTCAACCGGTAAGCGGGCCCGCGAGGGTCGAAACCATGACAGATGAGGTGCAGGACATGCCGTACACCGTGCAAGGCGTGGTCGCGCGTGGCAAGGGCGAGCCCGTCTCGCTGGAGACCGTTATCGTGCCCGATCCGGGCCCTGGCGAGGCCGTGGTGACGGTCCAGGCATGTGGCGTCTGCCACACGGACCTGCACTACCGCGAGGGCGGCATCAACGACGAGTTCCCGTTCCTGCTCGGCCACGAGGCCGCCGGGGTGGTCGAGGCCGTCGGCGAGGGCGTCACCGAGGTGGCCCCCGGTGACTTCGTGATCCTGAACTGGCGGGCCGTCTGCGGCAACTGCCGGGCGTGCCTGCGGGGCCGTCCCTGGTACTGCTTCAACACCCACAACGCCACCCAGAAGATGACCCTGGAGGACGGCACGCCGCTCAGCCCCGCCCTGGGCATCGGCGCCTTCATCGAGAAGACCCTGGTCGCGGCCGGGCAGTGCACCAAGGTCGACCCGTCGGCGCCGGCGCGGGTGGCCGGGCTGCTGGGCTGCGGGGTGATGGCGGGCATCGGCGCCGCGATCAACACCGGCGGCGTGACCCGCGGCGACAGCGTGGCGGTCATCGGGTGCGGCGGCGTCGGCGACGCGGCCATCCTGGGGGCCAGGCTGGCGGGCGCCTCGAAGATCATCGCGGTGGACGTGGACGACCGCAAGCTCGGCTGGGCCAAGGACTTCGGCGCCACCCACACGATCAACTCCCGCACCTCCGACGTGGTCGAGGCGGTCAAGGAGCTCACCGGCGGCAACGGCGCGGACGTGGTCATCGAGGCGGTCGGCCGCCCCGAGACGTACAAGCAGGCCTTCTACGCCCGTGACCTGGCCGGGACCGTGGTCCTGGTCGGGGTGCCCACCCCGGAGATGGAGCTGGAGTTGCCGCTGCTCGACGTCTTCGGCCGCGGCGGCGCGCTGAAGTCCTCCTGGTACGGCGACTGCCTGCCCAGCCGTGACTTCCCCATGCTCATCGACCTGTACCTTCAGGGACGGCTCGACCTCGACCGCTTCGTCTCCGAGACGATCGGCATCGGCGACGTCGAGGAGGCCTTCGCGAAGATGCACCGCGGCGAGGTCCTGCGTTCGGTGGTGATCCTGTGATCGACAGGGTCGTCACCTCCGGCACGTTCTCGCTGGACGGCGGGACGTGGGACGTCGACAACAACGTCTGGATCGTCGGCTCGGCCAGCGAGGTCCTCATCGTGGACGCCGCGCACGACGCCGCCGCGATCACCGAGCGGGTCGGTGACCGCGAGGTCAAGGCCATCGTCTGCACTCACGCGCACAACGACCACATCGACGCGGCCGCCGACCTCGCCGCGCGGACGGGCGCGCCGATCCTGCTCCACCCGGCCGACCAGGTGCTGTGGGAGATGGTCTACACCGACCTGCCGTACACCCCGATCGAGGACGGGCAGGTGCTCTCGGCCGGGGGGATCGAGCTGACCGTGCTGCACACGCCGGGCCACGCTCCGGGCGCGGTCTGCCTGTACGGGGCGGACATCGGCGCGGTCTTCACCGGCGACACCCTGTTCAACGGCGGTCCCGGCGCGACGGGGAGGTCCTTCTCCTCCTTCGACACGATCATCGAGTCGATCAAGGAACGGCTGCTCGCCCTGCCGCCGGCAACGGCCGTGCACACCGGTCACGGCGCCTCCACCTCCATCGGCGCGGAGGCGGGGCACCTGGAGGAATGGCTGGCCAGGGGCCACTGACCGGTCTCTTCCCGCACCCGGCCCACTCGCGCGCCCCGGCCTTCGCCGGGGCGCGTTCGCGTGTCCCGGGGGTCTTCCGTACCCGGCGTGTCCCCGAGGGTGTTCTCCCGTACGCGGCGTGTCCCACGGCCGTCCCCGCCCGGCGGCGTGTCCCGTACCGGCGAGCGTGCCCGAAGGTCCCGGAGAGGTTTCCGGGGCCTTCGGCGGGACGTTCGGTTTCGGCGGGGCGTTCTCGCGGGTCCGCGAGAGAGGCGGACCGGATCTCGTGAGGCCCCTCCGCGCGTCGGGCGACGCGCCCGGCGTGAATCCAGGTGCGATGACGGTGAGGTTAAGGATCTGTGTTCTAGCTCACGTAGGCAAGCCTAACCATATGAGCTACCTTAGGTGTGCCTTACCTATTAACCTATGGTAATCTCCGGAGAGGTCAGCCCCCCGTGTACATATGCGTCTGCCGTGCGGTCACCGAAAATGAGGTGCACGACTGCATCTCGGCAGGGGCCAGGAGCGCGCGCCAGATCCGCGACGCCACGGGTGCCGGCGGCGACTGCGCTTCTTGCGTGCGAAAAATCTGTGCGATCCTAAAGCGGTCCGAAGATTTGATGCCGACCGCATAGCACGAGGAGCCCGCCATGCAGGGCGACAAGAAAATCATCGAACTGCTCAACGAGCAGCTGACCGCGGAACTGACCGCGATCAACCAGTACTTCCTGCACGCCAAGATGCAGGAGAACTGGGGATATACCAGGCTGGCCAAATACACCCGCGAAGAGTCCATCGACGAGATGCGCCACGCGGAGAAGCTCACCGACCGCATCCTCTTCCTCGAGGGACTGCCCAACTACCAGAAGCTGGGCACCCTGCACATCGGCCAGACCGTCGCCGAGCAGCTCCGTGCCGACCTGGACGTCGAGCTTGAGGTGGTCACCCGGCTGAAGCCCGCCATCATCCTGATGCGCGAGAAGGGCGACGCCACCTCGGCCCGGCTCTTCGAGGAGATCCTTGAGGACGAGGAGCGCCACATCGACTATCTGGAGACCGAGCTGGGTCTCATCGGGAGCCTCGGGGAGCAGCTCTACCTCGCCCGCTACGCCGAGCCGCCGTCGGCGTCTTGAGGTGAACGAAGCAGAACACGCCCACCAGATCCCCTCTGGTAGGGCGTGTTCTGCTTTGTCGGCCCATCCTTTGGCGGGCCTGTGCTTTCGAGGGACTTCCAATGCGGGAGACCTACCCCGTGGCCCCCGGTCGTTGCGGGATGACTATCCGGGATTTATCAGTGTTTGCCCAGGTCAATGGATAGGTCAACGACGAGTCAAACCGCGCGCTGTACCCGGGAAACGATCCCCTAAGGTCCTACGATCGCAACATGACCTGTGTACTACTCGCCGAGGATGACACCTCGATCTCCGAGCCACTGGCGCGAGCTTTGCGCCGCGAGGGTTATCAAGTAGAGGTGAGCCCTGATGGCCCGCAGGCTCTGGAGCGGGCTCTGTCAGGTGGCATCGACCTGATCGTTCTCGACCTGGGCCTGCCCGAGATGGACGGCCTGGAGGTGGCCCGGCGCATCCGCGCCGAGGGCCACGGAACTCCTGTGCTGATCCTCACCGCCCGCGTCGACGAGGTTGACACGGTGGTGGGCCTCGATGCCGGGGCCGACGACTATGTCACCAAGCCGTTCCGCCTCGCCGAGCTGCTGGCGCGCGTCCGCGCGCTCCTGCGGCGCGGCACGTCCGAGACGCCCGTGGTTCAGGGCGTGCGCATCGACGCCGACTCCCGTCGCGCGTGGATGGGAGACAAGGAGCTGCATTTGACCACCAAGGAGTTCGATCTGCTACGAGTCCTGGTCCGCGACGCCGGAAAGGTGGTCACCCGCGAGCAGATCATGCGCGAGGTGTGGGACACCAACTGGTGGGGTTCGACCAAGACCCTGGACATGCACATCTCGTGGCTACGCCGGAAACTCGGTGACGACGCCGCCAAGCCCCGATACATCACGACCGTTCGAGGAGTCGGCTTCAGGTTCGAGCGCGAGTAGGAGATGCGCCGCCGCCTGCTCTCATCAACCCTCCTCGTCGCGGTCATCGGGGTGTTGCTGCTCGGCATCCCCCTCGGTGTTGCGGTCAACCGGCTCATCGAGGAGGAGGCGACCCAGGAACTCTCCTCTCATGCCAAAAGCCTGCTGGGGGAGGTCGAGTACGCCCGGATCCAGGACCAGCCCGTCGACGAGCAGCAGCTGGAACGCAAGTATTCCGATCTCTACATTCAAATTTACGCAAAAGGGACGCCGCCCCAGGTGATAACGGTGGGCACCGAGCCCCCCGAGAGCCAGAAGATGACCGAGGACGCACAGTCCGAGAACGGCGTGTACGTCGCGGTCAGCCGGGACAAGACGGGAGTGGAGCGTGAGGTCCGCGCGTGGTTGTTCCTCATCCTGGGACTCGCCGCGGCTGCCCTCGCGGTCGCGGTCGGGCTCGCCATAGTGCAGTCGCGCCGCCTGACCTTACCGCTCAGCGACCTTGCGATGATCGCTGAGCGGCTCGGCTCCGGTGACGCCCGACCGAGCAAGCACCGCTACGGCATCCAGGAGCTCGATCGGGTGGCCGAGGTGCTCGACCGCAGCGCGACCCGCATCTCCGACCTCCTGGCCAGGGAGCGGGAGTTCGCGACCGACGCCTCCCACCAGCTCCGTACCCCGCTCACCGGCCTGACCATGAGACTTGAGGAGATCGTCGCCGCCGCCGACGAGCCGGGGATCGTCAAGGAGGAGGGCGAGGCCGCCATCGTGCAGGCCGAGCGGCTCACCGCCGTGATCGACGAGCTGCTGGCCACCGCCAGACGGCAGCGTCAGGCGCAGTCCGAGATCGTCGAGCTCGACGTGCTGCTCGACCAGCAGTTCATCGAGTGGGGCCCGGCGTTCCGCAGGGCCGGGCGGCGACTGAGCCTGATCGGCACGCGTGGGCTCCGGGCGCTGGGCACCGGCGGCGGCATCAGCCAGGTGATCTCCACCCTGCTGGAGAACTCGCTGGAGCACGGCGGCGGCACGGTGACCGTGACCACCTGCGCCAGGGACAGGTCCATCGTGATCGAGGTGGCGGACGAGGGCAAGGGCATCACCGAGGACCTGGCTCCGCGGATCTTCGAGCGGAACGTGAGCGGGGGCGGCAGCACGGGGCTCGGCCTGCCCCTCGCGAGGACACTGGCTGCGGCGGACGGGGGACGCCTGGAACTCGTACGGGCGCGTCCCGCCGCGTTCGCGTTCTTCCTGCGCCAGGTGGGCGATTCGGGCAGGAACCGCGTCGTCCGCGGGCCCGCCTGAGCGCGCTCCCGCCGGGGTTCCCGGTCGGGGCGTGCCCCCGGCCGGGGTGGCCGGTCGCCGGGCCGGGCGGACGCGCTAGCGCGGGCCGGTGGGCGGCGTGCTCTCCTCCGACGCCTTGCTCAGGAGATACATGTGGCCGTTGACCTGGCTGTTCGGCGGCGTACCGGGGACGGCGACCTCCGGCTGCGCGCCCGGCAGGAAGACCCACTTCTTGTACGACCAGAACCTGAACAGGGTCCCGAGGGCGGTGCCGGTGAGCAGGGCGATGTTGTAACTCAGCGCGTCCTGCAGGCCCAGGGTGTAGGTCACGAAGCCGATCACCAGCAGCGAGATCAGCAGGCCGATGCCGTTGAGGACGAAGAACAGGAAGTATTCGCGGGCGAGGCCGCTCTGCTCGCGGTGCCTGAACGTCCAGTAGCGGTTGCCGAGGTAGGCGAAGGTGGCCGCGATGATCGTGGCGATGACCTTGGAGGTGAGCGGTCCCCAGTCGAGGCCGAACCTGAGCAGGTTGGTGCCGCCTGCGTCGATCACGAAGGCGATCGCGCCGATCGTCCCGAACTTCGCCAGCTCTCGTGCCAGCTCGGCGAGCCGCCGGTAGGCGTGTCGGAGAAACTCCACGTTCCCTGCACGGTCCTTTCGGGGGTCGGCTGCTGATCCGCCGCATCGGAGGACCTCGAACACTCTTCGGGCCAGGTTACCGGTGAGGAGACGTGATCCGCGCGAGGTTGACCCGTTGATATCCATAGCCGTCAGCAGGTGCTTTTTCAACAAATGTCGCATAACACCGGCATAAATGGGGGCGCTGACGTTACGCTGATCCCATAGATCATGGGAGGCCTCCGGCACCTCCGCCTCCCGTGATCGGTCCAGACGGACTGCCGCACGCGACGGCCACTACCCCGGGGATCAACCCTTGCGCCGCCGACTCCTCGCCTTGATCCTCGGTCTGTCGATGATGACCGGTTGCGGCGCGCGGAGCGACACGCGGGTCGGCGCCCCCGAGACCGGTCCGCCGCGTGAGGCGTCCGCCGGGGTGGAGCTCGCCGAGGCGACAGAGGCCTTCACGCTGCTGAGAAGGCTCGACGACGCCTGGCGCGACCGGGACTGCGCGACCGTCGAGAGCCTCACCACCTGGGCGGAGAAAGCGCTGGGCGGTCGTGCCTGCGAGGCGACCCGGAACGGCCGCCCGGCCCCCGCCAGGAAGTCCTACAACGAGGCGGAGTTCTACCTGCCCGGTGTCGCCGAGCCGGACCGCTGGTTCGTCGCCCTGGCCCGCGAGCCCGACCCGGCCTACTTCCTGTTCCTCCAGGAGGACGGCGAGTGGCGGCTCGGCGCCGGCCCCATCCCGATCCGGGGCGAGATCCGCGAGCCGACCGAGGGTGCGGTGCCCACCGACGACCCCGGCGCCGGGGTCAAGGCCCGTCTCGTACCGCAGCGCTACCTGGCCTACCTGACCGACCCGGCGGGAGTGAGCGGGGTGACCTTCCCCAAGGGCGACCCGGTCAGAGAGCTCTTCGACGACCTGGTCAGGCGTCCGCCGAGCGTGAGGCCCGACCGTCTCACCGCCGACGTCCGCCTGCTCGTCGGCCCTCAGCGCGCGCTGCTGCTGCCCGGCGGCGGAGCCCTGGTGATCCACGCACTGGAGATCGAACACCGGCAGAGAGCCCGTCAGGGCCGTTCCTTCCTCGCCCGTCCCATCTACGGCAGGGCCGACCTGCGCGGCTTCACCGGCAGGACCAGAGCCGCCGAACTGACCGGGACCGAGATCGTGCTCGTCGCCACCGAGATCGCCGGCGGTGGTTCCAAGCTCACCACGACCGGCCTGCGCCGCGGTCTCGCCACCCTCACGACAGGCTGAGCGTCGCGGGTGGCGTCACCCTGTTCCCGCCCGCCCTCCGATGACCGGCGGAGCGCCTCCGAACGGCCGTTCCCGTCCCCGGTCCCTGTCGCGGTGTCCGCCAACCGCCCGCTCGCAGCCCGCTCGCAGCCCGCCAACCGCCCGCCGCCTGGTCACGTGGCGCGTGACAGTAAACTTAACCGCTGTGAGCAGCCCTTCTTTGGCCAGTCCCATCGGACCCGTCGTCGGCGTGATCGGAGCGGGCCAGCTGGCCCGGATGACACAGCAGGCGGCCATCGCCCTCGGCATCGAGCTGCGGGTCCTGGCCAACTCGCCCGACGAGAGCGCCGCCCGCGTGATCGCCGACGTGCGCCTGGGCGACTACCGGTCCCTGGCCGACCTGCGCGACCTCGCCAAGGGGTGTGACGCGGTCACGTTCGACCACGAGCACGTGCCCACCGAGCACGTCCGCGCCCTGGCCGAGGACGGCTTCGCCGTGCACCCCGGTGCCGACGCGCTTGTCCACGCCCAGGACAAGGCCGTGATGCGCGAGCGGCTGACCGCGATCGGCGTTCCCTGCCCGCCCTGGCGGCGGGTCGAGACGGCCGCCGACGTCGAGGAGTTCGCCACGGAGAACGGCTGGCCGGTCGTGCTCAAGGCGATCCGGGGCGGCTACGACGGGCGCGGCGTCTGGGTCTGCCGCTCCGCGGACGACGCGACCGAGGTCCTGGCCTCCGGCGTGCCGCTGATGGCCGAGGGGTTCGTGCCGTTCGAGCGGGAGCTCGCCGTGCTGGTCGCCAGGTCGCCGCACGGGCAGGGCGTCAGCTACCCGGTGGTGGAGACCGTCCAGAGCGACGGCATCTGCGTCGAGGTGCTCGCCCCCGCCCCCGGCCTCGATCCCGAGTGGGCCGCGGTGGCCCAGCGGATCGCCCTGACCATCGCCAAGGAGCTGGGCGTGACCGGGCTGCTGGCCGTGGAGATGTTCGCCACCTCCTCGGGGCTGGTGGTGAACGAGCTGGCCATGCGCCCGCACAACAGCGGCCACTGGACGATCGACGGCGCCCGCACCTCCCAGTACGAGCAGCATCTGCGCGCGGTCCTCGACCTCCCGCTCGGGTCGCCCGCGCCGACCGCCCCCGTGGTGGTGATGGCCAACCTTCTGGGCGGCGACGACCCCGACATCTTCTCCCGGTACGAGCACGTGATGGCCCACGACCCGGGAATCAAGGTCCACTTCTACGGCAAGGAGGTGCGGCCGGGGCGCAAGATCGGCCACGTCACCGCGATGGGCACCGATCTGGACGAGGTCCGCGCGCGTGCCCGGCACGCCGCCGTCTACCTCACCGAGGGAAGATACACCTGAGCCCACGGGCTTCCGGCCCGTGAAGACGCCGGGACTCCCCGGCCACCGGAAAGCACCGGGATCGGCCGGAATCCCCGTACGACCAGAAGACGCCGGGACCGTTCGGGGTCCCCGCGGCACCGAAGGCGCCGCACCGGCGCGGACCACGCCACCACCGCGAACGCGCGCGGCCCCCGGGCCGCGAGGCAAGGAGAAGTCATGACCACCGTCGGCATCGTCATGGGCAGCGACTCCGACTGGCCGGTGATGAAACTCGCCGCCGAGGCGCTGGCCGAGTTCGGGGTGGCGTTCGAGGCCGACGTGGTCTCCGCGCACCGCATGCCGGAGGAGATGATCGCGTACGGCGCGGGGGCGGCCGGGCGCGGCCTGAAGGTGATCATCGCGGGGGCCGGGGGAGCCGCCCACCTGCCGGGCATGCTCGCGTCGGTGACCCCTCTGCCGGTGATCGGTGTCCCCGTCCCGCTGAAGTATCTCGACGGCCTCGACTCCCTCCTTTCGATCGTCCAGATGCCCGCGGGGGTCCCCGTCGCGACCGTCGCCGTCGGGGGCGCCCGCAACGCGGGCCTGCTGGCCGTGCGGATCCTCGCCGCCGCCGACGAGGGGCTGCGCGCGAAAATGGAGGCGTTCCAGCTCGCCCTCAAGGATCAAGCCCACGCCAAGGGCGCGAAGCTTCGGGCTGAGGCCGCCCAGCTCGGTGCCTGATATCGCCACCTTTGACCGATGGCTTGACAGCATCGTGGATAGACGAGGACACGAGGGGAAGGGGGAGATCTTCACATATCTTGGAGGTTGAGAATCATGAGGAACGCTATTCGCGCCATCCTCGGACTCACGATGGCGGTGCTGGCGGTGTGGGGAAGTCTGAGCGCCGGTGAGAATCCGAAGCCCGTCGACTCCGCCGTGAGTTCCGTGTCGACGCGCTAGCCCCCGCCGTCCTCACCCTGTGACTCAGGGGAAACGTCATTCGGGCCAGGCGGAGTTCTCGATGACGTCGACGAAGTTGGTACGGACGTATCCCGGCACGAAACGCTCCAGGACGTCGGCCTTCACGTTGCCGAAGGTCGTCTGCGGGCGGTGGGCGATGCCGTCGGTGAAGGCGGCCAGGATGCGGCGCTTGAAGTCCGGGCGGGGATGGGCGGCCACGATCTCCGCGATGGCCTCGTCGGGGATGTCGTCCAGGCCGATCCCCAGCACGTCGGCCTCCACGCCCGTGGTGACCAGGGCGATCTCCGGGGCCATGTGGTGCGGTATCTCCGGTGTGGTGTGCAGCGCGATCGCCTCCCACACGACACGCGCGCCCTCCTCGGACACGCCGTGCTCCCTCAGGAACCGGCGGGCCTCGTCCGCGCCGTCGATCTCGAAGCGCTGGTCGGAGGTCCGGTAGGTCCGGGTCAGGCCGAGATCGTGGAACATCGCGCCGACGTACAGCAACTCGGGGTCGTAGACGAGCCCCTTGCGGTCGCCCGCCAGCGCGCCGAACAGGAAGACCCGCCGGGAGTGGTCGTACACCAGCGGCTCGGCCGCCGCCCGGACGAGTTCCGTGGCCGCCTCCGCCAGGGTGCCGCCGGGAATCCCGACATCCGCGATACGAGTGGTCATCTCGGGCTCCTTCGCACTGGAATGGCGCTGACCTGCGCCAACTCTTCGATGGTCTCCTGGCGGGTGTCTACCCGATCGGCTCGCGAATACGGTCTGCCGGCGTGGGCGGCGCCGGGCGCCACGTCGCCCCCTCGACGTCGCACATCCGGGCCCCTCGACGTCGTGCGTCCGGCGGACGGGCCGCCGCGCCGGGCGCGCCCGCTCGGCGCCCGTGTCGTTGCGGGCGCCGTGGACGGTCCGGATACTGTGTGCGTGGAGCCCGCAGCCGTTCGTGGAGCCGTCGCCGGAGGGTATGTCGCCAGACGACCCGGGGACGTGACGGAGGCGCGCCGGCGTTACGGGGCGATCCGCTCGAATGACTCCGCCCGCCGGGCGACCGCCGACATAGCGAAGGTGATGACGACGTGGAAGCAGACCTCAGCAAGGCCGTCTGGCGCAAGGCGGCCCCAGAGGGGGACGACGACGGTAACTGTGTCGAGGTGGCCGTCGTCGACGCCCCGGAAGAAGGCCACAAGGCCGGGTCGGGTTCTCTTTACGTATTGCGCGATTCCAAGAATCCCGACGGGCCGAAGCTGTTCTTCACCCGCTCGGAGTGGGACGCCTTCGTCGGGGGAGTGAAGCTCGGCGAGTTCGACAACTGACCGGGCAGGACCGGGACGCAGGAAAGGCCCCCGTCGGTGACGGGGGCCTTCTCGTCGTGTGCTCTCCGAGGCTTTCCCCGATTGCCGTGATCGGGCCGCGTGCCAGGTCAGCCAGGCTGAAGGCGCGGTTCCCGCGAGGTTCACACGCTCGGCCGTCGTTTTCCTGACAGGGTAAAAGTCTTTTTGTCGAACGCGCAGGGAGAAGTGGTTTGACGGAGGCCCGCATTCGTCCTGGCGACGGCGGTCTCACCGTAATGCCAATCAAAAGCGTTCTATAACTAACCTGGGAGTTATTTGGTGTGTTTTGTCATGAGATGTCGCATATCGTAGTAATTGACATTTCCAAGGGATTACTGGGAAGAGAGGTGGCTCGATGGGTATCAGTATGTTCCCGGGAAGTGCCTGGCCCGCCCACGATCCGTACTGGCGTCACCGTCGCCGTCGGCGTTGGCGCCGCTGGCACCGCTGGCGTCGGCGTTACTGGGACTGGTGACGCGAGAGGGTCATGGTGGCCGATGCGACTTCTGAGTGGTCGACGCTTACCCGGTGGGTTCCCGGCACAGGCCGGGAACCCACCGTCATGTCCGGGGCGAGACGCTCCGCGCGCCGCGGGAGCGGGCCGTAACGGGGAAAGGGGGCTCGGTACGGGAAGGGCGCGCCGGGCTCAGGGGCGGCCCAGGGCGCGGTAGTGCCAGCCGGAGGCCCGCCAGGTCTCGGCGTCGAGGGCGTTGCGGCCGTCGACGATCTTGCGAGAGGCCACCACGGAACCCAGCTCCTCGGGATCCATGGCGATGAACTCCTGCCACTCGGTCAGCAGCAGCACGACGTGGGCGTCCTTGGCCGCGTCGAGGGCGGAGGTGCCGTAGGAGAGCCCGGGGTGGGCCTTGCGGGCGTTCTCCTGGGCGACGGGGTCATAGACGGTGACCCGGCCACCCTGCTCGCTGATCTTGACGGCGACGTCCAGGGCGGGCGAGTCGCGGATGTCGTCGGAGTTGGGCTTGAACGCGGCACCGAGCACCGCGACCGTGCAGCCCCGGAAGGAACCCCCGGCCAGCTCGCGGGCCAGGTCGACCATGCGGGCGCGGCGGCGCATGTTGATCGCGTCGACCTCCCGCAGGAAGGTCAGCGCCTGGTCGGCGCCGAGCTCACCGGCCCGGGCCATGAACGCCCGGATGTCCTTGGGCAGGCAGCCGCCGCCGAAGCCGAGACCGGGGTTGAGGAACTTGCCGCCAATGCGGTCGTCGAAGGACAGCGCCAGGGACAGCTGCTTGACGTCGGCGTGGGCGGCCTCGCAGACCTCGGCCATCGCGTTGATGAAGGAGATCTTCGTGGCCAGGAAGGCGTTGGCGGCCACCTTGACCAGCTCGGCCGTGGGGTAGTCGGTGATCACCATCGGGGTGCCCATCTCCAGCATGGAGGCGTACACCTCCCGCATGATCTTCTCGGCCCTGTCGGAGGCGACACCGAGCACGATCCTGTCGGGGTGCAGGGTGTCCTTCACCGCGAAGCCCTCGCGGAGGAACTCCGGGTTCCAGGCCAGCTCGGCGCCCGCGCCGATGGGGGCCAGCCTGGCCAGCTTGTCGGCGAGGCGCTGCGCGGTGCCGACCGGGACGGTGGACTTGCCGACGATCAGGCACTCGCGGTCAAGGTGGGGGGCCAGCGACTCGATCGCGGCGTCCAGGTAGGAAACGTCCGCCGCGTACTCTCCCGGCTTCTGGGGGGTGCCCAGACACAGGAAGTGCACGTCGCCGAAGGCCGCGGCCTCCTCGTACGAGGTGGTGAAGCGTAACCGGCCGTTGGCCAGGTTGCGCCGCAGAACTTCTTGGAGGCCGGGTTCGTAGATGGGCAGATCGCCGGCCCGTAGCCGGTCGATCTTCTCCGCGTCCACGTCGAGGCTGAGGACTTCGAAGCCCAGCTCGGCCATGCATGCGGACGTCGTCGCACCGAGGTATCCGGTTCCCACCATCGTCAGGCGGTAGGCCACTGGTGCTCCTTTCGGTTCTGCCCAATTCTTTGCCGACAGGGTACCGGCATCTGGCGCTTCTACTTTGCCACCTGCGCAAACGCCGGAACACATATCACATGGGGTGGAGCGCTCCATGTTTTGTTGGACGTCCTACTATTTGCCCATGAGCTACCCTCTCTACGCACTGCCCGAGGAGCACGAGATGCTCCGCGAGACGGTCCGCGCCCTCGCCGACGAGAAGATCGCCCCCCGCGCCGCCGAGGCCGACGAGACCGGAGAGTTTCCCTGGGACGTCTACAAGGCGCTCGTCGCGGCGGACCTGCACGCCGTGCACCTTCCCGAGGAGTACGGCGGCGCCGGTGCCGACGCTCTCGCGACGGTGATCGTCATCGAGGAGGTGGCGCGTGCCTGCGCCTCGTCCTCGCTGATTCCCGCCGTCAACAAGCTCGGCACCGTTCCGCTGCTGCTCACGGCCTCGGAGGAACTCAAGCGGAACTATCTCACGCCCGTCGCGCGGGGTGACGCGATGTTCTCGTACGCCCTCTCGGAGGCCGAGGCGGGCAGCGACGCCGCCGCCATGAAGACCCGCGCGGTCCTCGACGGCGACCACTACGTGCTCAACGGCGCCAAGATGTGGATCACCAACGCCGGGGTGTCGGAGTACTACACGGTGATGGCCGTCACCGAGCCGGGCGTCGGGGCCAGGGGCATCTCCGCGTTCGTCGTGGAGAAGGGCGACGAGGGCGTCAGCTTCGGGGCCAAGGAGCGCAAGCTCGGGATCAAGGGCTCGCCGACCCGCCAGGTCATCCTGGAGAACGTGCGGATTCCGGCCTCCCGGATCATCGGCGAGCCTGGCACCGGTTTCAAGACCGCCCTGGCCACCCTGGACCACACCCGCGTCACCATCGCCGCCCAGGCGCTCGGCATCGCCCAGGGCGCGCTGGACTACGCGGTGGGCTACGTCAAGGAGCGCAAGCAGTTCGGCAAGGCCGTCGCCGACTTCCAGGGCGTCCAGTTCATGATCGCCGACATGGCCATGAAGCTGGAGGCCGCCCGCCAGCTCACCTACGCCGCCGCGGCCAAGTCCGAGCTGGCCATGCACGGCGAGCCGCAGAAGGACCTCACCTTCCTCTCCAGCGCCGCCAAGTGCGCCGCCTCCGACGCCGCCATGGAGATCACCACCGACGCCGTCCAGCTCCTGGGCGGGTACGGCTACACCAGCGACTACCCGGTCGAGCGCATGATGCGCGATGCGAAGATCACCCAGATCTACGAGGGCACCAACCAGATCCAGCGCATGGTGATGGCCAGGCAGCTCCTGAAGTAGGTCGTCGACCAGCGGAAACCCGGTCCGGATCATGCCCGCGGACCGGGTTTCGCATGTGGTGGGTAGATCTTGGAAGAGGCTCTGTCCCGTCCTTGTTCCGTGAGAGCTTCACACGCTGCGGACGAGGACGGTCGTGATCTGTACAGGGATGTTCGTGGATGCCACGATCACGTCTCATGGACGAGGACGCCTTCTGGGAGCTGATCGAGCGGTCGGGCCGAGAGGCCCGTACCAGGAAGAAGCGTCTTGCCTGGTTGGACGACGAGCTTTCCCGGCGCTCGGCCGAGGAGATCGCCGACTTCGACACGCGGTGGGACTCCGTCAGGAACCGGGCCTGCACCTGGGACTACGGATCAGGTGGTCAGGTGTCGTACAAGCCGTCCCAGGGTTCGTAGAAGCCGAGGTCGTCCGGGTAGAGCTCAGCGTGTTCTGTGCCTTCGAAGGTCTCGATGACGAGGCCGAAGACCACGCCGTCGACCTCGCGGCGGAAGGGCCGGATGGCGATGTCGCCGTAGCGGAGACCGGGGAGGGCATCGAGCCATCGCTTCAGCCGCTCCTGCGCCGCGTCGACGGCGGCCCGGTGGTTGTCGTCGGTTCCGGTGCGCTCGATGCGGGAGTCGAGGTGGTGGCCGGCGGCGTCGAAGGTGTGCAGGACGGCGTGCCAGCGTTTGTGCGCCTGCCAGTCGTCGGTGTGCGTGTAGCCCTCGGGGAAGGAGGCGACGACGGAGCCGAGGAACTGCCCGCCCTCCCAGTGGCCGATGGTGTCGGTGCGATAGTCGGGTTCGTAGCTGATGGGGATGATCTCGGGGACTGTCATGTGCGGGAGGGTAGCGATCGGGTCCGACATGGCTTTTGCGCTGCGCGTGACCTTGCTAACGGAAGTGCTGACACCGTCCCTGGACGTGAGTGGACGTCCACAGAAGATGATCAAGTGTGAGATGGCGCTGAGCAGGGCTTTCTGACACCTGTGGATGTCGGTGGACATTCTTGGACCGGCTACGGATCAGATGGTGGGTGGTGTCCAACTCAAGGCGGGGGGTAGTTGGCCCATGCGAAGCAGTACGAGACCTTCTTCGTGCCATTCGGAGCGGTCTGTGGCCGGAGGCAGTTCGACTCCCGCGAGTCCGGCCGGGGCGGAGAACTGTTGTCGTAGCCGTTCTACGAGCTGTTCGGCCTGCCTGAGCGTTTCCGGCAGGTCGTCGGGGGCATCGACGCTGAGGCCGAGAACCGTCGCCCCGTCACGAGTGACCGTGATGATGACCTGGTAGTGGTCGCGAGCCCTGAGGTAGAGAGTGAAGGCGTCGTTCCCGTCGCGGCGCAACTCGTCGAGGACCTCGTCATCCGCGTCGTTCGCGATGCCAAGGACATGAACCCGCCTGAAAGCGTGAAACCGCTCGTCGCCGGGGGCGTCCGTGTTGACGTAGTCATCGATGAATCGCCGGAAAACCTCGGAGCCGGGCTCTGGAACCCACACGTAGACGTCGAGACATGGCGGCACGGACCCAGCGTATTCGCGTCGCCGTGGATCGGAGAGACCGTCCTCCGACGCTGGACGCCGTCGGCGTAAGGAATCCTGCCACCGCGGATGCCGGCAAGAGGCTTGGACGGACCTGGACGACCATGGACCGAGGAGTCCCGAGAACCCGTTCCACCAGGTCCGGAAGACAGCTGTGGACGATCGTGTTCCAACTCGTGATGAAGAGGTCCGAAATTCGAGCGGGCGGGCCGTGACGGGTTCCCTGCTCTACTTCGCGCGCGGTCACCGCTGCTCGCGGCGCGTGAAAGACCAGGCGCAATATGAAGGTGTCCAGTGTGAACATGTCGGTGCCGTCCCAGTCGAACTGCCCGACCTGCCCCGGTGGAGCATCAGGGGAGGCGGCCACGCAGTCATGGCCCTCCTGGTCCTCGTGCCACTCGACGAGGCGGACATCCTCGAACCGGAAGACCACGACAGGCGTCTTCGACAGTTCGGGTGGAGCCCACTGCGGGTCGTAGACGAACTCCAGCTCCAACGTCGGCGGCCCGCCGGGCTCATAGGTCAGGCGCCTGAAGCCGGTGTCGTGAAGGTAGACGTGGGCCCCTCCTCGATCCAGAACTCGTACAGCCCTCCCTTGGACGTGATGCCACGATCCTTGTCCTTCGTCACGCCGGCGAACTCGGTCACTGACATAAGGAAATGGTCCTACAGACCAGAACGATCCGGCAGGTCCCGGCAGAGCGGTGACAGCAGCGCTGACAGCAACGTCCCCGCACACGGACTCACTTCGGCCACCGTCCACCACCCTCTGACCACGCTCTCCGCTGCCACACCAGGGCGATTGGTCCGCCTGGCTCGAAAATCGGTGCGTTAGTGGGCAGGCGGCAGCGAACCCTGGCCGGTGATGTCGGGGCAGGGCTTGCGGGGTG
>NZ_JBPJUQ010000023.1:0-129990 GCF_051192615.1 Streptosporangium sp. G11
CGCACGTCACGCACCGACGATGGCCTAACTACGTCCCCTGGCGGGGCCAAACGAATCAAGATCTACGAATGCAGTACCGGGAAGTGCTTTTTCCTTACCTCAACGGGGAGGACCTCAACTCCCGGCCGGACTGCTCGGGGCGTCGCTGGGTGATCAATTTCCGGGACTGGCCGATCGAGAAGGCGCGGGAGTATGCGGAGCCGTTCGCGATTGTGGAACGAGACGTCAAGCCCGAGCGTGCCCGCAATTCAGATCGCCGCCGCCGGGAAATCTGGTGGCGGTTCACGCGTCCTACGCTCGAACTGTATGAGGCCATCGCGGACTTTGATCGTGTCCTTGTCATCGCCTTGGTAAGCCGCCTCGTGATGCCAGCCTTTGTGCCTGCACGGCAGGTTTTCGCGCACAAGCTCGGCGTCTTTGCCACCGATAGATCTGCCGATCTTGCTCTGCTTTCCAGTGCGTTCCACAACCAATGGGCTTGGCAACGGTCATCAACGATGAAGACGGACCTTAACTACTCGCCGTCTGATGTCTACGAAGCTTTTCCTCAAGCGACGCGGACCGAGCGGATGGATTGGGCTGGAGCCGGGCTACATGAGTTCCGAAGCAAGCTCATGCTGGACCTCGATCTCGGCTTGACCAAGTTCTACAACCTGGTGAACGACCCGACTCGGTCCGACCCGGAGATCCAGCGGATCAGGGAACTACACGTCGAGATCGACGAGGCCGTCCTTGAGGCGTACGCACTGGACGAGGAGCGGGAATCGGCCATCCGCGACTACGAGGTCCGAAAAGCGAAGGCGCCCCTACCCGCCTGGTCCGACGTCGTCCTGGACCACGGGTTCCATGATCACGGCCAGGGCACCCGCTGGACGATCGGCCCGCAGGCTCGACTGGACATCCTCGACAAACTTCTGGTCCTCAACCACTACCGCCATCGGCAGGAGCCGGAAACTGGCCTTCGTAAGCCCAAGAAAACCGCCCGAGCCAGGAAGACAACCCCCGCCGCCACGGCAGGCCCTGCCTCACCGGCCACGAGCCACGCGGAAAGCCCGAACTCGGCGGCGAAGGAGACCGACTCCTTGCTCGACGATGGCCTGTTTCCCCCGGACGGTGCCCTCTTCTGACGCTCTCCTCCAACGCCTCCCGGCTGCCGCTCCGCAGCCCGGAGGCGTCATGGTCGATGAACCGAGGGGATGAAAGATCAGGTCAGAGAGTCGAACGCGCCGGTTTTGACGCCGCCGATGAACGACTTCCACTCGGCAGGGGCGAAGAGCAGTTTGGCCCCATCCGGGTTCTTGCTGTCACGAACGGCAACTACCCCGGGCAGGTTGGCGGCCACCTCGACGCACTGACCGCCGTTCGATCCGGAACGTGATGACTTCCGCCACACAGCGGCTCTCAGGTCCATTCCTGCCTCACATCTTCAATCATCTTGAGGGACATGTGATCAGGATAAGCCCATCGCCGTATCGCCTCATATCGGTTCCATATTGAGGCCACAAGACTGGAATCAGTCGAGACATGCCCTTCCGCCGATGAGTCGGCATGGATGGCATCTGGTTGCCCGTCCGGAAGCTCGGCGATCATAAAAGCTCCCAGGAGTCCTGGCAGGCATCTCTGATCGACAAGCTGGATAGAAACAGCGGGATTCTGGCCAACCTCCAATAGGTAGTCGAGCTGGCCGCGCATAACCTCAGAATCCCCAACCGGACGGTGCACCACATTGGCGTCGATGAGAGTCAGGAACAGGGGCGGATCGTCCCGCTCCAGGATGGAGCGACGTTGAACCCGGGCCTCAATGCGTTCCTCCACTTCTTGAGAGGTCATTCGGGGTTCTTGGCTGAGAACGTGGCGGGCGTAGGACTCCGTCTGGAGAAGGCCGGGAACGAGGAGGGGATCCCAGGAACGTAGGACGAGGGCGGTCGGCTCGATCTCCTCGACCCAGCTCTGGAACCAGATCGGGCCACCGGGCTGGGCCAGGATGCGCTGACGGAGGCGAGTGAAGGCGCTGCCGTCAGCGGTCTTGAAGAGCTCGTCCAGCTTCTCCGCGTCGGACTTCGACGGTGTGCGGGTGGCTCCCTCCAGACGGCTTATCTGAGTCTGGGTGCAGCCGAGCCGCCGGGCCACGGAGGACTGCGAGAGCTGCGCGGCCTCCCGCAGCCGACGCATCTCGGCGCCGAACCGCACGCGAGGGGATCCAGGGTCGAGGGGCAGCACCTCATCCATTTCATTTCCTCCCGAATTAGAAAAAACGGACTTAATGGTCAGTCGGTGATATCAAATCCAGTCCAGATAAACCAACGGCTGTCATGGTCCGCTCTATCCTGGGTTGCCTATCCAGTAGTCGGTCGACTACCGATAAGGCATTCTAGGCACAGGAATCCTCCTCATGAAAGTGCTGATAAGAAAGCGGTAAACCAATTTCCTAGCCGGAGGCGAATCGAGCCGGATATGAATGATATAGCCATCTTTCGGCCTCCCGTCGCGCGCACCGGAAAGCATTCGAAAGGCGAAACCATGACGACGAGCGAGCCGCCGGCCGAGCGGATCACGGCTTCAACCCGCGAGGACATGCCCCTGCCCTGGCTGACGACAGCGGTCGGCGTGACCTGGCAACTCCCCTTGCCTGACGAACGAGTATGGAAAGGGTGTGGCGAACGCGTGCCGGGTGGGTAAAGATTGATACGTCCCGGCGCCCACCACCCCCGGAGGTCCCAAATGCGCTCCACCTGGTTACTCGCCTTCGGTCTAGCGCTGATGATGGTGGCCTCAGGATGCGCTTCCGGACCATCTTTGAAGGAAGCAGCAGCGGAGTTGCAGAGGGACACACAGCGACTAGAAACCGACGACGTCTTCAAGAACCCGCTCAAAAAACTGCGCATCCTACAGCGCCCAGACAAGGATCTTCCCTGTGCCAAGGACGGATTCAGGCGGGTATTACGAGCAACGGCAGATTACCAACGTGGCAAGGAGGAGGATCTGGACTCCCATTTAGACGGGGCCCAGAGGCTCATAGAAAATACTCTTTCCCAAATTCTAGGCTATAAGCTGGAACACGACATTAGCCAGGTTGATGCTCTAGAGGGGCGGTTTATTTATGGTAGCAAGGAAGTGGGGATTGTCGTGAACGTTTATGTTGCGCCAGAGACCCCAACCTGGCGGTTGCACGTGCAGACCGCCTGCCTGCCGCGCTGAAGAAATTGTCTCGTCAGTCCTGGGTTCGGGCCTTCAAGAGATTCTCGGCCAGGTCGCTAGTCTGAACCCTTGAGGAATTCTCAATCTTGTCATCGAGCTTACCGTTGCCGTCCATCCAATTATCGTAAACGGCTAGCTTCTCTTGGAGTACCTGCTCCCATTTTTTGCCGCCAGTGGCATCATGCTTAGCCTCGGCCATAAATTCGTCATACGTTTTGAGAGCGCCTGTGGCTGTGCTGAGGAGTTCCTTGGGGGGTTCACTCGTTGGGTAACCGCCGCTATGGAGAAGATATGCCATTTCATACTTCATGCGTTTGGCTAGGTCGGCACGGGTCTCGGTGGCTGCTTGGACCTGTGTCTCGAAACTGTCGGCCCACATATCCGATGCGGTGCTGACGATGTAAGCCTGGGTGAACTGCCAGCCAACTTCGAATACCGGCTTCGTGAAGCTAAGCCCGCCGAGCATCAAACCGACGGTGTTCTTGGTGATATCTCGGGTCATATCGGAGATAGCGTCTTCTTCGCCGAGCACGTCTACCGCCGTCATGAACGTGACACTGGCGAAATCGCCGAACATCATCGAGACGTCGCGGAAATAGTTATTGTCGCTCTGTGCATCCAGGCGAGCGGAAGTCAGCAGTGTGTCATGGCGGAACCGTGCCACAGCCGAGTCAAACGCATCAGCAACCTTGTCCTCACCGACGAAGGTCTTCATGAATTGAGAAGTATCGCCGGGGCTTAGGTAGAAAGCGGGAGTCACTCCAGGAAGGGATTTCCAATGTTCGGGGATTTGCATGCCGGAGGAACGGTCGGCGGCCCTGTCGAAGCGTCCGCCCGAGACCATCTCATGGACATACGAATTCGCGACCACGCCCATGGAATCCTTGGCGGGCCATGGCAGGTCGGAGCCGAAGGAGCCCGCGACTTTTATCAGGTCCAGAGCGAAGGTGGCGGCCTCCGGGCTGTGCTGGCCGGCCTTTTCGGTCTTGGCCTCGGTGCCCGCCTCCATTGCCCGGCCGAACGCGTCGGCCACCTCGTCTCCGGTGCCGACGCCCTTGGCGTAGTCGAGGAACAGCTTCATCTTGTCGACCTGGCTGAGCTTGACGTCGGCCCCGCCCATCTTGGCGAAGGCATCCCGTACGGCCGAGCCGTCTCCGTCGAGCACCTCCAGGCCCATGGCGACCAGGTCGTCAGGCAGGTCGTACTTCTTGCCACCCAGGGATCCAGCACGCCACTCCTGGCCGGG
The DNA here is from genome assembly GCF_051192615.1 of Streptosporangium sp. G11. Classification (NCBI taxonomy): domain Bacteria; kingdom Bacillati; phylum Actinomycetota; class Actinomycetes; order Streptosporangiales; family Streptosporangiaceae; genus Streptosporangium; species Streptosporangium sp. G11. Next base: position 4,445 of record NZ_JBPJUQ010000023.1, read on the forward strand.
TCTCTTCGCGAACTCGTCCAGAGCCAGCGCGCGGGCCGCCGCGCTGCGGATGGACGAGGGGGCGTTCGCGCCCTTGAGCAGCGCGAGCCGGTTCCACGCGACGATCTTGCCGTCGACCGGTTTGACCAGGTCTTCTCTGACCTTGGCGAAGGCAGGGACGAGAGTGGGGGCGTTCAGGGCCGCGCCGAGGGCCTTACTGAAGGTGGCCAGGTCCTGCTTGGCGGTCTTGCTGCCGCTGGCCGCGATGATGCTGGGCAGCGCGTCGCGGACCTTGGGAGACAGCAGGGCGAAGAAGGCGGCGGCGGCCTGGGGGTTTTCGGCGATTTTGGCGACGTCGTCGATGTGCTCGTGGATGAGCTTGGCCTGCAGGTCGCTGTGGAAGTTAACGAGGATGTCCTCGCCGTACATCCTGGCCAGGCCCTGGGCGAGGTCGTAGTCCTTCAGCTCGTCGGGAAGACGGATGAGCCCCCGCCCGCCCGCCGCCACCGACGCCGTGCCGCCCGCGTCGCCCAGCTCCGGGGCACCTTCACCCAGGGAGTTGATCAGGTCGATCCGGCCGTGGAGCATGGAGACCTGTCTCCCGCCCCAGTCGGCGATGTCGCTGATCTCCCGGAGGACGGGGGTCTCGACCCCGTTCTCGCGAAGCTTTCCCTCGAACTCCTTGCTGAACGCGGTCAGCCTGTCGGCGGCGCCGCGCAGGGAGGTGGCGAGCTGACCCATCTGCTCGGGGTCGATGCCGCAGAATTCGGCGGTCGATGCCATGGAACGGTCCCCCTCATGGTCGTGACGGTCATGTGCGTCCGGCCATCTCCCGGCGCATGGCGTTCGCCTCGGCCTCGGTCACCAGCGGAGGGGAGCGGCGCAGCTCCTCCTCGACCGCGTCCACCACGTGCTGGGCGAGCCGTCCCAGCCGCTGGTGCCGGTCTTCCAATTCGGTGGTCCAGGTGGCGGCCGTCGGCCCCGTCCACACCTGTCCGGATCGCATCGCCGAGGAGGCGCGCTGGTAGGCCTGCCGCACCTCGTTGGCCCGGTATTCGGCTTCGACGAGCAATTGCCTCAGCCGTTCGTGCCGGGGACTGGGCACCATCCGCTCGGCCACGCCACCCCCGCCCTTTTCGTGACCCCGTAATGAAGGAGAAAGTCGCATACCAGGTTAGGTATTGATCGTCTAAGTCGGCAAGTCCCGTACCCGGCCGGTATCGCGCTTCCGCCGGTGGGTCTATGACCACACGAGCGGACGGAACTGGTATTTCGGTCATTCCCTCTCATGCCAGAGCGACTACTCCACCCACCACCATCGGAGTAACGCATGACGCTGTTCGAAAAACACATCGACACCATAGAAACCGCCGTCAAGACCGCGTACTGGATATATTTCGTCGCCGGTTTCGTGCTATTCCTCGCCGGTCACGTGACCGTCCTCATGGCCGTCGTGATCGGCATCATCTGGCTGTCCCGTGTCGCCCTGTACGAGATCCGGCGGACCCGGGCGCGCTGGGACCGCGAGAGCGCCGACGAATCGGAACTACGCCGCGAGCAACGACGCGAGCACCGCGAACGAGAGCTGCGTCTCCAGATCCGGCGCCTCCAGCAACCGGACCGCTGACCACACGCTTCCGCCTCGATCATCCATGTCGGCAGGGTCGGCCGCGTTCCCGCCGCACCGGTGAGAGCGGACGGGGCGGGTGGCAGTGGAACGAGTCGGTTCCGTGCCGGATCGCCACCGCGTCGACCCCGGTGACACCGACGAAGCCCTCGAACACGACCTCAGCCGAACACGGCGGATGGCAGTCTGAACAGCGGTGTCGGTGCCATCATGGCTCGGGTTGGCCCGAGCGCGATCGGCGATCCACACGGCCGTGATCGGTTCACCGGCGTCGCGGGCAACCCGGAACGACGCAGATCTCCAGCGAGCGGAAACAAGGAGCAGCCGACGATGGGCAAGGCCAACCGGGAACGGCGCAAAGCCAAGGAGAAGGAGCGCAAGCGGCGGCAGCCCAGGGACGCAGGGGCTCCCCATGGGGCCGGGCCGCATGACTTCTCGCCGTTCGGCTTCCCCGGCAAGGCCGGGTTCTCGCCGTTCGATCAGTCCTGGTCGCTCAGCCCCGCCGTGCTCGCCGAGCAGTTGGTGTCGCAGGCGGTGCACGCCCGGTTGGACGGCGACACCGACGGGTTCGAACGAAGCGCGGCGGCGCTGGTCGAGCGGCCCGGAGTCAGCGGATGGCGGCGCGTCGCCGACCGCACGCTGACCGCCACGCTCCGGCACGATCTGGCCGACGTCTGGCAGCGGGGCTGGCAGCCCGCCGACGTCGCGCGGATGGCCCGCAAGGAGTTCGGCGCCCGGCACGTGCGGCTGTTGACCGACGCGATCGCCGACGAGGCACAGAAGTATGCCGCGGTCACCGTCGACCCCCAATGGCACGGCCAGCTGTCGGCGCTGGAGGCGAAGGTCTGGTGGGAAGGCGACGACTACCCACGGGCACGCGGCGAGCGTGAACGCCTGGACCGGGCCGCCCTGGTCACCCTCCTGCTCCAGCTGATCTGCCTGTTGGCCACCCTTCCCCGGCTGGAGCGGCTGATCGCGCCGCCGGGCACCGCCCGGCACGCCACCCTGCGACGCGGCCCAGCGGTCGACGAGCGCATGTTGACCCGGGTCAGGGCGCTGCTGGCCAAGGCCGAGTCGACGGAGTTCCCCGCCGAGGCCGAGACCTTCACCGCGGCGGCGCAGCGGCTGATGGCCAAGCACAGCATCGATTCGGCACTGCTGGCCGCCGCAGCACACGGCCAAAGCGCCACCGACCAGCCCGCGGGCCGCCGGATCGGTGTCGAGGCCCCCTACGAGGGGCCCAAGGCGGTGCTGGTCGACACGGTGGCCGCGGCCAACCGCTGCCGCGCCATATGGAGCAGTGATTTCGGCTTCTCCACCGTGCTCGGCTTCCCCGCCGATCTGGACGCGGTAGAACTGCTGTTCACCTCGCTGTTGGTGCAGGCCACCACCGCCATGGTGCACGCCGGTTCCCACCGCGACGGCCATGGCCGCTCCACCACCCGTTCCTTCCGGCAGTCGTTCCTCACCTCCTACGCCCAGCGGATCGGCGAGCGCCTGGCCGAGGCCACCGGGGAGGCGGTGCGCGAGGCCGCCGCGAGCTCGGGCACGGACCTGCTCCCCGTGCTGGCCGCCCGCGACCAGGCGGTCGACGAGGCGGTCGACGAGATGTTCCCCCAGCTGACCTCACGCCCGGTGGCCCCGTCCTACAACCTCGACGGCTGGCTCTCCGGCCGCGCCGCCGCCGACCTCGCCACCCTGCACGGCGGCACCGAAGTCACCGGCTGATCGGAGTCCGCCGAGCCATTGCCGGCACGTCGAGGAAGGTACAAAGGAAGCGGTGTCGGCGGGGCGGGCGGCAGCAGAACGAGTCGGTTCCGCTGCGAGGTCGCCGGCACCTCGGCCACGAAGACGCCCTGATCCTCCCGCGCGAGGTGGTGAGCCTGCTCGCCTACATTTCGACCCAGGCCGCGGAGGGGCGCGGTGTCTCGGTCACCGCGTCGTTCACTTTCCGATTGTCCAGGTTCTTCCGTTACACAGGAGCGGACCGTATGTATAGGTCCTTCCGCTCTCGGTGCCGGTGGCGACCAGCCAGCCGCTTTCCTTCGGTTCGAGTTCTCGACACATATCCTCGGCAAGGCCCCGGCTCGTAACCTCTTCCGGTGCGAGAGTGGCGAAAGAGCCGCCACCGACCTTGTGTTCGATCGTGACGGTTTCCACGGTGCGATTGTAGATGTGAAACTGTTCGCCGTCCCGAGGCGTACACGCACCGAGAAAAATCATGGAGATCACCGCCAGAGCCGCCGAACACAGGAGGTCCAGCGTCGGGCATGCGCCACGGGGTACGTTCATGACGACCTCCTCGTTCCCGTCCCCGATGTTCACCCGTGGTGCCCGCCGGTTCTTTCAACGAGCCGGGTGACGGTCTGTTCGTCTGGGAAGCACAGGATCGGCGACACGGTTCTCCTTGGAACACACTACAGTCGGCCGGAGTCGCGGTTCGCTGTCTCCTTGCCGACGACGTTTGAATCCTGACGCTCTGGCATCACCACGGGGTCAGTTATCACGCGTCGCCGGCACTTTCTCACCGCCATCGCGCCGGAGAGGCCGGGACGGAGCCTCTCCGGCGCGATGAATCATCTACGGTCGCATCGAAACCGCCCGGGCACGACCGGTCACGGGATCTTCGAAGAAAAGAACGCACTTGTCGGTACATCAATGAACTGCGTCCTATAGGCATCCGGGAAGAAGTAGCCGCGAATTCGGCAGCTTGAATTCATCGCGCTCGTGCCCACGGTGTAGGAGATAGCGACTCTACGGCCGTTGGGAAAAATTACCGGATGGATTCTCGCTCCATAAATGGTGGAATATTGGGGGTTGGTCGTCGTCTCCGGCGGAGTGTACAGATCGACCATCTCCGACCCGAATCCCCATGCGGTCCTGGAAGGTGTCGCGATGATTTTTCCCGGTGCCTGGGACGCGGGTGTGTGGCGCACCAACCAGAACAGGCCGTTGATGTGAACGACGCTGAAATCCACTTCCGACTTCGGCAGCAGAGGCTTGGACGCAGAGCATGATTCCACCCATTGCGCGGATCCTCCGCTACCTGCGCCGGCGTAGTATCGCCAGCGGGTCTGGTCGACCAGGCCAGAAGGGGTCGAACCGGGTGCGCGTGCGAGGTAGAGCGGTTTCTCGGCCTGAGACCCGTCGGCCTCCCAGCCGTAGACGTAGGTATATCCGTCGTGGTCCAGGAGGGAGGCCCCCCAAATGATCGGGTATGGAGCTCTGGCAGAGCAATCCTGCAGGCTTGAGGGAGTGGCGTTGACCACGCTCTGCGTCTCAAGGTCGTCGGCCGAGAACCTGGCATAGGCGCCGCGTGTGTTCTCGTCGCCTATGCCCTCATAGTAGAACTTGATTATCTCGTTGCCGAAGATCTTTGAGTCTCCGGTCCAGTACTGACCTCCCTCGCCCGCCGGGGTCTTCGCGTACCGAGACCAGAAATCCGTGCTGGGGTCGGTCTCCCGGCAGGTACTGCCACCCGTGATTGTGCGCAGTGCCGACCCGTCTTGGATCACCACTGAATTCCGGATGTAGCTGGTCTCGTTGCCGGTCGATCGCTTCGCGGGATCACCGAGGAAGGTGTCCGCGAAGAACCACGCCCGCTTCCCGTCGGGCAGGGGCAGGGACTGGGCCGCGTCACCACCGCTCCAGTCCGCGCACTTGGCGTTCTCACCGTATGTCTTGAACATGGTGGTCAACGCGGTGTTGATCTGCGGCCCGGGTTCGGTGACCAGGGAGGCGCTCCAGTTCACCGATTCGTCGTTGGCGTCGTTGCCCGGACCGGCTGACGCGGCGACCGTGTCGACCCGGGCGATGATCAGAGTGGCGACCTCCCCTGAATTAAGGGCAATGGATGCGGATCCGGTGCTCTCGGACATGGTCGCCCGCGACCACTGCAACGGAGTCCGCGCCGACAACCCCGACCAGGTGACCAGCAGATAGCGGAAATCCGGCGGTGAATGTCTGTTGCTTCCCGTAACGGTGATGTTGAGTTGCCCGTTACCTGAAGCCGGAGGGGTGAACTCCAAATATGAGGAGCCTCCGGGCTGGATCGCGGGTACCAGTCCTTCCGCCGACCCTCCCCAGGCCAGGGCCGTCTCCACGGCACGAGCGGGACGGTTGTCGGGGGAAAGTTGGTCACGCCAGACACTGGGGGCGTGCGGGTCACTGTAGCCGTCAGCGGCACCGAGAAAAGCGGTTAAATTCGTTGTTTTGGCCCCCAGTCGGTAGTTGGCGACCGTGAAGCCCTCCAGTTCGTTCTTGAGGTTCCGGCCATAGCCGGTCAGCACTTGGTCGATGGCCTCCAGCGGAAGTTTGTCTTCCATCACCTGCCAGGTCTGCCGTACGAAGTCGAACGCGGTCGCCTCGGTCAGATAATTCGCCAGGATGAATGCCCCGTACTGCCGTTTGGGACTCGGGCTCCACGGCGAGAACGCCACGTTCAGCGCCTGCTCGGGTTTCCGCAGGAACAACGCCAGGTTCTGCGCGTAGGCGTCCGGCTTCGGGCCAAAGGGGTTGATCTTCTTGTACATCTCGTGGGTAGCCCACTCAGCGGTGGCCTCCATCCACCAGTTGATGGACGTCAGGTTGGCACCCAGGTGCGCAGTGGACAGATAGTGATACTGCACGGCGTGAAACATCTCGTGGTAGGGGAGGTAGGTGTACCTCCAATGTTGCCGCGTGCCGGGGGTCGACGGAAACGGGTCGCCTGGATCGGGGGGAAGCAGGATCACCGGCCCTCCGGTGTCACTGCCGGGCCCTCCTGTGGGAATGGTGATGCCCGGATGATTGGGATTGACTCCACCGAAATCGAATCCGACGGCCACCTGGACTCCCTGGCCGGTGATGTCGTATCCCCAGGACTCGTACTGTTCCCACGCCTTGACAAGATTGAAGGTGATGGCGTCGATGGCGTCGGGAATGTCGTTCCCGTTGCCGTCCACAGCCTGGACCCCATCTTCCGAGGTGAGACCGTCGACGTTGTAATAGATTTCGAACTTAATCGTCGTGTTCTCGGTGTGAACGCAGGAGAAATACTGCTCCAGGTAGAGGAAGGCGTCACCACACTCGTTCCACGCCGCGGACGGCGTGGCGGACTCCGGTGACACGGAAGGCCGCCTCGTGATCGGGCCGGGGCTTTCGAAGGCGTCCTTCAGCCATGCCTTGGTCTCGGGGGACGCCTGCCGCTCGGCCAGCGACAATGCGTAGTGGAGGGCCAGACCCGCCTCGTGCGGTACTCCCTCCTGCGCCCGTAGTCTCTTTGGGACCTTCTGCGGGCGCGTGAGGCGTTCGACCGAGTAACGCGCGTACTCGTCGACGCTGATCTCTCCGTGCTTCCACGCCTTGGAGAGCGGGTCGTCGTCACCGAAATCGGGTTTCTGCCCTGCCAGCTTCTTGTGCAATTCGCTTTCCGGACGTTCGACCGGCCGATACGCCGTTGGAGCGCTGGCCTCGTCGGGGGGCTGCGGTCGCGCCGGCCCGCCCACCGGCGCCGGAGCCGGGGACTGGCCGGCCATGGCGCCGGGCGCCGTGGACGACTGTAGGAAAGCCGCGAGCATACCGATCACCGTCAACGTCGCCACACGCGTCCGGAAACGATTCCCAGCTGAGAACAATGGATTTTCCACCTGTCAAGAGAGGCGAGGAACGAGATCACTCGTCAGTGGGATGCCGATCCAGCCTGCCGGTAAAGGCGCTATAGGTCCGGGAAGCCATTCGAAATCGATGTCAGAAGTCACGTGAGACAACGCCGAGGGAGATTCCGGCCGTGAGACTGATTACGCCGACGCTCGGGAGACGTCATGGACAGGAGGCCGGGGCGAAGGCGATCGCGTCGAAAGCCACGCTTTCGTCTCCCACGCCGTTACCGTTGAGAGTGCTCAACGACACTTTCGCCGAGCCGGAGAAATTGAACACACCGAGGGCCACCCAGCGGTTCGCCCGCTGACCGGGGTTCGCCTTGACAGGTCGCTGCGTGATCACTCGTGGTCTGATGCCCTGGGCGGTGTGGACGTCGTATCGAGCCTGTCTGGTGTATCCATAGTGGTCCGGCAGGTGGACGAAGATCTCTCTGAGCCCGTTGACCTGCTGGTCCAAAGTCCACGTGCCGGTGACTCTCATGACCGCCCCGTTGTGGCCCGCGTTGCGCGTGTAAGCGAACCACTGGTGGCCGCCGAAACCGTTGCCGAGCTGCTGGAAGTCCGCCTTGGCGGGAACCTTTCCCGCGGAGTCCTTGCCGAACTCCAGGGTGAAGGTTCCCGAGTTGGTCCAGCCCATGTTGTCGCAATCGCCTCGCACGGCGGGAGCGGTACGGGGAACGTCATCGACGATGAGGGCGCCGGACGGCAGGCCGGGAGTGAGGCACGGATACCAGAGATCCTTGGGTTCCTCGCGTTCGGTGGACGCCCAGGAAGGGTCCGAGTAGCGGATGGTGCCCTCGTTCCCACACTGGACCGGGCAGCTCTTCCAGAGTTTCGGGATGTGCCACCAGCATTTGAAGTCTGCGCGCAGACACGTGCCCCGCGGCGTGGAGGCCGGGTCCTCATGATTGACGGTGCCGGGCCGGCAGTCGTTGTGATCCCCGCCCGAGCTTCCCGGCGCGACACAGAACGCGCTGAGATCGACGACGGAAAGGTTCGCCTGCTGGATCACCGGGACTATCGCGGAACGATGGAGGGTGTCGTTCCACCAGGCGGGATTGTAGCCCGCCTGTTCCTGGTACTTATTGAGACTCGTGTCCCAGTAGGTCTTGGTGATGGGCCAGGCCGCCCAGCCGAGCACCTTCTCCTGGTAGGGCCAGTACTGCGGGGTGGCGGCGTCCGCGTAGGCGTTGCCGTCCAGGAACGGGTGGCGTCCCTGCTTCCAGATGGAACTGGAGGGGTTGTTGGTCCAGCCGAGCCCCCAGGCGCCGTTGTTCGGCTTGCCTTCGGCGTCGTTACCGTTGGCCTGCGCCCTGGGGTGCCAGCCGGAGTTGTAAGCCCAGATCGCGAAGTACCAGTTCTCCAGCTTGGAGGAGTCACCGTTGTTGGCGATCATCTGTCCGCCGGTGTCGGTGCGGATCTGGTTCCACTTCTGCGTTAGCGTGCGCAGGCCGGCCGCGATGTTGGTGACGTAGTCGAGGGCGACGGCCTTCTGCTTGTCCTGCGGCCAGGCCACCTCGCCGGGCCGCTCCGAACCGGCCTTGCGCATCCCGTCGGTCTGCTGGGAGATGCCGTATCCACAGTCGGCCTTGGAGAAGTCGATCGTCCAGTCGTTGGAAGGATCGCTGTCATAGACGTTGACTCCGTAGTAGTTGCCCACCAGCGAGTTGCCCGTCTCACCTTCGGAGACCCGCCGCTGGGCCTGCCAGAGGTTCGACTCCTGCGCCAGGATGCCGAGCATGATGTTCGTCGGAACCCGTCCTCCGCCCTGCAGGTCCTCGGCGGGAAACATGGTCTGCGGTGACCAGGCGGGCAGTCCCGATCTCTTCCAGTCGGGGCCCCGGCTCAGTGTCAGCCGTTTTTGCACCAGTTGATCGACGGCCCACTCCACCTGGCGCCAGTGGGGCTGATAGGTCTGGAGTTTCGCGTCGTTACGTGGCACCGCACACGTGTAGCCCGTATCGATCGGATCTTCCGCGGCCATGCTCTGCTGCGGACCGTCCTCGGCCTTCCTCGCCTGTTTCGTGATCTTGGCGAGTCTGGGATTCATCACCGTGCCGGCACGACCCGTCGGCGTGGATCCTGTTTTCGGCACCATCTCGAAGCTCAGCTTCGCCCTCGTCTCGGGGACCTCTGCTTTCACGTCGATTCGTTCGGCGCCTCCGTCGACCGCGCCGTCTCTGCCGACACCGTCGATTCCGGTGTCCCTGGGATCCCCGCGCAGCCCTTCCCGCAGGCCGCGCCGAGCTGCGCTGGTGACGACGAGTTCACCTTGGGAGGAGACCTGACCGGTGGCCGGAGCGGTGAGGACGGCCATCGTGCCGGGAAGTTTCCGAACCTTCTCCGCTCTGCCGACGAGAAAGACCCTGCCCTCGCTGCCCGCGCGGATCGAGAGTTCCCCCAGATCGCCCTCGGCCAGGGTCCTGGTCTCACCACCGTGGTGGTAACGAACGGTCATACGACCCGCAGCCTCCTCGGCGAAGGCGATCCCGCCCTGTTCGTCCACCCGGATGTCGAAGGGGACGGAGCCGGTCTCGGCCAGTGTCCTCAGCTTCCCTGAGCCGGAAACGGAGACGAGGGCGGCGCCCCTGGCTACCGCGTAACCGTCCTTATAAGGGACCGCCGAAGTGATCTGCCCCGGAATGACGACGGGGTCGGTGGTTCGGCCTTCGCCGGTCTTCACCCGGAGCAGCCGGCTGGTGCGGTGCTTCTCGTCAGCCCCCTGAGTGAGCGCGACGGTGTCATCCGCACCACAGCCCGGGTTGAAGTACGCCAGGGTGACCTGATCCTGGAGCTTGACGACCGCTCCGCTGTCGATGTCGACCACCGCCGCGAAGGCTCCTCGCGCGAAGAGTTCGGGCCTGTTGGTGAAATGGCGCGGAGCGTAGACGACCATCACATGGTTGCCCGCCCCGGTCAGGCAGGCATTGCCGATCCATTGGTCGGTGTCCATCCCCGGCTCGCTGAGCGTGGCGACCGTGCGCCACTGGTAGCCGGCGTCCCCCCGTGCTACCAGGACATGAAACCCGGTGGAATCACCCGCCGTGGCGAAGGCGAGATCCTTTGACGTCCTCCACCGCTTCGGAAGAAGACGATCTCGCTGGCCGGGAACTACCTGCGAGATCTCCGGTGGCATCCCGGAAGCTGACTTGACAATCCCCCCTCCCTGAACATGTGCTTCCAACGGGTCGGCCGCCGCACTTCCCTGAAGGGGCATGAGCGCCCCGAAAAGAAGTACGGCGGCCACGCCGGAAATGAACGTCAACCTCTTCGGTACCGTACGTGACATAAGGAACCACCAAAGTGAGATGGAGGAGCGGGAACGACTCTCGAAGCCGGAACTTTCATTCCGAGCACTTCCGGCGATGTCATGCCAACTTAGAGTGACGAATGTTGCACAATGCGCAGGCGGTCAAGGCCAGATGAACATCACGCCTATGTGTGGCGTGACGACCAGACCTTCAGCGCCTAGGCAAGCATTGTCGGCGAGGGTGACGATCCCGGCGTACCCCAGCGCGCTGGATGCCCCCGTTCATTCTGGATGTCCGGTCACGGCGGGCACGCTCGGGCTCTGTGTCCGCCGTAACCGGGAGTATGGGTTTGAAAAGATTTCAGGGATGCGTGGACGGGCGACGACCGGCCGCGTTCAAGGACCCTTACTCCCCGTTTCTTTTCCACTTGCAATAGTCGACGAGCGTGTACGGTCCGCCGGTGTAGTCACAATGTTCGGTGTGGTACAGAGTTGTGTACATGCTGCCGGCGGATTCCGCGGAAAAAACGTTGTGGTGCGGGTCGCCATTACAGCCCGCCTGGTTCTTCCACATGATGAAATCGCGCCGGTAGCCATCGTCCCAGACTCTACGGTACTTCCAGCGCTGCCATGACTGGCCGTTCCCCTGATACTGTATTCCATAGCTGCATCTTCCCTCGTAGTCGATTACTCCCGTGTCCCAGCGGTCGAGCTTTTTTAGGCTGTTGTAGTTTGTTAGACTATAGTCGCCGTCCTCGAGTTTATAGTCCTCCCACGCCTGGTTGTTCGACGGAGGCCCGTCCCAGGTGATGACTCTGGCCATGTCCTCCGTAGACGAGAGCCATACCTCAAGGAATCCATTGGTAGCCTGGTTCCTCCACCGATATATTCCGTCGGCTTGCGCCGAGGTCGCCGGAACGATGGTCGCGGCTGTCACGAGCGCCACGATCGTGAAGAGCACGCGTTTGGCTTTTCGTCCTGAACGCGGATTCATTTCTCCATCCTTTCAAGGTGTCATTCAGGGTGGTCGGATGATGGGGCCGCTGAGCAGTGGACCGAACGGCATCTGAAGGTCTCACGGCGGACGTCGCTCACCGCCGCCCGGCGGCGTACATACCCCCGTCGTCCGCGGGGCCGGAGTAGTGATGCCTGATCGCGGGGCCCATGCCCAGGGGACTCGCTACCTTCCGGCGAGGACGGACTCCGCGTTTCTCACCCATCCCTCGAAAATCGCCTTTTTCTGGATCAGCTTGCTCTTGTTGGCGTCCACCAGCCGGGCCTCATACGCGGCTCGCACGGTTTTGTAAACGCCGACGAGGTTCACCTCCTGCTGGCATCGCGCGTCGACGGCGGCCGTTTGCCTCTCCCGGTCATCTGCCGGCGTACCGGCCTTACGGGACACCCACAGGAAGTTCAAGCGCAGGATGACGGGGTCCTGGTGCTGCTGCAGGCCGTTCTTTCGCATACAGGATCGCCAGGAGTCCAGTGCGGCCTTCACCCGGCTGTCTTGCATCGCGGACTTTCGTGCGTCGGCGGCCAGGGAACGGGCGTCGATCGGAAGCGCCTCGTCGCGGACCTTTCGCTGCCCCTCCCCGAGGCACCCTCCCTCCGGGACGGCGCGGTCGGTGGTCGTCCCGGTCCTGATTCCTTCGAAGGCCTCCACCTCCCGGCTGGTGGGAGACTTTTTCGGAGCCTTCTCGCCGTCGGTCACCCTGAGCGTCGATTCGGCCGGAGGCCTTGGATAACCTGATCTCGCTGCCTCTTCCGGGTTGATGTACTCGAAGAAGTCGAACTCCTTGTAGCTCTCCTCGTCCCACGTGCGCAGCATGTTGGCGGTCCACCCGGTGTGTCCCAGAGCCCTCATGCAGTCCGCCGCTGCCGCCTCCTGGGCCACGTCGATGGTCTTCAGGTCCATCATCGAGCTCGTGTACGGGTCAAGCGGCATGGGGATCTTGCCGCTGTCGGAAATCTTGGGTATTTCTCCCACCACTGGTTCGTCGATCACCTTGGGTTTGGGAGTCGAACTCGGTCCCGTGGGTGAGGGGAAGGCGGAGATCCCCGGTGTCGAAGACGGTGGAGCCGCAGTCCTCCCGGCGGAGCCGCCCGCATGGGTTTCGGTGCCGCAACCAACGAGAACTCCGCCCAGAACGGTGCAGAGCACCAGAGTTGCCGGTTTCGGTCTTTTGAATCGCCGCATGGATGTCATCTGGACTCACCTCTGTGATCTCTATGCCGGAAGATTGGTGAATGACATTTTCTCATTCGCGTGGACCGTCCTGGTTGGGCTCCACACATGGATTTCGAAGGTTCGCGGGGAGGGCGGGACGGATTCGACGCATCACGCGGTGTCGGGGACCGGGGCGAACCCTTTATCTTCGTGGCGGACCTCCCCACTACACTCCGTCTCTCTTCCAGTAGCAGTGCGTGGGTATTCCATAACTGGTGTCGTCGCAGTGACTTTCGGTGTGCAGAAAAGTCATGGCGCTGTCCTCGATGTCCGCCGTAAGGACGTCATGATACGGGTCACCGTTGCAACCGTATTTGTTGATCCACATTATGAAATCTCGACCGTAGTGCGCGCTCCAGTACCTTCGATATTTCCATCTCTGCCAGTCCTGCCCGGTATCGGAAAACTGCATCACCCTGCCGCACCGACCGGTGCTGTACATCCCTTCGTCCCAGCGGTCGAGCACCTTCCAGCTGTTGTAGTTCTCCAGCCTGTAATAGCCTCCGCCGCTTGCGTTCTCCATCTTGGTGTCTATCCACCACTGATTGAGCGAGCTCGGGTTAAAGGGCCAGGTGAGAACCGACGCATGGTCGTTCAAGGAGGAGCCCGACACCTCCAAATAACCGTTACTGCGTTCGTTCTCCCACCTGTAGATTCCGTCGGCCCGCGCCGGGGAAGCCTGGAGAACGGTCATCGTCAACAACCCCGTGGTCACCGCGACGACGCTCCTGCCCTTCGACTTCGATGGCAATTTCATGTTGTGGCTCTTTCCGTCGATCCCGAAAATGGCATGGAGAAACCTCGTTGAGGTCATGGGAGTGAACTCCTGTGAATCCATATAGAGGGAAGGGGTATCCGCCCAGGGTTCGATCGTGGTAGACGAACGCTCATAAGATTTTAGGAAGATTTCCCAGAAGGATCATGAGTGGACGCTACAGGACAAGCTTTCTAAATTCAACAGCGGCGTCCGCTCATGTTTTATCCATCATTGAACGATGATTTTATGTAAGCCGTAATAGGCCGTTTCGCCGCAAGATTCGGCGGCCGTGCAGGCGGACGACGCCACGCGGGCAGGTTTGAATAAAGGGTGGCGCCATACTCCCCGCTCTCATTCGCTCACGGAAGGGTCGGAGGTCAATGGGATTCACGGCGGACATCCCGGACTAAGTTGGGGGCACCTGTGGCCGACCTTTTCGTGCTCGTCACCCTGTCCCACCCCGAACTCGGAGGTGGCGCGTTTTGATGTGACGGATGCCGAGTGAGTGTTGGTCGATCCGTATTTGCCGGTGGCGGGTATCGGGCCGTTGCCGCGGCGGATGCGTGATCAGTTCAACGGGATTTCGTACGGGATCTGGCTGGCGTGATGTTCCGGAACGCTACGGGCCGTGGGCCACGCTCTACTCGCGGTTCAACGGCTGGGTCAAGGCCGGGGTGTTTCAGGGGGTGATGGATGCGCCGATCGCCGAGGCCGCCTCGCGCGGGCAGGTCGGGTTGGAGGTGGTCAGTGTGGACTCAACAATCGTGCGGGCCCATTAGGAGTCGGCCGGGCTGGCGGTGGCCGGGGAGACCCTGAATGCGTTGGGGCAGGCTGCTGACCGAGGAAAAGGGGGCTCCGTTGCCCGAGCAGCCGCCGGTGCTGCGGGTGATGCGCCACAGGTCACACCCGACGCGGACACGTCGCAGCAGGATCGTGCCGCTACACGGCGACGCCGCAAGGCCCGGGCAAAGGCTGGCGAGTTTGGCCGATCCCAAGGCGGGCTGAGCAGCAAGGTCCATGTCGCGGTCAACGCCTCCGGGTTGCCGCTGGCTTTCGTGCTCACGCCTGGCCAAGCCGCTGACTGCCCGCGGTTCATCACCGTCCTGGACAAGATCCGCATCCCTGGCCGGGTCGGCCGTCCTGGACCCGCCCTGCTGCGGTGGCCGCGGACAAGGCTTACTCCTCCTGTCAACGGCCAGGTGCGTGTCTATCTGCGTCGCCGCGGGATCAGCGCGGTCATCCCGGAGAAGAGCGATCAGCGGGCCAGCCGGAGGAAGAAAGGATCAGCGGGCGGGCGGCCTGTCGTCTTCGATCCGCAGCGCTACCTGCAGCGCAACACCGTCGAACGCTGTTTCCAGAAGATCAAGACCTGGCGCGGATTAGCCACCCGCTACGACAAAACCCCGGAAAGCTACGAGACCGGGCTCTACCTCCGAGGCTCGGTCATGTGGCTGAAGCTCCTCACCTCAACTACATGATCCGAACTCTGAGCAGCTCCTAGACGGGAATTTTGTCCCGCTGCTGTGGGCACAGGTTGACGATGGCGACCCTCGTTATGTACTCAGACGTATCCAGGTCAAACCCGCTGGTGCCGAGGGCCGCAGCCTCGGCGAAGCCCTTTCCTTCCTCCAGCGCCTTGCATATGTTCCAGCCGAGCCGTCCCAGTTTGTAGGAATCGGCGTCCTTTAGCGCTTTCCGCTGCTTCACCGAGGCCGTGAACACGGCTTCGCGTGCCGACGCCGACGGGTCGGGTGTGGGCGTCGATGGGTCGGGTGTGAGCGTCGGTTCCATGCTTGGTTCGGCGTTATTGACCGTGGAAAGCGCCTTGGCGGGCGTCGACGTCGAAGCTGCCGGCTTCGCCACGGCCTTCTCTGCACCGTCGCCTGACAAGGTGGTCAGGCCGCCCAGTAGGCCGATTACGCCTACCACCGCGATGAGCGCGATAAGCGCGGTGACGATGATGATCGACACGCTTTTGCCGCTCATCCTGGGCGGCGGAGGTGAGCCTGGCCGCCGTCCGGGTGGCGGACCGATGGGGGGAGGGTGCTGTGAGGGCTGTTTCGGGGGATGCATTTGTGCACCATACGCCCCATATTTAATGATTCATCTGGAATGCCCTATGGGAACACCCGAAAAGGATCATCGGAGCGGCCCGAACCCCACCCGGTCGACCACCGTTCTCGCACTTCCCACCCCAGGGTCCGCCATCGGGCCTCACCTAGATCCGAGCTCCGAACAGCTTCTAGAGCCCCTGGTAGACGGGTTGATCACCACAACCATCACCGCCGGGAGCTCTGGGTGTGAGGTTCCGGTGCCGTCCACTGGGGCGAACGCGGGTCGTGAGTGGCTCGCCTGGTCTCGTATGACCACCGGCGGAATGTCAGGCTCTGCCCCTACAGTGATCGCCATGAGCGGTGAGACGGTGCTCGAACGTCCCGACGAGGCCCGGATCCGGGACGAGCTGGAGAAGCTGGTCGTCCACGACCTCCACGGCCCCTTCGGGGACGAGGAGGAGGAGTTCAAGGAGCGCCCGACCGATCGTTACATCCTGGGCAGGCTCGCCCCCGAGGGCGAGACGATCGAGCCGGACCTGATGGACGACGGCGCCGACACCGACGGCGCCGACGTGGGGGAGGACGAGGCGGAGCCGTCCGTCCTGACCGCCGCGAGCCTGATGCCCTCCGCCCTGGGCTGCACGGTCTTCGTGGACGGTGAGACGGCCGAGCTGAAGGTGAGCGGCCACTGGGCACGCTACGAGCGCGTCGACGGTCCCGAGGGGGGAGGGGGCGGGGCGGGCGCGACCGGTGGGAGGGTTTGGTCGCGGGCCCCCGACTCTGGAGTCGTGCGGCTGGCACTGCGGGAGGGCCGGCTCGGTCCGGAGCGGATGCCCTGCGACGAGCACGTGGTGGTCCGTGGCCGGGCACGCCGTCACGACGGCGGCTGGCTGGTCTCGGTCTTCCTGGTCAACACCACGCCCAGACCGCAGACCCTGGAGGCCAGGGCCTGGCTGTTTCAGGCGCGGATGAGCGTCACCGCCGTGGACGGCGGGCCGATCTTCCGTGCCCGGCCCGACACTTTCAGCGGCGGCGACGACATCGACCGTGCCGAGCAGCGGCGGCTGGCCATGGCTTACCGCTTCCACCCGGAGTTCGCCGTCGGCCACGGGGTGGGGGTGACGGCGCGGCAGGCGCCGGACGACCCGATGCGGGCGGTCCTGATCGAGATGCGGGCCGTGCCGGGCTACGAGATCCCGTTCACCGGCGTTCCCGACCCGGATGCCGACCCTGACCTGCCGGAGCTGGCCGACCTGGTGCTCGACATGGAGGTGCTCGCCCGCCTTCCGGCCGCCGCGCTGCGCAGGGGACTGTCGCCGCTGGTCACCGGATACCGCTCCTGGATCGACCGGCAGGAGGGGCGCCTCGCCGACTCCGGGGAGCGGCTCGATCCGTACGGCAGGACGCCGCACGAGGTGCTGGCCACGGCGCGCAGGGCGGCCGACCGGATCGAGGCCGGGATCGACCTGCTCTGCGGCGAAGAGAGCGCGTACGACGGGAACGCACAAGGCGGGAACGCGCCAGAGGGGAACGCGTACGACGGGAGCGCGCTGAGGGCCTTCCGGTTCGCCAACGAGGCGATGCGTCTGCAACGCGTGCACACGCTGGCGGCGGCCGTACGGCGTAAGAACCCCGCCACTACCCTGGAGGAGGCGCTGAGGCGGGTCGACACGCCGGACAACCACCGGTGGCGTCCGTTCCAGCTGGCGTTCCTGCTGCTGAACCTGCCCGCACTGGCCGATCCCGGTCATGCCGAGCGCGGTGCCCCCGAGAGTGACGGCGACGCGCTGGCCGACCTGCTCTGGTTCCCCACCGGCGGCGGCAAGACCGAGGCGTATCTCGGCCTGACCGCGTTCACGCTGGCGATCCGCAGGCTCGGCCCGCCGCTCGGCGGCTACGATCCGTCGGTGGGCGTGGCGGTGCTGATGCGCTACACCCTGCGGCTGCTCACCATCCAGCAGTTCCAGCGCGCCACCGCGCTGATCTGCGCGTGCGAGCACTTGCGCCGCGGCGACGAGACGACATGGGGGACGACGCCGTTCCGGATCGGCCTCTGGGTCGGCGCGCGGGTGACACCCAACAAGACCGACGACGCCGCCGACTGGCTGAAGCAGCTGCGCAAGGCGGGACGGCGGGGCTTCGTGCGCGCCGCCGGTTCCCCGCACCAGCTCACCGGCTGCCCGTGGTGCGGCGAGGTGCTGGAGGCGGGCATCAACATCGTGGTCGATCCGACCCGGCGCCGCACCCAGGTGTTCTGCAACAACCTCTACTGCGACTTCAACGACGTCACCGACCCCGAGGGCCTCCCGGTCGTCCTGGTGGACGAGGAGATCTACCGGCTGCTGCCCAGCCTCGTCATCGCGACGGTCGACAAGTTCGCCCAGCTCCCCTGGCGCGGCGAGACCCAGGCACTGTTCGGCCGGGTCGGGCAGCGGTGCGAGCGGCACGGATACGTGACCGAGGACACCGGGTCCAACGACTGGGAGCTGTCGTCGGCGTCGGCCAGGCATCCCGCCAAGGGGGCGCTGCCGTCCGCGAGGATCGTCGGCGTGTCCCGGCTCCGGCCGCCGGATCTGATCATCCAGGACGAGCTGCACCTGATCTCCGGCCCGCTGGGATCCCTGGCCGGCCTGTACGAGACGGCCGTCGACCGGCTCGCCACCTGGGAGCTCCCGGGCGGCAGGCGGGTCAGGCCCAAGGTGATCGCCTCGACCGCGACCGTGCGACGGGCACAGCAGCAGATCGGGGCGCTCTTCGACCGGCACACCGAGATCTTCCCGCCGCCGGGGCTGGACATCGGCGACAACTTCTTCTCCCGGCAGCGCCCGGTGGATCCGGCCGCGTCCGGGCACCGGCCAGGCCGCCGCTACGTCGGCATCTGCGCGCACGGCGTCCGCAACAAGTCGGTGCTGATCCGGGTGTACGTCGCCGTGCTCGGCGCGGCCCAGACCCTGCACGACAGATACGGGCGCAACCGGGTCACCGACCCGTACATGACCCTGGTCGGCTATTTCAACAGCTTGCGCGACCTGGGCGCGATGCGCCGCATGGTGGAGGACGACGTCTCCACCCGCCTGTCGCGGGCCGAGGACCGCGGGTTCTCCCGCCGCTGGGATCCGGTCGTCAAGGAGCTCACCTCCCGGCTGTCGTCCTCCGACATCCCCATCGTGCTCGACCACCTGGAGCAGGCGTTCACCGACGACCGCGAGGAGCGCAGGCGCCGCCCGATCGACATCCTGCTCGCCACCAACATGATCGCCGTCGGGGTCGACGTGTCCCGCCTCGGCGTGATGGTCGTCTCCAACCAGCCGAAGTCCGCCGCCGAGTACATCCAGGCGACCAGCCGGGTCGGACGTGCCGCGCCGGGCCTGGTGTTCACGGTCTACAACTGGGCCCGGCCTCGTGACCTGTCGCACTACGAGACGTTCGAGCACTTCCACGCCACCGTCTACCGGCACGTGGAGGCGCTGTCGGTGACACCGTTCGCCGAGCGCGCCGTTGACCGGGGGCTGACCGGGGTGCTGGTCTCCCTGGTGCGCAACCTGGAGTCCACCTACAACGGCAACCTGAGCGCCGGGCGGTTCGACCGGGCCGGTGAGCTGGCCGACCACGTGGTGCGGTTCGTCAAGCGCAGGGCCCGGGAGGTCACCGCGGACAACGGGGTGGGCGTCGAGGTCGAGCGTCACCTGGACGCCCGGCTCGACCAGTGGCACAACGAACGCCGGGTGCCGGGCCGACGGCTGGCCTACAACGACCGCGCGGCCGGGTTGCCCAAGGACGCCTCCGGGTTGCTGCGCCGCCCGGAGGACGGGCGCTGGCGGCCGATGACCTGCCCGACCTCGTTGCGGGACGTCGAGCCGGGAGTGCGCCTGCTGCTCCTGCCCGAGGACGACCCCCTCGCCATCACCCGGGAACCGCCGTTCATGGCAGGGGGAGGTGCCTGATGACCGGCTTTCCCGGCCGAGGGGAGCGTCCGATGACCGGATCGAGCCTGCGGGTCGGTGAGCTGCGTCCCAACCAGCTCCTGCACACCTACGGCGTGGGGGCGGTCGCCGACATGCCCAACCTGTCGGTGATGGTGTGCGGGCTGGACGAGTGGGATCCGCTCAGGACCCAGGTCGTTCCGGAGGACCGGCTGCTCGCGGCGGTGCGGGCCAAGCTGCGGGCGCCGGTGGAGGCGCTGCGCACCCCTCCCCACATCCCCGAGTCGTCCGACTCCTTCGGGGAGTGGACCCGGGTGGGGGTGCCCGTCACGCTGTTCCCGCGCTGGCTGCGCTGCACCAACCCCAGGTGCGGGCTGCTTGCCCCGGTGGAGACCGGCCTGTTCGAGCTCCTGCCGCACGCCTTCTCCCCCGACCGGATCCGCTACGTGCACGGCTGTCGCGGCAGCGGCGGGGGCCGGCCCACCGCGGTGCCCGCCCGGTTCGTCCTCGCCTGCGTCCACGGGCACCTCGACGACTTCCCCTGGATGTTCTTCGCCCACCGGGGAGTCGTTCCCGAGTACGGCGGGCACACCCTCACCCTGGAGGAGCAGGGTACCACCGGTGACGCGGCGAGCCTGTGGGTGCGGTGCTCGTGCGGTGTCCCGCAACGGTCGATGGCGCAGGCGATCGGCGAGAAGATGGTCCCGAACCTGCCGCGCTGCCGGGGGCGCCACCCTCACCTGCGGTCCGACCAGTTCCAGGGGTGCGGCGAGGAGGCCCGGACGATCGGCCTGGGCGCCACCAACAGCTGGTTCGGCATGCAGCTCAAGGCTTTCACCCTTCCGCAGGCCGACGCCGAGATCGACCAGCGGGTCGCCGAGTTGTGGAAGATGCTGGAGCTGGCGGCGAGACTCCCGGAGGAGGACGCCAAGGAGCTGCTGCCCAACCTGCGATGCTGGCCGGAGCTGGAGCAGTACGGCGTCGACGAGGTCTGGAAGGCGATCCGGCGGCACGCCGAGAGTCCCGGCGACGACGACCAGGATGACGAACTGGACCTGGTGACCCCCGAATGGAACGCCTTCACCCGCGCGCAGCCGGTCAGGCTGCCCGACTTCACCACGGAGAAGGAACGACCCCCCGCCGAGGGGAAACGGTGGCTGGAGGAGGTAGTCCTGGTCACCCGGTTACGCCAGGTGTCGGCCCTGTACGGCTTCACCCGGATCGACGCCCCCGAATGGGGTGAGGACGGCGGCGACACCGAGTTCGCGCCGATCTCCGTCGCCCGGCCCACCTGGGTGCCGTGCGCGGAGATGCGGGGCGAGGGCATCTTCCTGCGTTTCCGGGAGGAGGAGCTGGCCACCTGGGAACGGCGCCCCGACGTCCGCAGACGCCGCGCGCGGCTCCGCAGGGGACACGACACGTGGCGGGCCCGGCGCCGGCTCGAACCGGGTCACTGGCCGGGCATCCGCTACCTGCTGCTGCACACCTTCGCCCACGCGCTCATCCGGGAGTTCGCCTTGGAGAGCGGCTACAGCGCGGCGGGCATCGGCGAGCGGATCTACTCCGGGACCGGCCCGCAGCCCATGGCGGGCGTGCTGCTGTACACCGCGGCCCCCGACAGCGAGGGCACCCTGGGCGGCCTGGTCACCCTGGGCAGGAGGGACCGGCTGGGCACGCTCATCGACCAGGCGCTGGACGCCGCGGGGCTGTGCAGCTCCGATCCGCTCTGCGCCGAACGCGACCCGGCGGAACACGGCCATCTGTACGGCTCGGCGTGCCATGCCTGCCTGTTCGCGTCCG
This sequence comes from Streptosporangium sp. G11, assembly GCF_051192615.1. NCBI lineage: Bacteria > Bacillati > Actinomycetota > Actinomycetes > Streptosporangiales > Streptosporangiaceae > Streptosporangium > Streptosporangium sp. G11. The sequence continues at coordinate 25,701 of NZ_JBPJUQ010000023.1, forward strand.
AGACCTCGTGCGAGCGGGGCAATCACTACCTGGACCGGGCCCTACTCGTCGACACCGTCAGCGACCTCGGCATCGGGTTCCTGGCCGCGCGGTGAGCGACCTGCCGGGCGCCGGTGACCCGCCGGACGTCGGGAGTCTGCCGGGCGCCGGTGACCTGCCCGCCGTTGTCGCCGCGCTCGCGCGGGAGCTTCCCGAGGTCCACGTGCGGGCGTGGGCGCGGATCCTGCGCGAACACCCCGAGCCGCACCCGGCGGTGCGGGGCCTGCTGACCGAGGCCAGGACAGGGGCCGTCATGGGAGCGCGGGCGGCCCGGCTCGTCGCCGCCTGGTCGGCGGCCGACCCGCCGCCGCCGGGCTCGGCGGTGGCGCTCGCGCTGGAGACCGCGTCCCGGATGTACGCCGAGGAGAGCCGCCGCAGGACCGACGTCGTGGTCAGCGGTCCGCACAGCGACGAGGTACCCGTCCGGCTGACCGGCTCGGTCATCGTCGAGGTGATCCGCGCCAGCCGTACGTCGCTGCTCCTGGTGAGCTTCGCCGCGTTCGGCATCGCCGAGGTGGTGCGAGAACTGGACCGGGCGGCCAGGCGAGGCGTCCATGTCGATCTGATCCTGGAGGACACCGTCGAGGACGGCGGCGCGTTACGCGGGGGGTCCGCCGCGACCGCACCCTTTGAGGCGCTCCGCCCGTTGGTCACGTTCTGGGCCTGGGCGGGCAGGGCGAAGGTCGGCGGCTCGGTTCCCGCGCTGCACGCCAAGGTCGTCGCCGCGGACGAGAACGTCGCGCTCCTCGGCAGCGCGAACCTCACCGACCGGGCGCTCGCCCACAACCTGGAGGTCGGCGTGGTCCTCCGTGATCCCGAGGTGGTACGCAGGCTCGTCGGGCATTTCCGCGCGCTCATGCGGCCAGGTGACGGGCCGCTGCGTCCTGTCGTGTGAGGGTTCGCCGGCTCTGCCGGGTGGCGGGCTGCTGGGCCTTGCCGGGGACGGTTCGTTGCGCCTTGTCAGGGATGGTTCAGCCGTGTTCCAGCACGACGAACCCGCGTACCGCCTCCAGTTGTGTCCTGCTCATCGTGCGTACCAGGACGCCGGTCATGCGTACGCGCAACCCGTAATCATGGGCGCGGGTCGCGGAGCTGTAGTCGTCGCCTCCCAGACGGACCCAGATCCGCCGCCGCCTGGTGCGCCGCTCGAGTCCGCGCGTGGTTGCCACCCCTTCGATCACCACCCAGCCCATCTGCTCCGGGGCGGCTCGCTCCAACTTGAAGATCGTCCCGGTGACGTCGACTTCTGGTTCCTGCTGTCTGTGGTCCCCGAGATCCTCCTCGGCCTGGGTGAGCATGGCTATCTCCGGTTCCGAGAAACGGATGGCCGAGGTTTGCACACCGGTGGGCAGCGTGCTCGCCCATGAAAACTGGATCTTGAACGGCCGCTCCCGGTCCGCCCCGCCGAACAGGGCCAGCGCGCGGCAGAGCGTCACTGAGATGCCCTCTCCCACCCGGTCGGCGAACGGTGAGAGCTCAGAGGTCTCCGATGCCTCGGTCGCGGCGGCCTTGGCCGCACGGATCGTGTCGTAGAGGCGGAGCAGCACCCGGCGGGAGAACGGCTCCTCCGGCGGCAGGAACAGGGCCTCTGCCCCCGGCGGCCGGAGGTTCAGGGGCACCTCGGCGGTGATCACGTAGCTGCCCGCTCGGGGCGGGCGCAGCCGCACGTGGCGGGGGAACTCCTCGACGGTCCGGGGCTTCCGGTTCGGCAGCACCAGCCGGGGTTCGCCGTCCACCGCGTAGGCTCCCGCGATATACAGCCCGCGAAGCCCCTCGTAGGCGCCGACGGCGTCGACCACCGACGTCGTCCCAGGTGGTCCCTCGGGGTAGGTGGTGAAATGCTGGGAGTCGATGTTCTTCGCGGTGACGTCGCGCAGGATCTCCGGTTGCGGTCGCTGCTCGACCTCGCTGAGCACCTGAAAGAGGCTCACCATGCGTGGCAGGTAGTCGCGCATCCCCGTGTCGCCGGGCAGGAGGACCTCGAACTCCCCGCCCGTGTCGTCCAGGACCCAGATCCGGGAACGGCCGATGACATCGCTGCCCAGCCAGCCGGCATTGGCGAGATACGTGGAGATCTCCTGCGGACGCAGACCGGCGAGAGCGTCCAGATACTCCTGTCCGAGAGTCATGACGCCTCCGGGCGGATCATGAGTTCCAGCAGGACCGCCGGCGTGACCACATTCGCCAGCGGCAACCTCACGGTCTTGGAATTCTGACCGTTTCCGGGAATGACCGCCTGGTCCTCCAGCGAGACCCAGTAGCCGCGGTGGCGGACCCTGATCTCGGTGTCCTCCTGTTCGGCATGAACGTACTCGCAGGAACGGCTCGGTACGTGCACCACGATCAGGTAGCGCGGTGTGTCGAAACCACCGCCGGCGAGCTCGTTGAAGTGTTTGGCCTCAAGGGTGTACGCCAGTTCCTTGGAATTCGTGTACTGCGGTGTGCGAACCGTTTTGACCTGGATGTCGATCTGAGGGCGATACCGCGTGCCGCGTGCCTGCGGATAGTTGAGGAACAGATCGATTCCGTCGACGTCCGGCTGCGGCTTGGCGACCGTCAATCCCACACACGAGGCGAGCAGGCTCACGTACGACTCGCCGTACCACCCCTGAAGGATGTTGTGATCGACTGGCAGATCCGGCCTCCTCGCCGATCGTTCCGGCCAACCGAGCCGGCCCGGTGGCGTGATCTCCCCTTCGGGAAAATACTGCGTCGGTGGATTTTTGGAAAGATTTTTGCCGGACGACGTCGGCCGACCTCTGGACGGGGCCGCGAGGCCGGATCCAGGGGGGAGCCATGGCCATCGCGATCGGCGTCATCTGGCTGTCTCGCATCACCCTGTACGAGATCCGGCGGACCCGGACGCGTTGGGACGAGAAGAGTGCCGAAGAATCGGAACTGCGTCGCGAGCAACGGCACGAGCAGCGAGAACGAGAGCTGCGTCTTCAGATCCAGCGGCTACAGCGGCCGGATCGTTGACGACACGCTGCCGCCCAGATCATCCATGTCGTCGATCAGCAGGAAGTCGGGCGGGTTCTCACGCCACTCGGGCACGTCCATCGAATTGAGTACGGAGATCAGCTTCTTCTCCTCGTAGATGAAGTGCGTCTGCATGATCGCCGACAGTGCCCCAACCTCTTCGCGCACCTTGGAGGCCGTGGCCGGATCCGGTTTCTCCGGGAGGGACTCGAGCAGTTTCTGCAGATTCCCCAGCAGCCAGTCCAGCTGGTTGTGGTCCGTGCGCAGATCGGAGAGCACCTTGCGCAGCTCGGGGAACTCCTCGGCGATCGCCGGGAACGCGCCCCTGTCCTCGCCGGTGTGGTGGCGCGTCAACGCCGTGCAGAAGGAAAGGCAGTGGGCGCGCAGGTCCCGTGGCGGAAGCCCCTTGCCGTCGAAGTAGTCGTCGACGCTGTCCTGGAGGTCTTCCAGCATCTCGCGGAGCCAGATGTGCACTTCGAGCAACTGTGTGCCCATGGCGGTGAGGCGGCCGCCCGCCTCGGAACGTGCGTTCATGCTCTTCCTCCGGATGGGTTGCTCCGCCCAGTGTCCCCGAAGTCCCGGGGGACGCGCGCGGCGGTGGGAACGGACGGGCCGACCGGCCCATGGTCTGGGCCGTGTCCCGGGTATAGGAAGGACGGAGCCGGGTTGTTAGGTTGAGGATCGCCCGAAATGCCGTCAAAGGGATGCGTCAATGTCGGCACCGTCCGTACTTCCCCCCTCTCTCGTGCGCCTGCTGGCGCGGCCCGCCCCTCCCGGAACCCTCTCCGACCTCAAGCACGTCGTCTTCGTCATGCAGGAGAACCGGTCGTTCGACCACTACTTCGGCCGGATGCGCGGGGTGCGTGGCTACGGGGACCGCAACGCGGTGCCCACCCGGGCACTGCGGCCGATCTTCGAGCAGGACGGGATCCTGCCCTTCCCGGTGCGGGAGGCCGCCGAGCGCGCGGGAGCCGACCCGATGCTGCTCGACAGTCACGACCACAGCTGGCTCGGCACGCAGAACGCCTGGGCGGTGGGCTGGAACGACGCCTGGGTGCCCAACAAGGGCCCGTCCACCATGGCGTACTACGACCGCGAGGACCTCCCGTTCCACTATGAGCTGGCGGACGCCTTCACGATCTGCGACGCCTACCACTGCTCGGTGCTGAGCTCCACGACGCCGAACCGCAACTACCACGTCTCCGGCCACACGGGTCACGAGCCCGGTACCGAACAGCGGGCCGTGGACAACGGCGCCTGCGAGGAGGACGGGCACCGGGGCTACTCCTGGACCACGGTGCCCGAGCTGCTGACCCGGGCCGGGCACTCCTGGCAGGTCTACCAGGAGTGGGACAACTACCAGTGCAACAACCTGGAGTTCTTCGCCGCGTTCAAGGCGGTCATGGCGAAACTGGGGCAGAGCAGCATGCACTCCTTCTACGAGAAGGTGCGCGCGTCCGAGGATCCCGCGCCGATGCTCGCCGAGCTGGAGGAGAGGGCGGCACGCCTCGATCCGGCCGACCGGGTGCTCTACGACCGGGCGCTGCGCCGCACCCGGACGGGCGGGCTGGGGGAGTGGTTCGCCGCCGACGTGGCGGCGGGACGCCTCCCCGCGGTCTCGTACGTCGTGACCTCGCTCGCCGACTCCGAACACCCGGAGGGGTCCTCGGCCGTGGAGAGCGGGAAGGTCGTCTACCGGATTCTCGACGCGCTGGCGTCAAGTCCGGAGGTGTGGGCGAGCACCGCGGTCTTCGTCACCTACGACGAGAACGACGGCTTCTTCGACCACGTTCCCCCGCCCGTCCCGCCCGACGGGACTCCGGGGGAGTTCGTCGCCGGGAGGCCCATCGGGCTGGGCATGCGCGTCCCGATGATCGTCATATCGCCGTGGAGCGTGGGGGGTCACGTCTGCTCCCAGACGTTCGACCACAGCTCGACGGTCCGGTTCCTGGAGACCTGGCTCGGCATCAGGGCCCCCGACATCAGCGCCTGGCGGCGGACCGTCGCCGGGGATCTCACCTCCGCCTTCGACTTCACCCGGCCGGAGGCGTGGCCCGCGCCGGAGACGCCGGTTCCCGACATCCCGGAGAGCGCCTCGCCAGGCCGGAGCGCCTCGCCCGATCAGGGCATTCCACCCGTCCGGGACATCTCGCTCGTCCAGAGCACTTCGCACGCCCAGGGCACCTTGGCCGCCCAGAGCGGCCAGGACATCTTGACCGTCCCGGACGTTCCGTTCGTCCAGGGCATCTCGGCCGGTCAGGGCGCCCCGACCGGCCGCTGGTACCCCGAGGTTCCCGCCGAGCAGCGGATGCCCCGCGGGGAACCGGGTGTCAGACCCGCTCGCGTGCTGCCGTACCGGCCCGACGCCTCGGCGCGGACCAGCGGGCGCGCCGTCGAGATCGCGATGAGCAACACCGGTACGGAGAGCGCGCACCTGGCGCTGTACGGCTACATGGGGGAGCTCGCCCGGCCGTTGCACTTCGACGTGCTCGGCCACGCCCGCGAGGTGGTCTACTTCCCGTGTCCCACGTACGTCCTCGTCCTCACCGGACCCAACGGCTTCCGCCGGGAGTTCAGGGGCGGGACGAGTGACCCGGTGGAGACGTCCAGTGTGATCGACGCGGCCGCGCGGACGATCGAGATCGTCGTCGTCAACACCGGTGACGAACCGGCCGACGTGACCATCTCGCCCCTGGCCTACGGCGGGACGGCACGGACGCTGCGGCTCGCGTCCCGGGCCACCGCCCGGGTGCCGTGGCGGGCCGCGACCGGATGGTACGACCTGTGGATCACCGTCGCCGGGGACACCGCCTTCGCCCGCCGCCTGATGGGACACATCGAGAACGGCGAGCCCGGCGTCACGGGCTGACGGCGGCCTGGGCTCAGGCCACGCCGCGCCCGGTCAGCCGGACCGCCAGGATGATCCCCCAGGCCCAGACGTCGCGGGTCCGGAAGGCGCTGCCGTCGGCGAGACGCCCGAACCGGTCACGCGGGCCCGTCAGGGAGGACTCCGTCTCGCCTCGTGCACGTCGGCGAGACGGTTCGACGGCTCGCGGGCCCGGAGGCCCGGCGGACGGGGACGAACGCCGAGGGAAATGTCGGTGGGTTCTGGTAAAGGTGGGCCATGGGTGTGAGCGTGGATGAGTTCCTGGAAATGCTGAAGAAACTGCCGGAGGTCAAGCAGAGCGACGGCGGCGACTGGATCTCGCTGAAGGTGCGCGACAAGGGCTTCGGCTACCTGTGGGAGAAGACGGAGACCGTGGGGCTCAAGGCGACGATCGAGGAGCAGATCGCGCTGGTGGCGGAGCGCCCGGAGGTGTTCGAGGTCCAGTTCACCATGGGCCGCTTCGGCTGGGTCGTGGTGCACCTCGCGAAGATAGACGCGGATGAGCTGTTCGAGCTGGTCACCGAGGCGTGGTGCCTGACGGCTCCCAAACGGCTCATCGACGCTCACGAAGCCGCGCGCTAGCGGTCCACGCACGGAGCCGCGCGGCAGCCGTCCACGCACGGAGCCGCGGGGAATTCCACGATTCCGCGATTTCGCGGCAAGTGGTGTCGTCGCGCAGCGGCCGGGCACGCGAGGGCGAGATCGCCGGGCGCGGAGGCGACGGGCGGCCCGGCCTGAGAGCTCGGTGGTTCGGGCCGCCCGTCGCGGGTCGGAGCTCCCGCGAGCCCTGGCCGGGCCTTCCTCACGGAGAAGAGGGGTGTGTGGCTCGCACTCGCGGTGAAGGCCTTCAGGCCTTCCGGCCTCCTGGTCGCCGGAGGTCGTGTCAGTCGTCCGCCGATCGCCCGTCAGTTGTCGATCCCGCGACCCGTGCCCCTGCCGCCGAGGTCGTCGCTGATGCCGCCGCCGACGCCGACACCACGGCCCTCGCCGCCGCGCCTGCCGTAGTCGTGCCTGCCGCGTTCGTGTCTGCCGTACCCGTGCCTGTGTCCACGCCGGGCACGGCACCTGTCGGGATTCTTGTGTTTGCGGCAGGGCTTCAGGACGGATGTGAGGGTGGACGGGGCGGTCGTGGCCACGGTGTCCGCGGTGGCGGACGAGACCGATATCGCCGCGGGGACGATGAGGGCGGAGGCCGTCATCACTCCGGCTGCGAGAGCGTTCCTGATCTTGGTCATGGCAGATCACTCCACGTCGAGTCGGTTGAGCTCTGGGCGATGCCCGGGCCGGCGGAGCGCCGTGCCGCGTCGAGGCCGACGTCGACACGATGCGTAACCTACCCTCACGGTAAGTGGAAGGGTTCGCGGCAGTCTGCTAGCGGATCCCAAAGCCTTGGGGCGGTCGGATTACCCGGCGGTAGCGGAAAGGAACGGACAGGGGGCGATCGGTGACTCTGGGCTACCGGTCTCCGCCGGAGGCGCGTGCCCCGAAAGGATGCCATTCGCGACCGGACCGCCAGGGTTCAGTAGATCATCTCTGGTCCGGCGCATGTTTCCGCGGCGAGAATCCCGCCGACCCGAGGGCTGTCGCGGCGCCCGGATGCCGGTCTCCCCGGCTCCGCCCGCCAAGAAGACCATGCCACCCGTCGAAGACCGTGCCGCCAGCCGAGGGCCGCTCCGCTCGCCAAGGCCGCACCGCTCGTCGAAGGCCGTGCCGCCCGTTGGGGGCTCATGCCGCCCGAACGGGTGGCGGGCGTCCTCGATGGCGTCCCGGCCGGGTGTGACCAGGGCGTCGGCGCCGGTCGGCTGGAAGGCCGTTCGCGGAGGGCTCGCCGTGAAAGTTTCCCGGTCCGTTGACAGTTGGAAAGCGCTTTCCTATGGTGTTCATTGTCCGCCAACACGGACGTGTTCACTCATGTGAGCGGTGCGCACTCGCTGGGGGGATCCGGAACGCAGGCCGTGCGGGCCTGCCGGACCAGCAAGGAGTTCGGCTGTGAAGAGCAGATTCGACAGGAGGGCCGCCGCCGCCGTCGCCGTCGTCGGCGCGGTCGCCGTGTCCGGATGGGCGTTCGGCACCTCCGCCGCCGCGGCCGCTCCGGCACCCGGCGCCTACACCCTCGTCAACGCGGCCAGCGGCCTGTGCCTGACCGTCCCCGGCGCCAGTGGCTCCGACGGCGTGCAGCTCGCGCAGTCAGGCTGCGGCGCCGCCGGCCAGACCTGGAACCTGACCGCCGCCGGTAGCGGGTTCCAGCTCAAGGCCGCGCACAGTGGCCTGTGCGCGGGTGTTCAGGGCGCGAGCACCTCGGCGGGCAAGGCCGTTCAGCAGGAGAGCTGCTCGGGCGGGTCGTCGCAGACGTGGAACCTGACCGAGTCGGGCTCCAACTACCGGGTGGTCAACGCCAACGGTGGCAAGTGCCTCAACACCAAGGACAACTCCACCTCCTCCGGCGCCCTCGTCCAGCAGAACTCCTGCGACTCGGTGGCGACCAAACAGTGGCGGCTCGCTCCCGCGGGAGGCCCGCAGCCGACCCCGACCGTCACCCCGACACCCACCCCGACGCCCACCCCCACCGTGACGCCGACCGTCCCCCCGGGTAACGCGGGCGGCCTGATGGGTTTCGCGACCCTCAACAAGTACGGCCGTAACGGCACGAGCGGCGGCACCGGCGGCCAGACGGTGACCGTCGGCAACTACGCGCAGCTGGCGGCGGCCGTCGCCGACGACACGCCCCGGATCGTCCGAGTGTCGGGCACGATCAGCGGCGGCGGCGCGGACATGCTGGACGTCGGGTCGAACAAGACCATCATCGGCGTCGGGACGAACGCGACGATCAGCGGGTTCGGGCTCGACGTCAACGGCTGGGGCCCGGAGGAGGTCGCCTGGGGCGGCGACCTCTGCGACCCCGCGGAGAGGGACAGGTTCACCCACGTCCAGAACGTGATCATCCGGAACCTGTCGTTCAGGAACTCCCCGGACGACTCCGTCAACGTGCAGTGCTACTCCCACCACGTGTGGATCGACCACAACACGTTCTACCCGGCCGCCGACGGCTCGGTGGACATCAAGCGCGGGTCGGACCTGGCGACGGTCTCCTACAACCGCTACGCAGGTACGGACAAGTCGATGCTGCTGGGCCACAGCGACAGCAACGGCTCCCAGGACACCGGCTACCTGAACGTCACCTACCACCACAACTGGTTCGACGGGTCGAACACCCGCCACCCGAGGGTGCGGTTCGGGTACGCCCACGTGTTCGCCAACTACGTGGACGTCGACGACTACTTCATCGGCCTGGGCGTGAACGGCAAGATCTACGCCGAGAGCAACCATGTCAAGGGCGCCAAGACGATCACCGAGGACTTCGGCAACGCCGGCCTCACCTGGGCGAGCAGCAACTACTACGACATCGCCACGATCCGGCGGGCGCAGAGCAGCGGAAGCTCCATGAGCGACTGGCTGCGCGCCGACGGCAGCGTCTCGCGGCCGTCGTACGGCTACTCGGCCGGATCCGCGTCCTCCACCCCGCCGTCCGCGGGCGCCGGTGTCAGCGGCGCGGACACCGTCCCGTAGTGATCCCGTACGAACCAGAGCGATCCCGTACGAACGGGGCAGGACCCGTGGCGATCGCGTACGGACGGATCAGGACCCCGCCGCCGTCGGCGCCCCGTTCGTTCCGGCCACCGAGGTGGCCGGAACGAACGGGGCGGACGCGGGAACCGGCGGCGTCCGACCCCTGTGAGCTATGAGGTACGAGGGGCGCGTCAGCCGATCGCGCGGAAGCTCTGGGCGTCGAAGCGGATGAAGCTGTGGATGTCGTTGGCGGGGAAGGTGAGCGCGTGACCGGTGCAGTCCGTCGTCTTGTAGACCAGGATGGACCTGTCGGTGTTGTTGAACTCGGAGTGCACCGTGAACGGCAGCGTCGTGCAGTCGGTGCTCGGGTTCGCGTAGGTCACGGGCTGGCCGGTGAAGGCACCGGACCAGAAGGTGACCCCCACGGGCGCCGGGTCCGCGGCGGCGGGGGTGACGGCGCCGAGTACGGCGCAGAGCGAGGCGGCGCTCGCGATGCCCAGTGCGATCTTGACCTTGGTGGTAGACACGGTTTTTCCCCTTGTCTGCAATGGTGCGGCGAAGCGTCGCACCCACGGTGTCCGCCGCTCCGGGTGATCTCTGAAGCGGCGCGATCATTGTGTTGAACATTCAAATACCAATGATCCTTCCCCGTGGCGAAAAGTAGCGATGCGTGGGAGATCCGGCCTCACGCCCGGGGCGCCACCGAGGCCAGGAGCTTCGCGACCCGCTCCACGTCGGCCTCGGTGGTGCGCCAGTTGCTGAACGCGGCGCGCAGGGCGGGCACCCCCTCGTAGACGGTCGGCGTCAGGAAGGCCTCGCCGGACGCGGTGATCGCCGCGGCCAGCTCCTCGATCCGGCCGGGGGTGGGGGAGGAGGCGAGGGTGAAGCAGACCACGTTGAGCCGGACCGGGGCGAGCAGCCGGTAGCCGGGCAGCGCGGCGATCCGCTCGCCGAGCCCGGCGGCGAGGGCGACGCAGCGCCGGACGATCTCCGCGTGCCCCTCGCGCCCGTACGCGGCCAGGGTGAACCAGGCGGGCAGCGCGCGCAGGCGCCGCGAGTTCTCCGGCGTCAGGTGCACGAAGTCGGGGTCGTCGCCCACCGGGCCGAGGTAGGCGGCCGAGTTCTGGAAGACACGGGCCTGCAGGTCGCGGCGGCGGTTGAACTGGATCGCGCTGTCGTAGGGCACGTTCAGCCACTTGTGCAGGTCCACGCAGACCGAGTCGGCGTCGCCGAGGCCCGCGACGAGGTGGGCGTGCGCGGGGGAGAGCGCGGCGAAGGCCCCGAACGCGGCGTCCACGTGCAGCCAGAACGGGTGGCGCTCGCGCAGGGCCGCGATGGCGCGCAGGTCGTCGAAGTCGACGGTGTTCACCGTGCCGGAGTTGGCGACCACGATCGCCGGCGCGCCGTCCAGCCGGTCGAGCTCCTCGGCGAGCAGGGCCACGTCCACCGCCTCCCGGCCCGGCGACAGGCCGACCCGCCGGATCGCCGACCGTCCCAGCCCGAGCATGGACAGCGACTTGACGACGCTGGAGTGCGGGCTTCCCGACAGGACCGTCACCGGCCCGAGCGCGGCCGTGCCCTCCTCGGCCGGCGACACGCCGCGCAGCTCGCCCAGCCACTCCCTCGCGACCGCCAGGCCCGCGAAGTTGGACATGGTCGCGCCGCTGACGAACGTCCCCTCGTGTTCGGGCGGCAGGCCGAAGAGGTCGCGCAACCAGGCGGCCGTCTCCCGTTCGAGGTCCGGGGCGAGCGAGTCCACACCCGAGGTGGGGTTCTGGTCGAGGGCGCCGGTCAGCCAGTCACCCGCCAGCGCGGCGGGCGTCACACCGCCCGTGACGAAGCCCAGGTAGCGGGGACCCGCACCGGCCGCGAAGCCCGGCTCCCACCGCCGCGCGAACTCCTCCATCGCCCCCTCCAGGCCGATCCCCGCCTCCGGGAGGGACGCGGGCGCGGGTCTCACCGGCGCCCGCGCCGCCGGCCGGTCGTCGAGCCCGGCGAGGATGCGCACGGCGTACGCGCGGGTGGTCTCCATCAGCTCGGGGAGGCGACCGCGGTCGGCCCCGAGCGACCCGCGAGCGAGGCGCGACGGTCCGGGGGTGCGCGGGGTGTCCGCGTCGTGTCTGGTGTCCATGCTTCGACGGTACGAGGTGGTCACGCTGACATCGTGGTCCAATTACGGCAAACTGGATCAGTGCTCAATTATGTCCAGGCAGGATGGCGGAGCCCCGGGCTTCCCCTCGCGGACTCGCTGGCCGCCGCGTTGCGCGAGGCCGTGCTCGACGGGCGCGTGCGGATCGGCGACCGGCTGCCCTCGGAACGGCGCCTGGCCGCCGAGCTCGGGGTGAGCCGGGGAACGGTCGTCGCCGCCCTGGCCCGGCTGCGGGAGGAGGGCTGGCTCGTCACCGAGCACGGCAGCGGCAGCAGGGTCCGGCTGCCACGGAACCTCGGCGAGCGCTACGCGCCCCTGTCGGTGGACGGCCGGGGCTCGCTCCTCGACCTGCGGCGTGCCGTGCCCGCCGCCCCGCGCGAGATCGTCACCGGAGCCGTCACCCGCGCGCTCGCCAGGTCGGCGGGGCTGCTGCTGGAGAGCGGCGAACCCGGTGCCGGTCTGCCCGAGCTGCGCGAGCTGATCGCCCGGCGCCACACCGGCGAGGGGTCGGCCACCCGGCCCGAGCAGATCCTGGTCACCTCGGGAGCCCGCGCGGCGCTGGCGCTGCTCCTGACCCACCTCGGCCCGCGCAGGGCCGTCGTGGAGAACCCCGCCTTCTTCGACACCCTCGCCACACTCAGGCGCTTCGGCGTCCGTACCGTTCCCGCGCGGGTCACCGCGGAGGGCTGGGACACCGGCCAGCTCGCCACCGCGTTCCGCGAGGCCGCCGGGGGAGCCGCCCTCCTGACCCCGGACTTCCAGAACCCGACCGGGGCGCTGATGGACCCCCGCGCCCGCGTGGAGGTCGCCGATCTGGCCGCCAGGCACGGGGTGACCGTGATCGTGGACGAGACCATGCGCGACCTGGACCTGCGCGACCGGCCGGTGCCCGAGCCCCGCGTCGGCCGGGCCGTCACGGTCGGCTCCATGAGCAAGACCGTGTGGGGAGGGCTGCGCATCGGGTGGATCCGCGGCCCGGCCTCGCTGATCCGCGAACTCCTCCTCGATCCCGTCAACGGGCTGTACGCCCCTCCGCCCATGGAACAGCTCGTGGCGTGCGAGATCCTGCCCCTCATGGACGGGCTGCTGGCCCAGCGCAGAAGCGAGTTGCGACGCCAGCGTGACCACCTGGCGAGCAGTCTGGACGGGGACGACGCCTGGAGCTTCACCCTCCCGCGGGGCGGCCTGGCGCTGTGGCTGCGCCTCGACGGCGTGTCCGGCGAGACCCTCGCGGAGAGGGCGGCCACGGCGGGGCTCAGCCTCCTGCCGGGCTCGGCCTTCTCCTCCGACGGAACCCTGGCCGGCTGGCTGCGGGTGCCGTACACCGCCCCTGTCGAGACCCTCGACCGGGTCGTCGAGCAGCTCAGACTGGCCCGCAGGTCCTGAGGGCCGCTCGCCGGACGTGAGGTCGTGAGGGAGCCGTCAGGTCGCGAGGGAGATGGACGGGCGGACCCGGACGGCCTCGCCCAGCGCCCAGCGCATCCGGCTCGCGTACGCCTCCGGGTGGTCTCCGGCCTCCTGGGCGACGAGGGCCGCGCAACCGGAGAGATCCGCGTGGCGGGCCCGGAGCTGGCCTTCGATGATCATGCGCACCTGGTCCGGAGAGGGGTGGTCCGAGGCCTGCAGCGCGGAGACGAAGAGAACCTGTGCCAGGTCGGACACGTTCATCGGGGTCGTCATCACGTGATCCTTTCCTGGGAGGCGGGGAGGCCCTGTGGGACCCCGGCCGCGTCCCCGTCAGTCGTTCACCTCTCCATCATCCCTCCCGGGACCGACATTTTCCCCTGTCACCGACCCCTGCCACCCCCTATTTTCCGGCGAATAATGAGATGTGGCGCGCAGCGGCGGCGGCTACCGTTGGAAACGCCTCGGAGTTCGGAAACGAAACCGGCCGTCCATCGCGGGAAGAACGCGCCGGAGCCGTCTCCGGAATACGAGGCTCCGACAACTGGATAACACGCTTCCCCGGTGCGAAGGCGGCGGTTACTTCGCTCTTCCAAAGCGATGGTCCGGGTTCGACTCCCGGCTCCGGCTCAGGGCCGGTGTGGTGTAACGGCAGCACGTCAGAGTCCGCGGCCGACCTTGACCTCGGGGAAGTCCACAAATTCACAGAGACCTTCCCGGTGCGAAGGCAACGGTTACTTCGATTTGGGGTCGAGTGGTCCGGGTTCGATTCCCGGCGCGCCGCCAAACCCGTGCGGCGCGTGGTGTAAAGGCAGCACGCTTTCGTTCCGTCGCCGATTTCGATCTCGGGAAGGTCCAATAAAACGTCCACGCACCTCCCGGTGCGCCGATCGCGGTTACTTCCAGGTTCGACTCCTGGCGGCTCCACTCAGCGGGGCCGCCGCCCGCCAAGGCCGGGCTACCGCGGTCACCTCGATCTCGGGAGGAGCACGGCTCCACGCGCGTGCCCGGTGCGCTCCCGGCACGCCCGGCCCGGCGCGGTCATCGCGATCGTCGCCTTCCGTTCCCCTTCCGCCCGTGAGGCTCGCGGGCGGCGTACGGAACTCGCAGAGAAAGGCCCGTCCATGTCCAAGTTCAACACCGCGACCAACCGGCCGGCCGTCTCCAGCCCGGTCAGGACCGAGCGCACGCCGTCCGGTCTCACCCACGAGGGCGCCCCCGGGTACGCCCGCGACGCCAAGGGTGAGCTCTTCCTCCTCGCGGTGTCGAACATGGTCGGCGAGAACACCTTCTACGAGAAGGCGGGCGACCGCGACGAGCGTTTCCGTGGCCTCGTCCACCGGGTCGCGGTCGAGGACGGCGAGTGGATGGCCCGTTTCCTGCCCTGGCTGCGCGGCGAGGCGAACATGCGGACCGCCCCGGTCGTCGCCGCGCTGGAGTCGGTCAGGGCGCGGCTCGGCGCCGGCCTGCACGGCCTCAACCGGCAGCTGGTCGACGGCGTCCTGCGGCGCGCGGACGAGCCCGGCGAGGCCCTCGCCTACTGGACGTCCAGGTACGGGCGGGCGATCCCCAAGCCGGTCAAGCGCGGCGTCGCCGACGCCGTCCGGCGCCTGTACACCGAGCGCGGCCTGCTCAAGTACGACACCGGCGCCCGGGGATTCCGCTTCGCCGACGTCATCGACCTCGTCCATCCCGCCCCGGCGGCGGACAAGGCGTGGCAGGGCGAGCTGTTCGCGCACGCCCTGGACCGCAGGCACGACCGCGACCGGCCGATCCACGACTCGCTGGCGACGCTGCGCGCCCGCGCCGGGCTGGCGGCCCTGCCGGTCGAGTCGCGACGCGCGGTCCTGGCCGACCCCGGCCGCCTGCGGGCCGCGGGCATGACCTGGGAGGCGCTCGCCGGGTGGCTCCAGGGCCCGATGGACCGCCAGGCCTGGGAGGCGGTCGCTCCGTCGATGGGCTACATGGCGCTGATCCGTAACCTGAGGAACTTCGACGAGGCGGGGGTCTCCGACGAGGTGGCGGGACGAATCACCGCGAAGCTCGCCGACCCCGGTGAGGTGGCCGCGTCGCGGCAGCTGCCGTTCCGGTTCTACTCCGCGTACCGCAACGCGCCGAGCACGCGCTGGGGCCACGCCTTGGACAGGGCGCTGACGCTCGCCACGGGCAACGTGCCGTCGTTCGGCGGGCGCACCCTCGTTCTCGTGGACACGTCGGCGTCGATGACCT
Source organism: Streptosporangium sp. G11 (assembly GCF_051192615.1). Lineage (NCBI taxonomy): Bacteria > Bacillati > Actinomycetota > Actinomycetes > Streptosporangiales > Streptosporangiaceae > Streptosporangium > Streptosporangium sp. G11. Next base: position 40,955 of record NZ_JBPJUQ010000023.1, read on the forward strand.
CCGGCGCGGTCTCGGAGCGGTCGGCCGTCACGCCCGTCCAGGCGGCGGCGCTGTTCGGGGTGACGCTCGCCGCCCGCGGCGAGCGGGTGGACCTGTACGGCTTCGCCGACGGCGTGTTCCGGCACGGGATGGGCCGGGGCGCGTCGGTCCTGAAGGAGGTGGACCGGTTCTGCGGGCGCGTCGGCGAGGTCGGCCACGGCACGCAGATCGCCGCCTCGCTCCGGCGCGCGTACCGCGGGCACGACCGGGTCGTCATCCTGTCCGACATGCAGACCATGAGCGGCCACCACGGCGCCGAGGTCACCGGCGCGGTGCCGGAGCGCGTTCCGATGTACGGCTTCAACCTGCAGGGTTACCGGCGGGCGGCCATGCCGACCGGCTCGGGAAACCGCCACGAGTTCGGCGGTTTCTCCGACGCGTCGTTCCGGCTGATCCCGCTGCTGGAGACGGGGCGCGACGCGAGCTGGCCGTTCTGACCCCGGCCGACCGGCCGGCCGTTCCGGCTCCGGCTGGTTGGCCGGATCCCGGCCGGTCGAGCCCCGGTCGGTTGGCCGGACCCAGGCCGGTCGGGCTCCGGTGGGTCGGGCCGTCCGTGCCGGGCGCCGCCGGGACGTTCCGGGGCCGCGTCGAAGGGCGTTCCGGGCGTCACCGCGTCCCGGGCCGGAACGCTCCGGCGTCACGGCCGGGCCGGTATCGGATCAGGTGGGAGACCGTCCGGCCGCCATCGGCCCGGCCGGGCGGGCTCCGCGATCTTTACTCGTCCTCATCGCAACTGTGTTCACTTCTGTCACGCCCGTGAGCGCCTGTTTCGCGAACAAGCAGCCGACATTCTGGAATGATCGCTGGATATCCTGTCGGACATCGAGACTGACGGACAGTGACTGATGCCCCCCATCGATCAAATCACCACCTTCGCATCGGACCAGCCGGTTCTGACGGTCATCATCGGCGTGTTCGCCCTCGTCCTTCTGGTCGTGGCGTATTTCGTGCTCCGCGCGACCCAGCGCATGGCGGTCCGCTTCTACCATCGTCATGTCGCGCCCCGCCCGGCGGAGGACATCCTCACCATCGTCGCCGCCAGCATCGCGACGGGTGTCTCCGCCCAGGGCATGTGGCGTTTCTCCGGTGACGTGCTCGGCTTCGACGGCCCCCTGCGGCTGCTGCTCTTCGCCTTCATCGAGGTCGCCGTCATCACCAGCGCCGTCCGGGCGCGCCGCAACATGCGGGAGAACTTCTCCGCAGGCATCGACGGCGTCGCCGTGTGGGCGCTCACCGGCTTAACGGCCGTGCTGTCGAGCATGGACGCCCGCAGCGTCGCCGAGGCCGTCTTCCGGCTCGCCGCCCCCCTGGTGGCGGCGTGGCTGTGGGAACGCGGCATGGCGATCGAACGCCACCGCATCACGGGACGTTCCCGCATCAACTGGCGGATCACCCCGGAGCGGGCGCTGGTCCGTGTCGGGCTGGCCGAGGTCAGCGACCGTACGGCCAGTGAGGTGGACGCCCACCGCAGGCTGACCCGGGTCGCGCTGGCGGCCAAGCGCGCCCGCGCGCTCCGCGCCTCGGGGGCGTCCGACAGGAAGATGCGCGCGGCCCTCGGCAAGCTGGACCGTGCCATGGACCGGGCGGTGGAGCACAGCGGCCTGGCGGTCGACTCCGCCCGCCAGGAGGCCCTGCTCTCCCAGATCGGCGCCCTCTACAACACCTCCGCCCTGATCGACCTGACCCCGCCCGTGCCGTGGGATCCGGAGCCCGAGGCGCCCGTGCGTCCCGCGGTGGCCGCGGGCCCGTCCGCGCTGCGGCCTCCGGTCGACGATGACGACGACGAGCTCCAGGTGCTGGACGTCCCGCCGCCGGTCGTCGACACGGCGCAGCGCGCCGCCCTGATGCGCGCCGCGCGGGAATACTGGGACAAGCAGATCGAGCGGAAGTTCGTGCCCCGCGCGGCCGACATCGCCCACGAGACCGGTGTCTCCCTGGCCACCGCCCGCGAGTACCGGGCCCTGTGGAAGCTGGAGCCCAAGGCTCACGCGCTGCTGGAGGCCGCCTTCCACGAGCACGGGATCATCGACACCGGCACCTTCCCCGCCATCGAGACCGAGCAGGTCCTGACCGTGAACGGGTCCTCGCCGGGTCGCTGACCCCGCTGCCCTGCCACGACCTCACCGCCCCTGCCCCACGGGTCACCCCGGCCGCGGAACCCGCGGCGGGGGGCCCGTGGGCCGCGCTTCCGGTGTTTCCGCCGCTCCTGATGCTCGCGCGGCCTTCGGTGCCCGCCCGGTCAGGTCGACTCGCGGACGATGAGCTCCGTGGGCAGTATCACCGGGTCCAGGTGCTCCGCGCCGTCGATCAGGGCGAGCAGCAGGCGGACGGTCTCCTCGGCGACCCGTTCCATGGGCTGCCGGACGGTGGTGAGCGGCGGATGGGTGGTGAGCGCCACCACCGAGTCGTCGAAGCCGCCCACCGCGACGTCCTCGGGCACCCGGCGCCCGGCGGCGCGCAGGGCGGTGAGCGCGCCCGCGGCCATCAGGTCGGAGGCGACGAACACCGCGTCGATGTCGGGAGCGCGTTCCAGCAGCCGGGCCATCGCGCGCTCCCCGCCCAGCTGGGTGTAGTCGCCGTGCTCGATGAGCCTCCTGCTGGCCTTCCTGCCGAGGATGTCGGCGAAGCCCTCCAGGCGCAGCGCGCCGCCGGGGGTGTCGAGCGGGCCGGTGATGGTGGCGATCCGCCTGCGGCCCCGCTCCACCAGGTAGCGCGTCATCTGCCGGGCACCCTCGCGGTCGTCGGCCGCCGCGTAGGGGATCACGTTCTCCCGCCCGATGACCGCGCCCTGGGCGACGGCGATCACGGGGATGTCCACCAGCGCGTCCACCAGCCTGTCGCCGGCGTGGGTGGAGACCAGGAAGACCCCGTCGGCGTGGCCGCCGCGCAGGTAGCGGACCACCAGGTCGCGGTCGCCGTCGTTCCCGGCGATCATCAGCACCAGCGACACGTCCCGCTCGGCGAGCCGCCGGCTGGCGGTGCGCAGCAGCACGCTGTAGGTGGGATCCTCGAACAGTTTTTCCTGCGGCTCCGACAGGACCATCACCACCGAGCCGGTCCGCTGGGTGACCAGGCTGCGGGCGACCCGGTTGAGCACGTATCCCGTCTCGGCGATGGCCCGTTTGACGGCGGCGTGCGCGGCGGGGCTGACGTACCGGTCGTCGTTGAGCACCCGGGACACCGTTCCCCGGGACACCCCCGCCACCGCCGCGACGTCGTGAATGGTCGGACGCTTCGCCATGCTCCCCATTGTCCCTTCGACCGGCCCCTGGTCGGCCCGGCCGCTAGCTTTTCACGGCTCCGCCGGCCAGGTCGGTCCGCCAGTGGCGCTGCATCGTGAGGAACAGCGCGATCAGCGGGATGATCGACAACAGTGTGCCGGTGAGGATCAGGTTGTAGAGCGAGGGCTGGTTGGCCCCGGCGGCGAGCAGGGTGTAGAGCCCCACGGTCAGCGGGAACCTCTGGTCGTCGCCCAGCATGATGAAGGGCAGCAGGAAGTTGTTCCAGATCGCGACGAACTGGAACAGGAAGATGGTCACCATGCCCGGGATCATCAGGGGCAGGGCCACCCGGCGCAGCAGCAGCCAGTGCCCGGCGCCGTCGATGCGCCCCGCCTCCAGCAGGGAGTCGGGGATGGCTGCGGTGGCGTAGACGCGCGCGAGATAGATGCTGTACGGGTGCAGGATCTGCGGGAGCAGGACCGACCAGTAGGTGTCGGCCAGCCCGATCCGCGAGAACAGCAGATACTGCGGGATGGCCAGCACGACGGCGGGCACCAGGATGCCGCCGATCAGCAGGTTGAAGATCAGGTTCCGGCCGGGGAAGCGATACTTGGCCAGGGTGTAGCCGGAGACCACGGAGACGGCCGTCGACAGCAGGGCGCCGCCGCCCGCGTACAGCAGCGTGTTCAGCATCCACAGCCAGAAGACGCCGTCGCGGTAGGCGAACAGGTCGGAGACGTTGGACAGCAGCCCGGTGCCGGGGGCGAAGGTCGAGGTGGAGAACAGCTCCGCCTTCGACTTGGTGGCGGCCACCAGCACCCAGCTGACCGGCAGCAGGCAGTAGAGCGCGCCCAGCAGCAGGATCGCGGTCGGCGCGATCCCGGCCGGGCGGCGTCCGGCCGCCCTTCGGCCCGCCGCGGTGAGGGTCGTGGTGGCCATCAGCCCTCCCCGAAGGCGCGGTCGCGGACGACGCGCAGGAAACCGAACGACAGGACGAGGGAGATCGCCGCGATGACGATCGAGGTGGCGGCGGCCGAGTAGAGGTCGCCGGTGACGAAGGCGTCGCGGTAGACCTTCATGAGCGGGCTCCAGGTCGAGCTGATCGTGTTGGTCAGCGGCCGCAGGGTGGTCGGCTCGGTGAACACCTGGATCGTGGCGATGATGGAGAACACCGTGGTCAGGATGATCGCGGGCAGCAGGATCGGGACCTTGATCCGCAGCGCTATCTGGATCTCGCTCGCCCCGTCGATCCTGGCGGCCTCGTAGTAGGTCCTGGGGACGGCCCGCAGGGCGGTGTAGAGCACCAGCATGTTGAAGCCGACGCCGCCCCAGACCGCCACGTTCGCCATGGACAGCACCACCGTGCCCGCGCCGAGCAGGTCGACGTCGAGCACGTGGCGGATCGGGCTGAGGCTCGGCAGGTAGAGGAAGCCCCACAGCAGGGTGGCGGCCACGCCCGGCACCGCGTACGGCAGGAAGAGGGCGATCCTGGAGAAGCCCGCGAGCCGCACGTGCGCCGAGTCCAGCAGCAGCGCGAACAGCAGGGCGAGCCCGAGCATGACCACCAGCACCAGCAGGCCGTAGCCCAGGACGCGGAGCCAGCCGGCCCACAGCTCTCCGTCCGCGAGCGTCGCCGTGTAGTTGTCGAGGCCGGCGAAGATCTCGCGGCGGGAACCCTTGCCCAGGCCCAGCCCGGAGACCTTCGTGCGCCGCAGGCTGAGGTAGGCCGTGTAGGCGATGGGGAGGGCCATGAAGAGCGTGAACAGCGCCATGGCCGGTGCGAGGAAGAGGTAGGGGGCGGCGCTCGCGGTGCGAGCGCCGTCGTCGCGGCGCCGTGTCATCGGGTGAGCTGGAATCCGGACTTCTGCATGTCGGCGACCGTCGCGTCCTGCATCTTCACGACGGCGTCGGAGAACGCCAACTTGTCCTGCAGGGCCTTGTCGAAGGCGTCCTTGAAGGCGTTGTAGGTCACGTTGACGTTCGGCCCGAAGGTGAAGCCCCGGGCACCGGTGGCGATCGTGGCGGTCCGCTGCCAGAAGTCGGGCTGGTTGGAGAAGTAGTCGGGGGCCTCGCCGAGCATGGCGCCGCCCTTGGTGGCCGCCGGGTAGAGGGCGCCCTCCTTGACGAGCAGGCCCAGTGCCTCGGAGTCGGTGTTGAGCCAGGTCGCGAACTTCGCGGCGGCGGCCCGGTTGGCGGACTTCGCGGCGACCGCGGTGGAGGAGCCGCCCCAGAAGCCGCTGGAGTTCTCGCCGGCGTTCCACTGCGGCAGCGGGGCGATCGCCCACTTCCCCTTGGCCTTGGGGGCGTTGCTGGACAGCACGCCCGGTGCCCAGACCGCCGAGGGCCAGGTCAGCAGCCTGCCGTCGTTGAGGGCCTTGTTCCACTCGGGGGTGAAGTACGGCTGGTCGTCGATGGCGCCCTCCTTGACGAGGCCGCCCCAGTAGTCGGCGACCTTCCTGGTGGCCCCGTCGTCGACCGCGACCTTCCAGGACTCGCCGCTGATCGACCACCACTGGGCGCCGGCCTGCTGGGCGAGGCCGACGAAGGCGCCGGGGTCCTTGCTGGAGAAGGTCCCCAGGAAGACCTTCGGATCCTTCTTCCGTACGGCGCGGGCGGCCTCGGCGTACTCGGCCCAGGTCTTCGGGACGTCGACGCCGTACTTGTCGAACAGGTCCTGCCGGTAGTAGAGCATCATCGGGCCGCTGTCCTGGGGGAGCGCGTAGACGGCGTCGGTGCCGAGCGTGACCAGTCCCCAGATGCCCTCGCCGAACTCGCCCCTGGCCTGGCCCACCTCGGCCGTGAGGTCGGCCACCGCGTCGGCGGCGACGAAGGAGGGCAGCATCTGGTACTCGGCCTGGACCAGGTCAGGGGGGTTCCCGGCCTTGGCGGCGGTCAGGAACTTGGCGGCCGCGTCGTCGCCGCCGGCCTGCTTGCTGATCGTGACCTGGATGTCGGGGTTGGCCTGGTTCCAGACCGCCACGATCTTGTCCATGTTGGGGACCCAGGTCCAGTAGGTGAGCTTGACCGGCCCCGCGGGGGCCGAGCTCCGCGCGTCCGGGGCGGCCGGCTCCTGGGGAGTGCCGGAGCACCCGGCGGCCAGGGCGGCGGCGAGGATCGCGGTCGCCACCGCTGCGAGCCGGTTCGTCTGCATGCGTTCCTCCGTGTGGGGGGTTCCGTGTGGGAGTTCATGTCAGGGGAGTCGGCCACTGGGAGGCCACCGGCGAAGTTACCGAGGAGACCGAGGGGAGGCCGCTGGGGCCTTTCTGGGAGCGTTCACAGACTGAAATCTCGCAGGAGGTGCTGTCAATGCCCGTTACGTTCTTGTTAACCCCCTGATCCGCCGAGGATACTGTGAGTGGTCTTCCGTAGTTGTCGGCCCTGCATTACTGTGCACGTTCACAGAAACCATTCGAGGGGGAGTCGTTGCCCGGATATCCCGCCCTGCCAGAGGGCATCGCGTACGGCGGGGACTACAACCCCGAGCAGTGGCCGGAGGAGGTCTGGCGCGAGGACGTCCGGCTGATGCGCGAGGCCGGGGTCAACCTGGTCAGCCTCGGCATCTTCAACTGGAGCCTGCTGGAGCCCGCCGAGGGGGTCTACGACTTCGGCAGGCTGGACAGGATCGTCGACCTGCTGCACTCCTGTGGCGTCATGATCGACCTCGCGACGCCGACCTCGTCCCCGCCCACCTGGTTCAGGACGACCCACCCCGGCGCCCGCCTGGTCGACCGCGAGGGCCGCGTCATCGCCGGTGGCTCCCGGCACAGCTTCTGTCCCAGCTCCCCGGAGTACGCCGCCGCCTCCGAGCGGATCGCCGGGCGGATCGCCGCCCGCTACGCCGGGCACCCGGCGGTCGTCATGTGGCACGTCCACAACGAGTACGGCTGGGCCAACGCGCGCTGCTACTGCGAGACCTCGGCCAAGGCGTTCCGCGACTGGCTGCGCGAGCGGCACGGGGACGTGGCGGCGCTCAACGCGGCCTGGGGGACCACGTTCTGGGGGCTGACCTACGGCTCGTTCGACGAGGTGGAGCCGCCGAGGATCGCGCCGGTCGGCCAGCTGACGGCCCTGCAGCTCGACTACGCCCGCTTCTCCGTCGACGCGCACATCGCCAACTTCCGGCGCGAGCGCGACGCCATCCGCCGCTTCGGCGACCAGCCGGTCACCACCAACTTCATGATCCCCAACTGCGAGCCGATGGACTACTGGCGGTGGGCGGGCGAGGTGGACGTCGTCTCCAACGACCACTACCTCGACGCCGGGCGGGCCGAGAACCACATCGAGCTGGCCATGGCCGCCGACCTCACCCGCTCGGTGGCGGGCGGGCGCCCGTGGATGCTCATGGAGCACTCGACCGGCGCCGTCAACTGGCAGCCGCGCAACCTCGCCAAGCGGCCGGGGGAGATGCGGCGCAACAGCCTCGCCCACGTCGCCCGCGGGTCGGACTCGGTGCTGTTCTTCCAGTGGCGTGCCTCCCGCCACGGCGCGGAGAAGTTCCACTCGGCGATGCTGCCGCACGCGGGGACCGGCTCGGATCTCTGGCGCGACGTGGTCGCCCTCGGTGCCGACCTGCGCGGGCTGGCCGCGGTGCGCGGCTCCCGTGTCGAGGCCGAGGTCGCGCTCGTGTGGGACTGGGAGTCGTACTGGGCGCTGGAACTGGAGTGGCGCCCCTCGGTCGACCTGCGCTTTCGCGAGCGCGTGGAGGCCTACTACGAAGCCCTCTGGCGCGAGCACGTCACCGTCGACTTCGCCCACCCCTCCGCCGACCTCTCGGCGTACCGGATGGTCGTCGTCCCCAGCTCCTACCTGCTCACGGAGGCGGCGGGCAAGAATCTGCGCCGCTACGTCGAGGCGGGCGGGCACCTGGTCGTCTCCTACTTCTCCGGCATCGTCGACGAGAACGACGCCATCCACCCCGGCGTCCACCCCGGCGCGCTGCGCGACGTGCTCGGCCTGTGGGTGGAGGAGTTCCACCCGCTGCCGGAGAACGGCACGGTGCCCGTCGGCGACGGCGGCCTGACCGGCCGGATCTGGTCCGAGCGGGTACGCCTCGCCGGGGCGCGCGCCGTCCACGCCTTCACCGGCGGGCCGGACGCGGGCCACCCCGCGGTGACCCGCCACGAGCTGGGCGCGGGCACGGCCTGGTACGTCGCCACCGCCCTCGACCCGGCCCCCGACCACGCCCCCTTCCCCGGCTCCGGCACGGCGGGGTCCTCCGGCGACACGGGAGCAGGTGACGGCGGAACCGGGACGGGAACGGGAACGGGCGGCGGCCGGGATCTGCGCGCGATCCTCCGCGCGGCCCTCGACCTGGCGGGCGTGTCCCGTCCGCGCGACCTGCCCGACACCCTGGAGCTCGTACGCCGGGGCCGCCACCTCTTCCTCTTCAACCACGGCGACGAGCCGGTCACCGTCCAGGGGGTGAGCGGGACCGGGGTCTTCGACGGCGCCGCGTACACCGGGTCGGCGACCGTGCCCGCCGGCGGCGTCACGGTCGTCGAATCGGCCGGGGACGCGTGATCGTCCCCGGGGCCGCGCCGGCCACCTGACCGCGGCGCGCCACCGGGGGGCTCCTGGACCTCCCCCGCCGTTCCCGAGCGGCGCGGGGAGGTCGCCATCCCCCCTCCGCGTGAAGGCGGAGGTTCCACGCCCAAGGAGAAACGATGAGGAAGATCCTGGCGGTGCTGCTGTGCGCCGCCGCGCTCACCGCGGGTCAACCGGCGCACGCCGCGACCGGCCATGACCGGGGCGGCCTGCCCATCAGGGGCGCTGACGTCTCCAGCCTGGCCAAGTCGGAGGCGCTCGGCGGCGTCTACCGCCACCCGGACGGCAGGCGCGGCGACGCGCTGGCCATCCTGCGCTCGGCCGGGCTCAACTACGTCCGGCTGAAGGTGTGGGTGAACCCGGCCGACGGCTACAACACCAAGGCGCGGGTGCTGGCCCTCGCCAAGCGGGCGAAGGCCCAGGGCATGGGGCTGCTGGTCGACTTCCACTACTCCGACAGCTGGGCCGACCCAGGCAAGCAGAACAAGCCCGCGACCTGGAGCGCACTGCCGTTCGAGGAGCTCAGGCAGGCCGTCTACGACCACACCCACGACGTGCTGGGCGCGCTGAAGGCCCAGGGGACCACGGCCGACATGGTGCAGATCGGCAACGAGCTCAACGGCGGCCTGCTCTGGCCGGACGGCCGCTGGGACAACTGGCCGAACATGGCCGCACTGCTCAACGCGGGTCACGACGCGGCCAAGGCCGTGTCCCGTTCGACGAAGGTGGTGCTCCACCTGGCCGACGGCGCGGACAACGGCCTGTACCGCTGGTGGTTCGACAGCGCCGCGGCCAACGGCGTCCGCTACGACGTGATCGGCCTGTCCTACTACTCCTTCTGGCACGGGACGCTGGAGGCGTTCCGCGCCAACCTGCACGACGTCGCCGCCCGCTACCGCAGGCCGCTGGTGGTGGTCGAGACCGCCTACCCCTTCACCGCCGCCGACGACGACGGCTGGGAGAACATCATCACCTCCGCCGAGCCGTACCCCGGATACCCGGCCACCCCCGCGGGGCAGGCCGCGATGATGCGGGACGTGGCGGACGCGGTCAGGTCCGTCCCCGGCGGCCTGGGCCTGGGCGTCTTCTACTGGGAGGCCACCTGGACGGGAGTGCCCGGCAACGGCTGGGACCCGGCCGACCCCTCCTCGGGCAACGGCTGGGAGAACCAGGCCCTGTTCGGCTTCGACGACCAGCTGCTTCCCACGGTCAGGACGTTCGCCCGGCGCTGAGCGGCACCGACGCGCTGTCCGGGGCCGCACGGCACTGACATGCTGGGCGGCGTTGAGTGGCGTTGAGCGGAACGGCCCACACCGACCCGGAACACTGAGCGGAACCGCTCGCACCGACCCGGAACACTGATCAGCACCGATCGGCGTCGACGCGCTGATCGGTGCTGTTCGTCGCTGTCCGGTGCCGATCGGTACGGCCGTCGCCGGCCTCGGCATCCGACGCCGGGCGCCGGGGCCGACACCGGATTCTGGGCTCACCGGGGAGCCGAAGGGCCGGGAAAACCTCTGACCGGGCTCCACGGGGGAGCCCGGCCACTCGGGAACGGTGCCTCGCCGGACCCGGGTCAGGGGCGGGTCAGACGACGTGGGGCGGGGTCCGCGTCAGACGGAGATCCGGCCCGCGCCGGCGCCGCCGGTCACGATCGACTTGACGCTGGAGGCGCCGTCGAGGGAGTAGGAGTAGGGGATGGAGGACACGCTGCCGCCGGCCTGGCCGCTGCCGGAGTTGACGAAGTGGTTGTTGCGGGCGACCAGGGTGCCCGGTCCCGAGTCCCCCTCGCCGAGGTGGTAGGGGTCGTCGGTGTTCTCGAAGTAGTTGCCCTCGACCAGGACGCCCGCGCCCTCGGTGGAGGCCACGCCGTAGCCGCCGACGCTCCCGTAGTAGTTGTTGTAGACGTGCACCGGGTTGCCGAAGCGCACGCGCGGGTGGCGCTGGGTGGTGCCGTCGAACCAGTTGTGGTGGTACGTCACGCGCAGGCGCCCGCGGTCCTCGCTGCCGTTGCCGTCGTCGTGGCCGAGCAGCATGGACTTGTCATGGTTGGTGACCTTGTTCCAGGAGATGGTGACGTAGTCACTGGCCCGCTTGACGTCCACGGCGCCGTCATAGCCGTTGCTGAAGGTGTTGTGGTCGATCCAGACCCGGGTCGAGTACTGGACCTGGATGCCGTCGTCGTTCCAGTCGCGGAAGGACAGGTTGCGGACGATGACGTTGGACGCCTCGGAGATGTTGAAACCGCAGCCCGCGATGGTGGCGCCGGAGTTGCCGAGGATCGTCTTGTTGGAGGCGACCCTGAGCATTCCGGAGCAGGAGATCGTGCCCGACACCCGGATGACGGCCGCGCCGCTCGCCGAGAGCGCGCTGGCCAGCGCGGAGGAGTTGCTCACCGTGGTGGGGGAGGCGTTGCCGCCGCCGGTGGTGCCGCCGCCCTGGGTCGCCCAGCCGACGAGGCCGCCCGGGTTGCCGGGAGTGGGGGTGACCGTGGGCGTCGGGCCGGGGGTCGGGGTGACGGTCGGGGTCGGCTGCGGGCCTCCCGCGGGGACGAGCCGCCACTGCTTGGTCGCCACCGAGTCGCAGGAGTTCTGCTGGACGAGGGCGCCGGAGGAGGTGGAGTTGTCCTTGGTGTTGAGGCACTTGCCACCGTTGGCGTTGACCACCCGGTAGTTGGAGCCCGACTCGGTCAGGTTCCACGTCTGCGACGACCCGCCCGAGCAGCTCTCCTGCTGAACGGCCTTGCCCGCGGAGGTGCTGGCGTCCTTCACACCCGCGCACAGGCCGCTGTGGGTGGCCTTGAGCTGGGTGCCGCTCCCGGTCACCGCCCACGTCTGGCCGGAGCCGCCGCAGCCGCTCTGGGTGAGCTGGACGCCGGTGGACGAGCTGGCGCCGGGAACGGTCAGACACAGGCCGCTGCCGTTGTTCACCAGATTGTAGTTTCCCGCGGCGGGGGCGGCGGCCGAGGCGGCGGAGACGCCGGCCACCATCCCCGACAGGGCGAGGGCGGCGACGGCGATGACCGCGCCGGCCGCCTTCGCGTTGATTCTGTACAGCACAGTCGAGCTCCTTGCTGGTCCGGCAGGCCGATACGGCCTGCGGTTCGGAATCCCCCCAGCGAGCACTCGCCGTTCACATATGCGATCCGCGTACATGTGAGCGAACAACCCACAAGGTAGGTAAGCGCTTTCCCGCTGTCAAGCGGGCTGTGAAACTTTCATGACGACCGCTGTCACCCGGCCGTCCCGCCGTCACGCTCGGTGACCGATGGAGGGCGCGCGGGACGGCGCCCCGCCGAGGCGACGCGAGGATTCAGGGACGGCGCCCCGCCGGAGCGGTGCGAGGATTCCGGGTCGGCCCGGTGGTGCGAGGAGTCCGGAACGGCGCCCCGCCGGGGTGGCGTGAGGATTCAGGGACGGCGCCCCGCCGGAGCGGTGTGAGGAGTCCGGGACGGTCTAGTCGACCTCGGCGCTGCCGTTGACGCGGAGCTTGCGGCGGGCGCGGTCGTAGAAGCTCTTCGGGCCGAGCCGGACCACCCAGGCGGCGGCGCGGATCGCGGTGACGCCGAGCGCGTCCCCGGGTGTCAGGTGCGCGGCCACCCCGCCGTCCACCTCCACCGCCAGCCGCCCGCTCGTCGGCAGCAGGTCGAGCACGACCCGCTCGTCGGCCGACAGCACGAGGGCCCGGTTGAACGACGAGTGCGCCGCGGCGGGGACCACCAGGAACCCCTCGACCGTCGGCGACACGATGGGACCGCCCGCGGAGAAGCTGTAGGCGGTCGATCCGGTGGGGGTGGCCACGATCACCGCGTCGGCCGCGTAGCGCACGAAGGGGTGGCCCTCCACGGTGATCGACACCGCCGACAGCCCGTCACCCGGTATCCGCACCAGGGCGATGTCGTTGAACGCGGTCACCGCCGTGCCGTCGGGCAGCGTCGCCCGCACGGCCATGCGCGGCTCGACCGTGTAGTCGTGGTTGTCGATGGCCGACAGCGCGGGGGGCAGCTCGTCGACGTCGATCTCCGCGAGGAACCCCAGCTTGCCGAGGTTGACGCCCAGCACGGGAGTTTTGCGCCCCAGGATGAGCCGCATGGTGCGCAGCATCGTGCCGTCGCCGCCAAGGCTGACCAGCAGGTCGGCGCGGTCGACCAGGGTGGAGTGGTCGACCGCCACCGCGCTGCAGTCGATGCGCCCGACCTCGTCGGGCAGCCCCAGCACCGTGACGTCGCGGGAGCGGGCCCACTCCACGATCGTGTCGATGGCCACCTTCGAATCGCGCTGCGGGTGCAGAACCAGCCCCACGGTCTTGACCATCCCCATGCCCCACACTGTACGGGGGCCCGGCGGTGGAGCCGTACGCCGCGAAGGCGGGGGACGGATGATCAGCTCTGGCGCCGTTCCTTCATCCGCGCCTCGTGCAGGTGGCGGCGCCCGCCCGCCAGCCGGTCCCTGATCCGCTTCTCCACGTTGGTGAAGACGCTGTGGTAGCCGTCCTCGTACTCCTCCACGACCTGGAACGTCCACCGGCCGGGGACGACGTCGAGGCCGATCAGCTCGCGGGTCACCATGTCGGCCATCTCCGGGTGGCCGGCGGCGCGCAGCAGCTCCACGGCCTCGTCGAGCTGCAGGTCGGCGTGGCCGGTCAGCTGGTGGAAGGAGTAGAGGTGGCCGCGGGCCCTCTCGGTCGTCTCCAGCGCCTCGGAGAGCTTGCCCAGGGCCTCGACGGTGGCGTCGTCGAGGTCGGGGGACGAGGCTCGGGGCGAGGTGTCCGGCGATGTCTGGGAGGAGGCCGTCTCCGGCCGTACGTCATGGGGCACTCGATCTCCTCCTCGCGGGCGCGGCGGGCTCGGGGCGGCGCGCCGGAGTTCGTCCGACACCGGACGCATGCCGTCTGAGCTGTGAGAACGTGTCACTACCCCGCGCGGAGGGGGTGAATCACCGGCTTTGCCCAGCCATTACGTTCGGGGGCGGGAGGCGCGTCAGTGGACGGAGAGGTGTTCTTGAGTGAACACACAGTTAAATGCCAGGAAAGGTGACTACCCTCCCTGGGCATGGACTGGCAGCGCAAGGCCAACGACGCCCTTGTCAGGCTGACCGGATTCCAGCTTAACCGAGTAGGGAAAGTCGGTCCACCGGCGACCGTGAGGACGTCCGCGGCGGTGGAGGAGTCGTTCAGGCCGCCCGCGGACCCGAAGACCGACCGGCTGCTGGTCGCTCCGATCTTCATCCTCTCACCGGTCAGGTCCGGTTCCACGCTCCTGAGGGCGCTGCTCAACGCCCACTCCATGCTGCACGCCCCACACGAACTGCACGTGCGGAGGCTCCGGGTGGAGTTCGGCACCTCGCTGGCCGAGAAGGCCATGGGAGCCCTCGGGCATGACCGGGCCGACCTGGAACACCTGCTGTGGGATCGCGTGCTCCACCGCGAGCTGGTCAGGAGCGGCAAGACGTTCGTCGTGGACAAGACACCGGCCAACGCCTTCGCGTACCGGCGCATCGCCGCCTGCTGGCCGGACGCCCGGTTCGTCTTCCTGCTGCGCCACCCGGCGTCCGTCGCGAGTTCGTGGTACGAGGCCGGCGCGGGCAAGAGGACGCCCGAGGAGGCGGCACTCGACGCCCTGCGCTACATGAAGGCCGTGCAGCGGGCGCGGGGCGCGCTCAGCGGGTGCACCGTGCGGTACGAGGACCTGACCGCCGACCCCGAGGCCGAGTCGCGCCGCGTCTGCGACTTCCTCGGCATCCCCTGGGAGCCGGAGATGCTGGCGTACGGGGAGCAGGCCGTGCTGGAGAAGGGGCTCGGCGACTGGAAGGACAAGATCCGCTCGGGGAGCGTGCAGCCCGCGCGCGACCTGCCGGGGGTGGAGGAGATCCCCGAGTCGCTCAGGCCGATGTGTGAGAGCTGGGGATACCTGCCGCACGCCGCGGAGCCCACATGACGGCGCCCGGAGTGCCCGGGGCTCCCGGGGCCATGAGGATCCGCTACATGCTCCTGCACGCGTACGGCATGGGCGGGACGATCCGCACGGTGATCAACCAGGCGAACGCGATGGCCGCGGCCGGGCACGAGGTCGAGATCGTCAGTGTGGTGCGCCGGAGGGAGAAGCCCCAGTTCCCGATCGACGCGCGCGTCCGCCTTCTGGCGCTGTCGGACCAGCGTGACGGCAGGCCCGCCGACTCGGTGGGGCGCAGGGCCTGGCGGCGGATCCGGGGCAAGATCGTGCCCGCGGGCGAGTTCGCGGCCTCCTATTTCACCGAGCGCGTGGAGCGGGCCGTCATCGACCACGTCTCCGCGCTCCAGGACGGCATCCTGGTCACCACCCGCCCCGCGCTGAACCTCATCTCCGCCCGGCGCGCCCCCGCGAGCGTCGTCAGGATCGCCCAGGAACACATGAACCTGGCCACTCACCCCAAGGCGGTCCGGTCGGCGATCGCCCGCCACTACGGCGGCCTGGACGCGGTGGCCGTGCTCACCGGGACCGACAGGAGGGAGTACCAGGCGCTCCTGCCCGGCACCCCCGTCGTGCGCATCCCCAACGCGGTCGGCCCCGTGCGGCGGCCGCTCTCCTGGCAGGACGACAGGCTCGTGGTCGCGGCCGGGCGGCTCGTCGGGCAGAAGGGCTTCGACCTGCTGATCCCCGCGTTCCGGCAGGTCGTCGACCACCATCCCGACTGGCGGCTGCGCATCTACGGCACCGGCCCGAAGAAGGACGCGCTGCGCGAGCTCCTGAAGGAGCACGGGCTGCGTGACAACGTCACCCTGATGGGACGGACCGACCGCCTCGACGAGGAACTGGCCAAGGCCTCCTTCTACGTGCTCAGCTCGCGGTTCGAGGGGTTGCCGATGGTGATGATCGAGGCGATGACCCAGGCGCTGCCCGTCGTCGCCTTCGACTGCCCGACCGGCCCGGCCGACGTGCTGACCCCCGGGATCGACGGGCTGCTCGTCCCTCCGCGGGACGTCGACGCGCTGGCGGCGGCGATGATCCGGCTCATCGAGGACCGGGAACTGCGGGAGCGGATGGGGGCCGCCGCGGCCGTCACCGCGCGCGACTACACGCCCGAGGCGATCATGCCGCTCTGGGAGAACCTGTTCGCCGAACTCCTGGGCCGCGCACCGGAACGGTCACGCTGACCGGTTCTGCCTGACTTTTCGGTTTTCATGCGAAATATCGCCTCGGATGATATTTCGCTTTTTTCGCTGTTGTCCCGCCGCGCTTTCGCGCGGGTCCGCGGGTGCGCCCGAGGCTGCCGGGAGGTGTTTCTCCACGTCGCGCGGAGAGGGTTTTTCGTGTCGCGATCCCGCTTGTCGAGGATGGCTGATGTGATGTCTGGAATGACAGATATCCCCAGGTCAAAGGGCATGTACGCGAGCTCCACGCCGACATGAATAAGACATTCAATCTTTTTCGGGCATTTGACAACGGCGACTTTGTTGATTGTCGGCCAGATCGTATCCAATGCTTGACAAGATATTTAAGGGCAACCCAAAATTGAGGCGTCCACGGTGGCGGGCCGTATCCGGCTCCGCGCATCGGGGGGTCAACGATTCTGCCGTTTCTGTCGCGGGTAATTGACGTTCCCCCCTGGTTGATTCATGTCTTTCCCCTGTCGGTACGAACACGGATCGGTGGTGTGTTGTGACGGAGTTCGAGGCTGGCCGGTCGCAGCTGAGTTTGAGTACGGACGCCGCGCGTAACCTGGCGACGACGACCAAGTCGACTCCCCAGATGCAGGAGATCACCTCACGGTGGCTGCTGCGGATGCTCCCCTGGACGCAGGTCTCGGGCGGCACCTACCGCGTCAACCGGCGGTTGACCTACACGATCGGCGACGGGCGGGTGAGCTTCACCAACACCGGGTCGCAGGTGGCGGTCATCCCGGCCGAGCTGTGCGAGCTGCCCCTGCTGCGCGGGTTCGACGACTCCGACGTCCTCGACGCGCTGGCCGGCCGGTTCGTCCAGCGGGAGTTCCAGGCCGATGACGTGCTCGTGGAGTCGGGGCATCCGGCCGACGAGGTCGTGCTCATCGCGCACGGCAAGGTCAACAAGATCGGCACCGGCCCGTACGGCGACGAGATCGTGCTGACCGTGCTGGCCGCGGGCGACCACTTCGGCGACGACGCGCTGGCGGGCGACGAGAGCGAGTGGCCGTTCACCGCCAAGGCGGTCACCAGCGGCACGGCGATGGTCCTGCCCCGGCACGCCTTCCTGGAGCTGGCCGGGCAGTCGGAGACGCTCCAGGCCCATCTGCGGCAGCGGGAGACGTCCGCCCGCGGACCGCAGAACAAGTACGGCGAGGCCGCCGTCGAGGTGGCCGCCGGGCACGAGGGAGAGGCCGACCTGCCGGGCACGTTCGTCGACTACGAGCTCACCCCGCGCGAATACCGGCTGAGCGTCGCGCAGACGGTCCTGCGGGTGCACACCCGGGTGGCCGACCTCTACAACGACCCGATGGACCAGATCGAGCAGCAGCTCCGGCTGACGATCGAGGTGCTGCGCGAGCGGCAGGAGCACGAGCTGATCAACAACCGCGAGTTCGGGCTGCTGCACAACGCCGACCTCAAGCAGCGGATCCACACCCGCACCGGCCCGCCCACCCCCGACGACCTCGACGAGCTGCTCAGCCGCCGCAGGAGCACGAGCTTCTTCCTGGCCCACCCGCACGCCATCGCCGCCTTCGGCCGCGAGTGCAACGCGCGCGGCCTCTACCCGCAGGGCGTCGACGTCGGCGGTAGCGGGGTGCCCGCCTGGCGCGGCGTCCCCATCTTCTCCTGCAGCAAGATCCCCATCACCGACACCCGGACCACCTCGATCCTGGCCCTGCGCGTCGGCGAGGACAACCAGGGGGTCATCGGCCTGCACCAGACCGGCATCCCCGACGAATACCAGCCCAGCCTGTCGGTCCGCTTCATGGGCATCAGTGAGAAGGCGATCATCTCCTACCTGGTCAGCGCCTACTACTCCGCCGCCGTCCTGGTGCCCGACGCGCTCGGCATCTTGGAAGACGTCGAGATCGGCCACTGAGGACGGGCGAGCGATCCACCTTTCGGAACGGCCGCTGAGCGAGGGAGAGCAAGCATGAGGACCATTGAGACGTCGACGGACGGGCGGTCCGCGGGCGAGGTGCTGGCCTGGAGCCGGGACATGGTCGAGGCGACCCTGCGCCCGGCGGCCGACACGCTGCCCGCCTCGATGAGGCGCATCGCCGGATACCACTTCGGCTGGTGGGACGAGCAGGGCAGACCGTCCACGACCAGCGGAGGCAAGTCGATCCGTCCCGCGCTGGCCCTGCTGTCGGCCGAGGCCGTCGGGGGCAGCGCCGTCTCGGCGCTCCGGCCGGCGGCGGCCGTCGAGCTGGTGCACGACTTCTCTCTCCTGCACGACGACGTGATGGACGGTGACCGGACCCGCCGCCACCGCCCCACGGCCTGGGCCGTCTTCGGCGTCAGCCCGGCCATCCTGGCCGGTGACGCGTTGCTGACACTGGCCTTCGACGTGCTCGCGACCGGAGGGCACCCGATCACCGCCGAGGCGACACGAATTTTCAGCGTCGCGGTCCAGGAGCTGCTGGACGGCCAGAGCGCGGACGTCGCCTTCGAGGAACGCCGGGACGTCGGACCCGACGAGTGCCTGAGAATGGCGGTCGGCAAGACCGGGGCCCTGCTGGGGTGCGCCTGCGGGCTCGGCGCCCTGTTCGGAGGTGGCGGCCCCGAGCAGGTCGAGCATCTCGTCGCCTTCGGCAGGGACCTGGGGCTGGCGTTCCAGCTCGTCGACGACCTGCTGGGCATCTGGGGAGATCCCGAGGCGACCGGCAAGCCGGTTCACTCGGATCTGCGCAGCCGCAAGAAGTCCATCCCGGTCGTCGCCGCCCTGACCTCCGGCACCCCGGCCGGACGGGAGCTGGCCGGGCTCTACCATCGGGAACAGCCGCTCTCCGACGCCGAGCTGGTCCACGCGGCCGAGCTCGTCGAGGCGGCGGGCGGGCGGGCCTGGACCCAGGTGGAGGCCGACGAGCTGCTCACCCGGGCCCTGCGTCACCTGGGGGCCGCGGGCGCGCCGCCCCGGCCCGCCGCCGAGCTGGCCACGCTCGCCCGCCTCGCCGCCCGCCGCGACCACTGACCGGCGGCGTCGTATCCCCGACGGAGTTCGCCGTCCGAGCCCTCCGTCCGAGTGCTCGGACGGAGGGGTCAGACGAAGGCGCTCGTACCGGTGATCGCCCGTCCCACGATCAGGGTGTTGATCTCGCGCGTCCCCTCGTAGGAGTAGATCGCCTCGGAGTCGGCCACGAACCGGCCGACGTCGTAGTCGAGGACGATGCCGTTGCCGCCCAGGATCTCCCGGGCCCATCCCACGGCCTCGCGCATCCGCGCCGTGCAGAAGGCCTTGGCCATGGCCGAGTGCTCGTCCTTGTAGACGCCCGCGTCCTGGAGCTGTGCCAGCCGCACCACCATGCCCAGCGAGCAGGTGACGTTGCCCAGCATCCGTACGAGCAGGTCCTGTACGAGCTGGAACCCCGCGATCGGCCGCCCGAACTGCTCGCGGGTCTTGGCGTACTCCAGCGCGAGCTCGTAGGCGCCGGTCATGCACCCCACCGCCTGCCAGGCCACGCCTCCCCGGGTCTGCCGCAGGATGGTGCCGGTGTCGCGGAAGCCGTTGGCCCTCCGCAGCCGGTTGATCTCCGGCACCAGGCAGTTGGTGAGCGTGATGTCGGCGTTCTGGACCGTCCGCAGGGCTATCTTGTTCTCGATCTTCGTCGCGGCGAAGCCGGGCGTGCCCTTCTCCACCACGAATCCCTTGACCTGCCCGTCGGCCTCGTCCTTGGCCCACACCACGATCAGGTCGGCGAAGGTCGCGTTGCCGATCCAGCGTTTGGCCCCGTTGAGCACCCACACGTCGCCCTCGCGCCGGGCCGTCGTGCGCAGCCCCGCCGCGACGTCGGAGCCTCCCTCGGGTTCCGTCAGCGCGAACGCCCCGATCTTCTCCATCGCCGCCATCGGCGGCAGCCATCGCTCCCGCTGCTCCTCCGAGCCCAGCCGGTCTATGCTGCCCATCGCCAGGCCGTTGTGGACGCCGAAGAACGTGCCCATCGACGGATCCACCCGGTTCATCTCCAGAACCACGAACCCGGTCAGCAGGCTCCGCGCCCCCCGGTAGGCCAGGCCCGCGATGTCGAGCTTGGCGAGTTCGGGAATCAGCTGGTGGGGGAAGCGGGCGTTGGTCCACGCCTCGTTCGCGATGGGCGCGACCTCGCGCGCCATGAACTCCCGTACCCGGAGCACGATCTCCTTCTCGTGCTCCTCCAGCAGGTCGGAGTAGTCGTAGAAATCACCCGTCGTCATCGGCGCGGCTTCCCTCCGGTCGTCGTGCCTCTCCGCTGCCCGAAAGTCGGGGCATCAAGCGGGACACACCGGAAACGGCAGAGGCCCGGGTCGCCCCGGGCCTCCGCGTCGGTCGCCGTCCGGCCGCGCCGCGGCCTCAGGCGGGACTACCAGCGACGGGTGTACACGCGCACCCGGTCGGACCGGCTGCGGCTCTCGGAGAGCTCGTCGGTGCCGTCGAAGACGGCGCGGTACTCGCCGCTCGTGTACGCGCGGGCCCTGGCATGGAACGTGCCGTACCGGCCGGTGTCGGGGGAGGTCACGAACTTCCAGGCGCTGGAGCCGCGCTTGCGGAAGTAGATCTCCACCTCCTCGCCCCGCACGCCCTTCCAGCGGTCGTCGTCGACCTGGAGACGACCGGTGAAGTAGACCCAGCGGCCCTTGCGGACGCTGTCGGGGTTCGCGGAGAACCGGTAGACGCGGGTCTCCGCCTTCTCGTCCTGCTCGTGCGCGACGGAGAAGTTGACCTCATCGGTCACCTTCTTGCCGTCCTTGTCGTACGCGTCGGCGATCGCGACCCAGCGACCCTCGAAGTCGTTCTCGTCGAAGCTGGTCGTGAAGCGCCACAGGTCACCCTCGTGGAGGAGCCTGGGCTCCTGCGCAGCCTGGGTGCGGGCCTGGTCGGAGACCGGCCTGAGGCGAAGCTCGACGCGAGTGGCCTCGGTGGTGCGGACCTCGATGGTGACCCTCGTGTCGTCGTCTCCCTTCACGACGACCGGGTTCGGGTTGACGTTGTCGATGCGCACACTGAGAGCGACTCGCTCCGCGGAGGCCGTTCCCGCGGACAGGAGCAGCGAGCTGCTCACCGCCGCTGACAGCAGACCGATGGCGATTCGTTTCATCAAGACGCTTTCCTCTTCTCCCCGTTCTCGGAGACGGCCAGGGTTGACCGTTCCCGCTCCATAAGACGACACGGAAGCGACTGATGTTGCCTGAAGTCCCCAAAAAAGCGGGTTTAAGTTTCCGTAAGGTAACGTTTCCCGGTGAGAACGGCCAGGTCAGTCATCGATCTCCGAGGCCCAGAAATTTTTTTCCGATAAGTACGATATGTCCGAATTGTCGGGAATAAGGTTTCGGGGGTGAGGGGTCGTGTGGTGGTGTCCGGGTGTGGGGCGGACTGGGATCGTCGATCGGACATAACGGACAAAGGGGATGTGACGCCGTGGTGCCGGCGGGCGGATAGCGTTTACGTATGAGTGCCACCATCGTCGCCAAGGATCTGGCCGCCGGACACGGCGACCGAGCGCTTTTCGCCGGGCTCGACCTGGTGGTCGCCCCCGGCGACGTCGTCGGCCTGGTCGGCGTGAACGGCGCGGGCAAGTCCACCCTGATGAGGATCCTCGCGGGGCTGCTCCCTCCCGAGCACGGCTCCGTGCGGCTCAGCCCGCCTTCGGCGTCGGTCGGCTACCTGCCCCAGGAGCGCGAGCGCCGCGCGGATGAGACGATCGCGGACTTCCTGGCCCGCCGTACGGGGGTGGCCGCCGCGCAGCGCGCGCTGGACGCCGCGACCCAGGGGCTGGTGGAGGGCACCCCGGGGGCCGACGACGACTACGCCGCCGGTCTGGAGCGCTGGCTCGCCCTGGGCGGTGCCGACCTGGAGGACCGGGCCGGAGAGGTCGTCGCCGAACTCGGGCTCGCCGTGGAGCTCGACCGGCCGATGACGGCGCTCTCCGGCGGCCAGGCCGCGCGGGCGGGCATGGCCTCCCTGCTGCTCAGCCGCTACGACGTCTTCCTGCTGGACGAGCCCACCAACGACCTCGACCTGGAGGGGCTGGAGCGGCTCGAACGCTTCGTCACCGGCCTGCGCGCCGGGACCGTCCTGGTCAGCCACGACCGTGAGTTCCTGGCCAGGACCGTGAACCGGGTGGTCGAGCTCGACCTCGCCCAGCAGCTGGTCAGGGTGCACGGCGGTGGCTACGAGGCCTATCTCGCCGAGCGCGAGGTCGCCCGCCGGCACGCCCGCGACGAGTACGAGGAGTACGCCGGCACCGTCGCCTCCCTCAAGCAGCGGGCGGGGATGCAGCGCGCCTGGATGGAGAAGGGCGTCAAGAACGCGCGGCGCAAGGCGCCCGACAACGACAAGATCGGCCGGAACTTCCGTACCGAGACGACCGAGAAGCAGGCCGCGAAGGCCCGCCAGACCGAGCGGCTGATCGAGCGGATGGAAGAGGTCGAGGAGCCCCGCAAGGAGTGGGAGCTCCGCATGGAGATCGCGGTGGCCCCGAGGTCGGGGGCCGTCGTCGCGACGCTGCGCGACGCCGTGGTCCGGCGCGGGGCGTTCACCCTCGGCCCGGTGAACCTGCAGGTCGGCTGGGCCGAGCGGGTGGCGGTCACCGGCGCCAACGGCTCGGGCAAGTCCACCCTGCTGGCCGCGCTTCTGGGCCGGCTCCCGCTACAGGAGGGCAACGCCTCGCTGGGCCCCGGCGTGGTCGTCGGCGAGGTGGACCAGGCGCGCGGGCTGTTCCTCGGCGACGAACCCCTGGTGGACGCCTTCGGCGCCGCCGTGCCCGACATGGTTCCCGGTGACGTCCGCACGCTGCTCGCCAAGTTCGGGCTGCGCGCCGCGCACGTGCCGCGCCCGGCCGCCACCCTGTCGCCGGGGGAGCGGACCCGGGCCGCGCTGGCGCTGCTCCAGGCGCGCGGGGTGAACCTGCTCGTGCTCGACGAGCCGACCAACCACCTCGACCTGGTCGCGATCGAGCAGCTGGAGTCCGCGCTCGCCTCCTATCCCGGTACGCTTCTGCTGGTCACCCACGACCGCCGGATGCTGGACGCGGTGCACACCACCCGGCGGGTCCACGTCGACGGCGGCCGGATCACCGAAAGTTGAACGGGGCCGGTCATCCTGATCTGACTGTTGCCGTAACTTTCGCAAGTTGCCGCAAGTAATTGCTTCTCTTGCCTTATAGTTTCATCATGACGCGACGGCTTGCAGAAGTGGCCAAGAAGGTCGGGATGAGCGAGGCGACGGTCAGTCGCGTGCTCAACGGGAAGCCCGGAGTGTCCGAGGCGACCCGTGAGGCCGTCCTCACGGCGCTCGACGTGCTCGGCTACGAGCGGCCGACCCAGTTGCGGGGCGACAGGGCGCGGCTGGTCGGGCTCGTCCTCCCCGAGCTGCAGAACCCCATTTTCCCCGCTTTCGCCGAGGTGGTCGGAGGTGCGCTGGCCCAGCAGGGGTTCACCTCCGTATTGTGCACCCGGACCTTGGGCGGCGTCTCCGAGGCGGAGTACGTCGATCTGCTGCTCCAGCAGCAGGTGTCCGGCGTCGTCTTCGCCGGAGGCCTGTTCGCCCAGGCCGACGCCTCCCACGAGCACTACGAGCTGCTGCGGGAGCGGCGCCTGCCGACCGTGCTGGTGAACGCGGCGGTCGCGCACCTCGCCTTCCCGCAGGTCTCCTGTGACGACGTGGCCGCCGCCGAGATGGCGCTCGGCCACCTGCGGTCGCTGGGCCACGAGCGGATCGGCATGGTGCTCGGCCCCCCCGACCACGTGCCCTCGCGACGCAAGCTGGACGCGGCGGACCTCGACCCCGAGTTCGTCGAGCACACCATGTTCTCCCTGGAAGGGGGACACGCGGCGGCCGCGCGGCTCATTCGCAGGGGTGTGACCGGCGTCATCTGCGCCAGCGACGTGATGGCCCTGGGCGCGATCAGGGCGGCCCGCAGGGCGGGGCTCTCCGTGCCCGACGACGTCTCGGTGATCGGCTACGACGACTCCGCGCTGATGAACTGCACCGACCCGCCGCTGACGACCCTGCGCCAGCCGATCGACGCGATGGGCCGCGCGGTCGTCGACCTTCTCGCGGCCCAGATCGACAAGGCCCTGGTCCCGGCCGACGAGCTGCTCTTCGAACCCGAGCTGGTGGTCAGGGCCTCGACGGGCCCGGTCAAGCGCTGAGAGGACCTGTCGTGAGGCGGGAGGTCGTGCGCCGCGCCCGGCGGCCCGATCCCGGCCCCCTCGCCGGTTCTCGGTGCCGCGGGCGCTGCGGGTACTCGAGAGGCTTGGAGTCGACGTCCACGCCCCACCGGACCCGTTTCCAGGTCTTGCCCACGATGATCCAGCATCGTGCGTCGTTATTTTCCGAACTTGCATTCGTCTGTTACAGACATATGTTGTCAATAAGAAGTTGAAATGTCCTTCGCTTCCCGGGAGTGACTTCCCTCGGGGCTCCGGGGAGCGTCCCTCCGCGGCCCCCGGCCGGTTCGCACGACCGGCCCGGATCTCCCGCGAGCCCACCGCAAGCCCACCACCGACCTGCCGCGGACCTGCCGTGAACCTCCCGCGGACCCGCCGGGACGGCGCCGCACCCCGCCTCCGCCCTCGTCCGGCGCTTTGATCGTCACCGGAACATCTCCGGGTCTCCCATTTGCCCTCGTGGTCACTCTGGGTAGTTGTGGATCTCTTAGAGTTATCGCGACAAGTATGGAAGATCCATCGCTTGCCGCCCCCCGAAGACATGCCTGGTCATTCGGAAGGAAGAGATCTTGCGTAAGAGATTTGCCGTGCTCACCTCGGCGGGCGTGGGCGCTCTGATGGTCATCCTGGCGGCACCGGCGGTGGCCGCCCCCACCGACGACACCATCGTCACGTTCGACGTGGAGGCGGGAAGCCTGGACATCGTCGCGCCGCCCGGCCCGATCGATCTCGGCTCCGCTCCCCCCGGTGGCACGCTCACCGGGCAGATCGGTCCCGTGTCGGTCTCCGACACCCGCGGCGGGGCCGACTCCGTCTGGACCGCGACGGTGTTCGCGACCGACTTCACCGACGATGCGCTGACCATCCCCTTCGCCTCCGTGGAGTACTGGTCCGGGCCGACGACCGCCACCACCGGCGGCGGCACCTTCATCCCCGGACAGCCCACGGTGGGCGACGCGGTCCCGCTGACGGGGACGACGCTGACCGCCATCCCGGCCATGGCCCACACGGGAGGCACGGGCGGCAGCACGGCGACGTGGAACCCCACCCTGATCGTCAACATTCCCATCACGGCTCAGGTCGGTGCCTACACCGGGACGGTGACACATCAGGTGGCATAGCCGGATCGCTGGACCGTTCACGCTGACGCTGCTGGCCGCGCTGTGTTCCGGCGTGGCCGACGCGTCGGCCGGCGTGACGACCGGTAAGAGCCTGGTCGCCGCCGATCCCCGGGGCACGATCGGCATCCGCCTTCTCGAAGCGCCGGTCAGCCGTCGCGGCGATCCTCGCGCGCTCTCCTACATCGTCGACCATCTCAATCCGGGCACCACCATCCATCGGAAGGTGGAGATCTCCAACACCTCCAGGAAACCCCAGCACGTCAGCTTGTATCCGGCCGCCGCCAACGTCGTGCGGAACGGTTTCCACGCGCCGGCGGGCCGCCCCCGGAACGAGCTGGTGGGCTGGATGTCACTCGACCGCGACTCGGTCGACCTGCCGCCGGGCGGCACGGCGACCGCCCAGGTAACGATCAAGGTGCCGCCCGCCGCCTCGCGCGGCGAGCGGTTCGGCGTCGTCTGGGCGGAGGTCGCCGCCGAACCCGACGACGCCCACCCCGTGCGCGTCGTCAACCGGGTCGGGATCCGCGTCTACCTCGATGTCGGGCCGGGCGGCGAACCGCCGTCGGACTTCCGCATCGAGACACTGACGCCCGTGCGCCCCCCGGACGGCAGCCCGCAGCTGGTGGCACTGGTCCGCAACACCGGGGAGCGGACTCTGGACATGAACGGGGCGCTGTCGTTGACGGAAGGCCCCGGCGGCCTGCAGGCCGGGCCTTTCCCCGCCGACCTGGGGGTCACGCTGCTTCCCGGTGCCGCCGCTCCGGTGACCGTGACCATGGACCGGCGGATGCCCGACGGTCCCTGGAAGGGCAGGCTGACCCTGATGAGCGGCAAGGTGAAACGGGCGGTCACCGCCACCTTCACCTTCCCCGCGACGGGCGAGGGCTTCTCCGTCGAGCCCGACGAGAACCACCTGCCCCTGGTGGGGCTGGTGGCGGGGCTGGTCGTGCCCGCGACCGTCCTCGGCATCGTGGTGCGCCGCAGGCGCCGGGCCGCCGCCCCGGCTAGCTGACGTTCCCGCCGGAGTGGCGGCCCGGTGGCCGTGCGGGGCGGGCGGGGTCTCCCCGCCCGCCGCTCACTTCGAGACGTAGAGGACCTTCCAGCTGCCCGCGTACAGGCAGTTCAGGGAGGGCTTGGAAGCCCTGGCCTCGGAGCAGACCTTGAGCTCGACCTGGTAGAGGTCGTGCTGGGTGAAGGTGAACGACTTCGGGGTGCCGTACGAGCAGTCGACGACGCTGCGGTGCTTGAACGGCAGGTTCTTGCCGTCGGCGGTGCGGTAGGTGAGGCGGAAGACCGCCCAGCCGCAGGAGGGGCCCCTGGTCAGGTCGTAGACCTTTCCGGAGATCCTGCCCGTCTCGGCGGCGGGGATGACCGCGTGGTCCTCGCCGGAGACCGTCAGCGAGCCGTTCGTCTTGGCCTTCCTGCCGGGGGCGTAGTAGGTGCCCCACCGGCTGGTGTCCTGTGCCGCGGTCGTGCCGGTGGCAGCGGGGCCGGTCGCCGCCTGGGCGGTCGCCGGGGCGATGGAGACGAGGGCGGTGGCGAGGGCGAGTCCTGTGAGGAGACGGCTGATCGTCATGGGAGGGGTTCCTTTCCGGCTGCTGTGGCCACAGTGTGTGATGGACCGCTTTCAGACGGGTTGACCGCTCACTGCAAACGAGTATCAGCCGCCTATCAGGGGGAAGGGGGAGTCAACAGGAGGTAAGCACATGGAAGCGCTGGGAATCGACATCGGTGGGTCGGGGATCAAGGGTGCACCGGTGGACGTCGCGAGGGGGCGGCTGACGCGGGAGCGGCTGCGCATCCCCACGCCGGACCCCGCCACGCCCGGGGCGGTGGCCGAGGTGGTGGCGGAGATCGTCAAGCACTTCGCCTGGGACGGGCCGGTGGGGGTGACCTTCCCCGGGGTCGTGCTCGACGGGGTCGCCAGGTCGGCCGCCAATGTGGACAAGGACTGGATCGGCACGGACGCGCGGCAGTTGTTCTCCAGGGCGACGGGGCTGCCGGTGACCGTGCTCAACGACGCCGACGCGGCCGGCCTGGCCGAGGTGGCGGCGGGTGCCGCCAAGGGCAGAACGGGCGTGGTGATGCTGCTGACCTTCGGCACCGGGATCGGCAGCGCCCTGCTCGTCGACGGCCGTCTGGTGCCCAACACCGAGCTCGGCCACCTGGAGATCAGGGGCAAGGAGGCCGAGAAGCGGGCCTCCGACCACGCGCGCGAGGCGCACGATCTCGACTGGGACGAGTGGGCCGAGAAGGTGCAGGAGTATTTGGAACACGTCGAGGCGCTGTTCTCCCCGTCGCTGTTCATCATCGGCGGAGGGGTTAGCAAGAAGGCCGACAAGTTCCTGCCCCAGATCAAGCTGCGCACCCCGATCGTCCCCGCCGGCCTCCAGAACGAGGCGGGCATCGTGGGCGCCGCCATGGCGGCCACGGGGTAGTGGCGGCCCCGCCCGGGGCGCGCCCGGCGGCGGGCGCCCCGGGGAGGGCGGCGTACGCCCGGCGCGAGCGGCGGCGAACGCTCCGGGCGGGATCGAGGAGTCTCCCGGGGGCTCACCGGCGCCTACCACGCACCGTCCGGGAGCGGCTCCGGAGAGGAGCCTGAAACTTTCATCCTCCTCGAAATCTGTTCGGTGAGGTCAGGGGCGGGGACGGTCCCGTTCGGAGGCCTCCGACGTGCAACAAGCTGTACACATCCGTGAAACATCCGGACTATGGGAGCGCTCCCACCACAGTCCTGGAGATGATCACGAATGACAGTCAATCCGCGCCGCCATGCCTGGCGCAACCGGGTGGCGACCATGGCGGCCATGCTTGTGGCCGCCGCCGGTCTCGCCACCGGGCAAGCCGCCACGGCGCACGCCGCAGTCGCCTGCGACGTCGCCTACACCACCAACGACTGGCAGGGCGGATTCACCGCCAGCGTCACCATCAAGAACCTCGGTGACGCGCTCACCGGCTGGACCCTGGGCTTCGCCTTCACCGGCGGGCAGACGCTCCAGCAGGGCTGGTCGGCGACCTGGGCCCAGTCGGGCACCCAGGTCACCGCGAAGAACCTCTCCTGGAACGGCGCCCTCGCCACCGGCGCCTCCACCAGCCTCGGCTTCAACGGATCGTGGACCGGGAGCAACCCCAAGCCCACCGCCTTCACGATCAACGGCGTGACCTGTGGCGGGCAGCCCCCGGTCAACCAGCCCCCCACGGTCAGCCTGACCAGCCCCGCCTCCGGCTCCTCCCACCAGGCCGGTGCCGCCGTGCCGCTCGCGGCGACCGCGAGCGACGACGGCTCCGTCAGCAAGGTGGAGTTCTACGTCGACGGCGCGCTGGTCAACACCGACACCAGCTCCCCCTACTCCTACTCCGCCACCGGCCTGTCGTCCGGCTCGCACACCGCGAGCGCCAAGGCGTACGACAACGCCTCCCCGGCGCTCTCCACCCAGACCGCCGCGGTCCCCTTCACCGTGGGCGGCACCACGACGCCGTCGATCGTCGCCTCCTCGACCTCCCTCAGTGTTCCCGAGGGCGCCTCCAGGACGGTCGGCTTCAGGCTCAGCCAGGCGCCGAGCGGCAGCGTCACGGTCAACCTGACCAAGACGGGTGACTCCGACCTCACCATCTCGCCCTCCACGCTGGCCTTCACCACCGCCAACTGGAACACGGCCCAGAACGTGACGGTCTCGGCGGCCCAGGACTCCGACGAGGCGAACGGCACCGCCACCGTCGCGGCCGCCGCCACCGGCCACACCGGTGCCTCCGTCGCCGTGACCGAGGCCGACGACGACGGCGACACGACGCCGATCACGCACGTCGACAACCCCTACAGCGGAGCCGACGGCTACGTGAACCCCGACTGGTCGGCCAAGGCCGCCGCCGAGCCCGGTGGCGACGCGGTCGCCGACATCTCCACCGGCGTGTGGCTGGACCGCATCGCCGCCATCGCGGGCTCCTCCTCGGCCAAGGGCCTGCGCGCCCACCTGGACGAGGCCCTGGTGCAGGACGCGGCCAACGGCAGCAGGCCGCTGACGATCCAGTTCGTCATCTACAACCTGCCCAACCGCGACTGCTCGGCGCTCGCCTCCAACGGTGAGCTGCTCATCGCTCAGAACGGTCTGAACCGTTACAAGACCGAGTACATCGACCCGATCGCCGCGATCATGGGCGAGTCGAAGTACGCAGGCCTGCGGATCTCGACGATCGTCGAGATCGACTCGCTGCCGAACCTGGTCACCAACCTCAACCTGGCGAAGTGCCAGGAGGCCAAGGACAGCGGCGCCTACGTCAACGGTGTCCGCTACGCCCTGGACAAGCTGCACGCGATCAAGAACGTCTACACCTACATCGACGCCGGGCACCACGGCTGGCTCGGCTGGGACTCCAACTTCGGCCCGTCCGCCGACCTGTTCGCGAGCACCGTCTCCGGCACCACCGCGGGCTTCGACAGCGTGGACGGCTTCATCACCAACACCGCCAACTACTCGGCGCTGCGCGAGCCGCACTTCACCATCAACACCACCGTCAACGGCCAGAGCGTCCGCCAGTCCAGCTGGCTCGACTGGAACTTCTACGTCGACGAGCTCTCCTTCGCCCAGGCCTTCAGGAACACGCTGATCCAGAAGGGCTTCAGATCCAACATCGGCATGCTGATCGACACCTCCCGCAACGGCTGGGGAGGCTCGGCCCGCCCGGCCGCTCCCAGCACCTCCACCGTGCTGAACACCTTCGTCGACCAGTCGCGCATCGACCGCAGGTTCCACGCCGGCAACTGGTGCAACCAGAGCGGTGCCGGACTGGGCGAGCGCCCGCAGGCCAGCCCCGCCGCCGGTCTGGACGCCTACGTCTGGATCAAGCCCCCGGGCGAGTCGGACGGCTCCAGCAAGGAGATCCCGAACAACGAGGGCAAGGGCTTCGACCGGATGTGCGACCCGACCTACGAGGGCAACGACCGTAACGGCAACAAGATGAGCGGTGCCCTGGCCGACGCGCCGATCTCCGGCCAGTGGTTCTCCGCCCAGTTCCGCCAGCTGCTCCAGAACGCCTACCCGGCGCTCCCGTAACCCGCCGATCCCGGGTCCCGCTCCCGCTCCCGCGGGGCCCGGTCAGGCCCGACGCGACGGCCCCGTCACCCCGATCCCGGGGGGCGGGGCCGCCCCTTTCCCCTCCTGGTCCCCGTCCCCGTCCCCGTCACAGGCACAGGCGCAGGTGGCGGTCCGGGAGCGGGAGCCGGCCGCGTACGGCCGGATATTGGGATGCGGCGGCGCGGCGGCTCGGGCAGCATGGGCGGTTGGGCCTTCGCACAGGGGCCTTCAGGTGTGGAGCCTCACAGACGCCTTCACGGCAGCGGGTGAGTCTTCACACGTGGGCCGAAAGTATCCTGGGTTTCAGTATGGGAACGCCTCCTTTGACATCGCCCCTCTCCGATCTGCACGCGCGCCTGCCCGATCTCACGCTGCGTGATCAGCGGCGACTCCGCCGCAGGCTCGACGGAGCCCGCAGGGTCAGAAACCGCGCCGCGCAGCAGAAGATCGCCGCGGAGATCACCTCAGACATCGAACGGGCCGAGCGGCGGGTCGCCCAGCGCCGCGCCGGTGTCCCCGCGATCACCTATCCGGAGGCGCTGCCGGTCAGCCAGCGCAGGGACGACATCCTGGAGGCGATCCGCGACAACCAGGTCGTGATCGTCGCCGGAGAGACCGGTTCCGGCAAGACCACCCAGTTGCCGAAGATCTGTCTTGAGCTGGGCCGGGGCGTCAAGGGCCTGATCGGGCACACCCAGCCCCGCCGCATCGCCGCCCGTACGGTGGCCGAGCGCGTCGCCGAGGAACTCGACACCCCGCTCGGCGACGCCGTGGGCTACAAGGTGCGCTTCACCGACCAGGTGAGCGACGGCACCCTCGTCAAGGTCATGACGGACGGCATCCTGCTGGCCGAGCTGCAGAACGACCGCGACCTCGACCAGTACGACACGCTGATCGTCGACGAGGCGCACGAGCGCAGCCTCAACATCGACTTCATCCTGGGCTACCTCAAGCAGCTGCTCCCGCGCCGCCCCGACCTGAAGGTGATCATCACCTCGGCGACCATCGACCCCGAGCGCTTCTCCAAGCACTTCGGTGACGCGCCGATCGTGGAGGTGTCCGGCCGGACCTACCCCGTCGAGGTGCGTTACC
The DNA here is from genome assembly GCF_051192615.1 of Streptosporangium sp. G11. NCBI lineage: Bacteria > Bacillati > Actinomycetota > Actinomycetes > Streptosporangiales > Streptosporangiaceae > Streptosporangium > Streptosporangium sp. G11. The sequence goes on from NZ_JBPJUQ010000023.1 coordinate 72,335, forward strand.
GGCCGATCGCCGAGGACGACGACCAGATCCAGGCGATCGGCAAGGCCGTCGACGAGCTGTGCGCGCAGGGGCCCGGCGACATCCTGGTCTTCCTCAGCGGCGAGCGGGAGATCCGCGACACCGCCGAGGCGCTGTCGAAGCGCAAGGACGCCGAGATCCTGCCGCTGTACGCCCGGCTGTCCGCCGCCGAGCAGCACCGGGTCTTCCAGCGGCACACCAACCGCCGGGTCGTGCTGGCCACCAACGTGGCCGAGACCTCGCTGACCGTGCCGGGCATCAAGTACGTGGTCGACCCCGGCTTCGCCAGGATCTCCCGCTACAGCCACCGCACCAAGGTCCAGCGCCTGCCCATCGAGGCGATCTCGCAGGCCTCGGCCAACCAGCGCAAGGGCCGCTGCGGCCGCGTCTCCGAGGGCATCTGCATCCGGCTGTACGAGGAGGACGACTTCGTCACCCGGCCGGAGTTCACCGACCCGGAGATCCTGCGCACCAACCTGGCCTCGGTCATCCTGCAGATGACCTCGATCGGCCTGGGCGACATCGGGGCCTTCCCGTTCGTCGAGCCGCCCGACCAGCGCCAGGTCAAGGACGGCTACGACCTGCTGCTGGAGCTGGGCGCCTTCGACCAGGCCCGGCAGATGACCCCGCTCGGCCGCAAGCTGGCCGGGCTCCCGGTCGACCCGCGCCTGGCCCGCATGGTGCTGGAGGCCGACCACAACGGCTGTGTCCGCGAGGTCATGGTCATCGCCTCCGCCCTGTCGATCCAGGACCCGCGCGAGCGACCGGCCGACAAGCAGCAGGCCGCCGACGAGAAGCACCGCCGCTTCGCGGACAAGGAGTCCGACTTCGTCTCGTACCTGAATCTGTGGGAATACCTGCAGGAGCAGCAGAAGGAGCTGTCGTCCAGCGCGTTCCGGCGATTGTGCAAGACCGAGTTCCTCAACTACCTGCGCGTCCGGGAGTGGCAGGACGTCTACGGCCAGCTCCGCCAGATGTCGAAGACCCTCGGCATCACGCTCAACGGCACCCCCGGTGACGAGCAGAAGATCCACGTCTCCCTGCTGTCCGGCCTGCTGTCCCACGTCGGCGTGAAGGACATCGACAAGAAGACCGCCGACGCCGGCGGCGGCCGTCGTCCCCCGAACGAGCCGCGCAGGCCCATGACGGAGTACGTCGGAGCCCGCAACGCCCGGTTCGCGATCTTCCCGGGGTCGGCGCTCGCCAAGAAGCAGCCGCTCTGGGTGATGTCCGCCGAGCTGGTGGAGACCTCCCGGCTCTGGGCCCGGGTCAACGCCAAGATCGAGCCCGAGTGGGTCGAGCCGCTCGCCCCGCACCTGATCAAGCGCACCTACTCCGAGCCGCACTGGGAGAAGAAGCAGGGCTCGGTGATGGCCTACGAGAAGGTCACCCTGTACGGCGTCCCGATCGTGGTCCAACGCAAGGTCAACTACGGCCGCATCGACCCCGAGCTGAGCCGGGAGCTGTTCATCCGGCACGCCCTGGTCGAGGGCGACTGGGAGACCCACCACGCCTTCTTCAAGGAGAACCGCAAGCTGCTCGAAGAGGTCGAGGAGCTGGAGGAGCGGGCCCGGCGCCGCGACATCCTCGTCGACGACGAGACGCTGTTCGACTTCTACGACCAGCGCGTCCCGGCCGACGTGGTCTCCGGGCGCCACTTCGACTCCTGGTGGAAGAAGGCCAGGACCGACCAGCCCGACCTGCTCAGCTTCGAGAAGTCGATGCTGATCAGCGAGGCGGCGGGCGACGTCAGTCGGCGCGACTACCCCGACGTGTGGCGCCAGGGCGGCCTGCGCTTCCCCCTGACGTACCAGTTCGAGCCCGGCACCGACGCCGATGGCGTCACCGCGCACATACCGCTCGCGCTGCTCAACCAGGTCAACGTCGAGGGCTTCGACTGGCAGATCCCCGGGCTGCGCGAGGAGCTGCTCACCGCCCTCATCCGGAGCCTGCCCAAGCAGATCCGGCGCAACTTCGTCCCCGCTCCCAACTACGCCAAGAAGGCCCTGGAGCGGGCCGAGCCGACCCAGGAGCCGCTGCTGGCGGTGCTGGAACGTGAGCTGCTGAACCTGACCGGCGTCCAGGTGCCGCGCGAGGCCTGGCAGCCGGACCTGGTCCCCGACCACCTCAAGATCACCTTCCGGGTGATCGACGGCCGCAAGCAGAAGCTGGCCGAGAGCAAGGACCTGGCCGGGCTGAAACGGCGGCTCGCTCCCAAGCTCCGCCAGACCCTGTCCAAGGCCGCCGACGGCCTGGAGAAGTCCGGCCTGACGGGATGGACCATGGGCGCGCTGCCCAAGACGTTCGAGCAGCGCAGGATGAAGGCCTACCCGGCGCTCGCCGACGAGGGCGCCACCGTGGCCGTGCGGATGTTCGAGACCGAGGCCGAGCAGCGCCGGGCCATGTGGGAGGGCACCCGCAGGCTGCTGCTGATCAACACCCCGTCACCGGCCAAATGGGTGCTCGGCCGCCTCGGCAACCAGGCCAAGCTCGCCCTGAGCCGCAGCCCGCACGCCGGTGCCACCGCGCTGTTCGACGACTGCATCGCCTGCGCCGCCGACCACCTCATGACCGAGCACGGCGGTCCGGTCTGGGAGGAGTCGGCGTTCGCCGCCCTCCACGACAGGGTCCGGGCCGAGCTGTTCGACACCTCCGCCGAGGTGGTCGCCAGGGTCGAGAGCATCCTCAAGGTCTGGCACACCGTCTCGACCCTGCTGCCCGAGTCTCGCTCCACCCCCGCGGTCGAGGACATCCGCGACCAGGTGGCCAACCTCGTCTATCCGGGTTTCGTCACCGACACCGGCTACAAACGCCTGCCCGACCTGCTCCGCTATCTCAAGGGGGCCGAGCGGCGGCTGGAGAAGGTCCACGACGACGCGTTCCGCGACGGGGAGCGGATGGACAAGGTGCACGACATCGAGGACGACTATCACGAGCTGGTCGAGAAGCTTCCCCCCGCCCGCCGCTCCGACGACGACGTCCGCCAGATCCGCTGGATGATCGAGGAGCTCAGGGTCAGCTACTTCGCCCAGACCCTCGGCACCCCGTACTCGATCTCCGACAAGCGCATCCGCAAGGCGATGGAGAAACTCTGAGCCTCGCCGGGGAGAGGGGCTACAGGAAGATCGAGGTGTCGAGGTCGAAGTCGACGGGGGAGGGGATCCGGAGCGGCTTGCCCATCTCGGTGTGGGTCATGGTCCGGTAGCTGCCCTCCTCGGGGTCGCTGAGGACCGTGACCGCCGGCGGGGAGGCGACCGGATCGACGATCAGCATGATCGGGATGCCGCAGCCCGCGTAGATCCTGGGCTTCGTGGCGCGGTCCACCTCCATGCTCCCGGGCGAGACGATCTCCGCCACCAGGATGAGCCCCGAGGAGAGGATCTCGCGGTCACCCCAGAGTGGAGCGTCCACGGGGACCAGGCAGTAGTCGGGGACCAGGGTGTCACGTGGCCCCTCGATACAGACATCGACGTTTCCCGCGAAACTCTCCCAGCTGTTTTTCTCCAGGATCGGCTGCAGGGCGAAGGCGAGGCGCATGGCGATTCGGCCGTGCTGTGGAATGCCTGATGGGCTCACGATGAGGTTCCCGTCGATGATCTCGGCGCGAAGGCACAGGGCTGGGGGAAGGGACTCGAAGATCTCCCTCGGGGTGCGAGGCAGTGACCGGTCTTCTGGAGCGGCGGGCTGAGCGGGTGGCTGGGGCGCGGTGCGCTGGGCGGATCGCTGAGACGCTGTCATCACCATCTGCCTGTATCCCTTCGTGTCCGAGCATGCACTCTGAGTGTGTCATGGAGGCCTCGCGGGCGGGGACGGAAGTGAGCCCGCCCGGAGGTCGCATCGGAGTCTCGGGCGCGCTGGACGCGGGGGCCGTTCCGTGAACGGGGACGCCGAAACCTGCGCCTGGCGGACGGGCGGTCGGGCCGCGCTACAGGAAGATCGAGGTGTCGAGGTCGAAGTCGACGGGGGAGGGGATCCGGAGCGGCTTGCCCAGCTGGACACGCGTGACGGTCTGGTAGGCCCCGCCCTCGGGATCGCTCAAGACCGTGACCGTGGGAGGGGCGGCGATCGGGTCGACGAGCAGCATTACGGGCACTCCGCCCGCGGCGTAGATGCGAGGCTTGTCGTCGGGTCGATCCGCGCGCTCCCCGGAGAGGTGACCTCGGTAACCATGATCAATCCGGAGGAGCGCAGTTCCAGCGTGCCCCAGCGCGGGCAGTCGGCGGGGGCGAGCACGAGGTCGGGGATGAGGCTGTCTCGGGGGCCGTCGATGCAGACGTTCACCCCGCCCACGTGGGCGTGCCACTTCCGCTCCATGACGATCGGCTGCAGCGCGTAGGAGAGGAGCGTCGCGCTCCAGCTGTGTTCGGGGGTGCCCACAGGGCTCACGATCAGGTTCCCGTCGATGACTTCGGCGCGGAAGCCGGGGGTAGGGGGCAGGGTTTCGAGAAGATCCCGCGCCGTGCGAGCGGGTGACGGACCTTTCCGGGGAACATGGCGGGTGGGGCGTCCTCTTGCCGTTGTCACCATTAAATGTCTCCCTCCGTATCCGGGCGGCCACTCTGAGTTTCGCATGACGGCCCGGCCGGACGTTACGCGTATGCCCCGTGGTTATGGATCAGCGTGGCGGAGGCGCGGAAGCGAGGCCTGGGGCGGCGCGCTCCGCGAGGGTGCCGGTCGGTGCCGCCTCGATCGGCCCGGCTACGATCGTGAGCCTGAGCGGAGAGGGAGGCACCGTGGTCCGGGCGCTGGTGTTCGACGTGGGCGAGACGCTGATCGACGAGACGCGGATCTGGTCGCGCTGGGCCGACCGGCTGGGCGTCACCCGGTTCACCATGCTCGGTGTGCTCGGCGGCATGGCCGCGCTCGACAGGTCGTTCGAGGACGCCTTCAGGCTCCTGCGGCCCGGTTTCGACGTCGAGGCCGAGCAGGAGGCGTGGAGGCGCGACGACCCGGACGGGTTGCGTGTCAACTTCGACGCGGACGACCTCTATCCGGACGTGCGGCCCGCCCTGGCGGCGCTGCGCGACCTCGGCCACGAGCTGATCATCGCGGGAAACCAGCCGCCGCAGGCGCGCGACGCGCTCGTCGCGATGGACCTGCCCGTCGACGCGATACACACCTCCGACGGCTGGGGCGTCTCCAAGCCTGCTCCGGATTTCTTCGCCAAGGTCGTCGCGGTGTCGGGACGCGAGCCCGGCGAGATCCTCTACGTGGGCGACCGGCTGGACAACGACGTGCTCCCCGCACGCGCGGCGGGCATGCGGACCGCCCTGATCCGACGGGGTCCCTGGGGGCACCTCCACGCGGAGCGCCCCCAGGCCGCCGAGGCGGACCACGTCGTCGACGATCTGAACGCCCTGGTCGCGGCGCTCTCCCGCTGATCCTCGCGCCGGTCGCCCGGGAAGGTCAGGAGTCCCCCCACTGCGCGCCGACCCCGGCGCCCGACCGCACCGACGCGGGGACGCCCGCCGGGGCGTCGACCGTGTACGCGTAGAAGGTACGCGGCTCGACAACGCTGCCCGAGGTCTCGGGGGTTCCGGAGTTCACGTAGATGTTGTTGCGCTGCACCGCCCGTCCCGGGCCGCTGTCGGCGTAGCCGCTCGCGGAGAAGAGCGGGTGGGGCACGTCCTGGAAGTAGTTGCCCTCCACGACCACCCCGGCGTTCTCCGTCGAGGCCACCCCGTACAGCTCGTTGCCCAGGAAATAGTTGTTGAAGACGTGCACCGGCTCGCCGAAACGGATGCGCGGGTGGCGCTGCCGGCTGTTGTTGAAGAAGTTGTGGTGGATCGTCACCTTCAGGTGGCCGATGTCGGTGCCCGCGGCGCCGTCGGAGTGGCTGATCAGCATGCTCTTGTCGGAGTGGTCGAAGTGGTTCCACGACACGGTGACGTAGTCGGCGCCGCGCACCACGTCGATCGAGCCGTCGACCGCGCCGGAGAAGGTGTTGTGGTCGATCCAGATGTGATGTGACTGCTGGCCGACGTTGATCGCGTCGTCCTCGGCCTCGGTGAACCGGATGTTGCGCACGATCACGTTGTACGACCGGTAGAAGTCCAGGCCGCCTCCGGTGATGTGACCCGAGGTCCCCACCCCGATGATGGTCTTGTTCGGCCGGACCCCCTGCTTGCTGGTGATCGAGATGGTGCCCGCCACGCGGATGACGAGCGTCTCCTTGCTGTCGATGTACTCCAGGAACGCGTCGGCGTCGGTCGCGGTGACCGTCCGCCCGCCCGCGCCGCCGGTGGTGCCGTTCTGGCCGAGGGCGTTGACCGACGCGAAGCCGACCGGGGTGCCCACCGGCGCGGCGGTCCCGGTGGCGGCACCCGCGCCGGCCGGTGTCACGGAGAAGGCGGCGGCCAGTACGGCGGCCGCGGTGACGCGGAGGGCCGTACCCCGCAGGGTCGCGTGGTCGGTGATGGTCTGGGGCATGGTGTCTGCCTTCCTGGTGGAGGAGCCCTCGCGGGCATCCCGGGAGGAGCCGTCAGGGGGAGCGTTCCGGGGGAAGGCTCCGGAGAGGGGAGAGAGGGAGGGGGATCGCCGCCCGCAGTCAGGGGGTCCGGCGGACGGCGATCCGGGGCTAGCAGCCGATCTTGCCGACGCCCGCACCGGCGGACACGGTCGCCGGGACGGTCCCGGGGTCATCGACGGTGTACGCGTAGTACGTGCGCGGCTCGACGACGGTGCCGGCCGTCTGGGGGGTGCCGGAGCCGACGTAGCGGTTGTTCCGCTCGACCACCCGGCCGGGGCCGCTCTTGTCGTAGCCCACGTAGATCGGGTGGGCGACGTTCTCGAAGTAGTTGCCCTCGACGAGCACGCCGGCGTTCTCTGTGGACGCGACGCCGTACAGCGCGTTGTCGCGGTAGTAGTTGTTGAGGACGTGGACCGGGTCGGCGAAGCGGACCCGGGGGTGGCGCTGGTCGGTGCCGTCGAAGAAGTTGTGGTGGTAGGTGACGCGCAGCTTCCCGATGTCGGCGGTGTAGCTGTCCGAGTGGCCCAGCAGCGCCGCCTTGCTGTGGTGGTGGAAGTGGTTCCACGAGACCGTGACGAAGTCCGACTCCCGCTTGATGTCGAGCAGGCCGTCGTAGCCGTCGGAGAGGTCGTTGTGGTCGATCCACACGTGGTGCGCCTTGTTCGTGACGCTGATCGAGTCGTCCCCGGCGCCGGTGAACCGGATGTTCCTGATGATCACGTTGTTGCCGGGCCGGGTCGTCGAGCCGAGCTGGAGGCCGCCGCCGGTGATCTCGGCGGTCGTGCCCACGCCCAGGATGCTCTTGTTGGCGACCACGGTGAGCATGCCGGACACCTGGATGCGGCCGGACACCTGGATCACGTACGGGCCGGCCCTGCCGACGTAGTCCTTCAGGGCCGCGGCCGTGGTCACGGTGATGACGGGGCCTCCGGTGCCGCCGGTGGTGCCGTTCTGGCCGAGGGCGTTGACGGTGGCGAAACCGGTCGGCGTGCCGGTGCAGGCGGCGGCGAGGCCGTTTCCCGTGGCGGCGCCCGTCCTCGCGGTGGCCGTGGCGGGGGAGGAGGTGTCGGCGCGGGCGGCGCCGCCCACGACGGCGAGCGCGGCGACCAGGAGTAGCGCGGCGATGGCCGGGCGGGTGCGGGGGCGGTGTTCACCGTTCATCGTCGTCTCCTCAGATCTTTCCGACGCCGGCACCGGCGGGCACGATGGTCGGCACCGCGGAGGCCGAATCCGGGCTGTAGGGGTAGTAGGTGCGCGGTTCGGTCACGGTGCCCCGCGTCTCGATGGGGTGGTTGCAGTCGACCAGGATGTTGCCGCGCTCGACCAGGCGCCCGAGGTCCCCGCTGAACTCCACCCGTCCGGGGTTGTTGACGCTGTAGAAGTAGTTGTTCTCCACCAGCAGCCCGGCGTCGTAGGTGGACGCGATGCCGTAGCTGTTGTCGCGGTAGTAGTTGTTGTAGACGTGCACGAGGTTCGCGAAGCGGACCCGGGGGTGGCGCTGGTCGGAGGCGTCGAAGAAGTTGTGGTGATAGGTGACGCGCAGGCGGCCGATGTCCTGCGGACCGGCGTCCTCGTCGTGGGAGAGCAGCAGGGTCTTGTCGTGGTCGTGGAACCTGTTCCAGGAGACGGTCACGAAGTCCGAGCCGCGCTTGATGTCGACCGCGCCGTCGTCCCCGTTGGAGAAGTCGTTGTGGTCGATCCAGATGTGGTGGCTGAACATCTGCACGTTGATCATGTCGTCGGTGGCGCCGGAGAACGCGATGTTGCGGACGATGACGTTGTGGACGGCGTTCGCGGGCGGCGAGGTGACGGCGTCGCTGACCGGCAGGCCGATGTTCAGCCCGCCGCCGACCAGCGCGGCGTTCGCGCCGACCCCGATGATCGTCTTGTCCGACGTGACGTTGTGCATGCCGTCGCTGGAGCCGGTAGGCAGGGTGATCCGGCCGGTGACCTGGATGACGTACGGCCCGGGGCGGGAGACGTAGTCGAGGAACTGCGCGGTCGTGGCCGCGGTGACCGTGGGGCCTCCCGTGCCGCCGGTGGTGCCGTTCTGGCCGAGGGCGTTGACGGTGGCGAAGCCGATCATGGCGTTGACCGGGTCCGCGCGCCGTGCGGTCTCGGTCTCCGCCACGGCGGGGCCGACCAGGGCGGCGATCAGGAGGGAGACGGCCAGGAGGACAAGCGCCGTACGGGGGGTGGGGAGGTCCGGGAGGGGCCGTGGAGGTGGGGAAACGGATCTGGAGGACACGTGTTCTCTGCTCTCTGCGCGCGGTCGCGGTCGCGGCGGCGTGCGGTCAGGCGGCAGCGTGAAGCCGGGAGAGGAGTACGGGATGTCCGCGGTGCGCGGCTCGTCGGCGTTCCGGCCCCGGTCTCCGGTACGGAAACGGTGCGCCGGTCACGCGGGAGGCGGTGCGTTCCCACCGCGCGGCCGCCGTCGTCTCGCCGGGCCGGTTCGCCTGGGGGAGGCTGCGCAACGCGCTGTGGGACATGAGGCGGGAGTGGTCACCGCACTCGGGAAAAAGGGGCTCGGGTCAGTGCGCGGCTATGGCATCGCCACCTTCCGGCGGGTGGGACGCTTCCCGGCGAGGTGCCAGGAAAGCGCTTTCCAGACGGGCCCGAGTTTATGTTTCCAACAAGTTTCTGTCAATGCTTCCGGGGGTCGCCTCGGGAGGTGCGGGTACGAGTGCGTGTTCACGGGCGCCCGGACGGGAAAGCGTTTGCCCCGGGCCTCATCGTGCCGATGAGGCCCGGGGCCGCGTTCGGTGATTCATGATCGGTTTCGTGAGGTGCCGGGATCCCCGGAGGGGCTCTCAGACGTCGCGATACTCGATGTCGGGCTCGATGTGGACGGCGCGCTCCTCGGCGGACAGGTCGCCGTCGTCGCGGCCCACGTCGGAGGCGTACTCCTCGGACGTCTCGTCGGGGCTCAGGCCCTCGTCCGGCGCCACCAGGCGGGTCTCGTCGCGCGGGACCCGCTCGCGGTCCGGCGCCTCGCGCCGGAGGCGCTCGTCGAGGGTGTCCCGGTGTCCGTCGTCGTGTTCGACGATCTCGTGGTTGAGACCGAGGTCGTCGGTCCACTCCTGGACCTCGATTGCCTGCTCGTCGCTCAGACCATCGCGGTCTGGGGGTGTTTCGGTCATATTGCGGCCATACCCGTTTTATCGCCTTAAATCCCAGGTCAGCTGTCGCGAGACCCTCGACCGGGTTTCCCGGCCGCCGGTGCCTGGAGCGGGTTTCTCAGCCGCCGGCGCCCGAGAGGCCGCCGGGCAGGTAGACGGGGTGCTGGTTCCCGCGGGCCAGGCGTCCCGCGGCGAGGCGCGGCGAGATGTGCGCCGGAAGGAGGGGGGCGGCGGTGTCCCAGGGGAGGAAGGCCGCCTCGTCGAGCTCCTCGGCCTGCAGCCGGATGCGGGAGGGATCCTCCAGGACGCCGCCGTCGAACATGAAGTTGACCAGTGCCCGGGGGCGGTCCTCCGACGGCGGGATCCAGTGGACCACAAGCAGCTCGCCCGCCTTGACGGACACGCCGAGCTCCTCGGCCACCTCGCGCACGGCGCCGTCGTGGGGCGCCTCGCCGTCCTCGACGATCCCGCCCGGGAAGTTCCAGCCGGGCCGATAGTTGGGCTTGACCAGCAGGACACGGTCTTCCGCGTCGGTGAGCAGCATGCAGGCCGAGACGAACACGCTGGGCAGGGTGGCGTACCAGTCGGCGGGGTCGGGACGGGGCTCGCTCATCCCTGCCACGCTACCTCCGTGAGCGGCCGGTCACGGGTGAGACCTGCCGGTCCGTCCCCGGCGGGGGTGTTTCCCGGCGTGGGGGGACCTGGCGGGACGATCGCCACCGAGGCCGCCCCGTTGGTGCCGCCTCGTTGGTGTCGCTCTCGCTCAGGCGAACTTCTTGACCAGGAGTTCCATTTCCAGGTCGTCCCGGTACGGCTCGCCGACGGTCTCGTCGTCGTAGGGGAAGGGGATCATCTCGCCGGTGCGGGTGTAACCGCGGCGCACGTACCAGGCCAGGAGTTCCTCGCGCGCAGAGATCACCGTCATGCGCATCTCGCCCACGCCCCAGGCGTCGCGGGCGAAGCGCTCGGCCTCGGCGAGGACCGCCTTGCCGAAGCCGCCGCCCTGCAGTGTGGGGCGCACGGCGAACATTCCGAAGTACGCGTAATCGCCCCGGTGCTCCACCTGGCAGCAGGCGACGATCTCGCCTTCCGACTCCATGATGATGATGCGGCTTTCCGGTTTCGCCAGTTCGCCGGTCACCCTCTCGGCGTCCGTCCGCTGCCCGCTCAGCAGGTCCGCCTCGGTCGTCCACCCGGCTCGGCTCGACTCCCCCCGGTACGCGGAATCGATCAGGAGCACCAGGGTGGGCACGTCCGCGACGGTGGCCACGCGGAAGGTCGGCCGCGTGGTCCGGGAGGGGCTGTTCATGCGGATGGTCCTCTCGACAGGTGCTGAGACGTAGGCGGATGTCGAGCCGCCTGATCCTGCGAATCATAGCCAAGCAGGCTTTTTATCCTTTTTCCCCGCCGAGTGCCGGGTGCTCGTCAGGAGCGGCCGCCGGGGGTGGAACACGAGGAAGGCCCGGCCCGCGCGACACAGGATTCGCGCGGGCCGGGCCGGGGAAACGCCGTGGACCCATGCCCGGGTCCCGCGGCGATTTAGATCACTTGGCCGCCTGGAAGGCGCGGCCCGCCGGGGTGGCGACGCCGTTGCTCCGGAACAGGCCGCTGTTGGGCTCGCTGTCGGAGGAGGGCAGTCCGAACCAGGCGTAGCGCTGCACGTACGGCAGGGAGTTCAGCATCTTGATGGACTCGGTGACGAAGGCGGCCTGCTGCGCGTCCGTGGGGAAGCGGACACCGTTCGAGAAGTCGATCAGAGCGTACTCGGTGAGCCAGATCGGCTTGCGGTAGCGCTCGTACACGGCCTGGATGTACGACTTGAGCTGGCCGACCGCCGCCTCGGTGCGGAAGTCGCCGCCGTACCAGTGCAGCGTGATGAAGTCGACGCGGTAGTTCTTCTGGGCCGCCCCGGTCATGAACCGGTCCAGCCAGCCACCCGCCCGGTCACCGCCGTAGGCGACGGCGGGGCTGCCGACCTTCAGGCCGGTCGCGGTGAGTCTCGGCCACAGCGACAGCGCCTGCTCCACGGTCATGTTGGACTGCTCGGCGAAGTCCGGCTCGTTGAAACCGAGCAGGTAGGGAGAACCGGCGTTCTTCGCCTGGGCGAGGTTCTGGTCGGTGACGCTGGCGGCTCCCCAGATCATCGGGACGAACTCCGCCCCCTTGGGAGTGGTGACGCCGTTGTGGTTCGTGGACCACGTGTAGTACCAGCTCGCACCGGAGGCTTCGAGGGCCGCGCTGACGCCGGGCGCCTGCCACACGCCCACGCCCTTCTTGGAGGAGGTCTCCACGGGGACCTCGGGGACCGGCGTGGTCGGGGTCTTGCTGGGGGTGGGGCTCGGGGTCGGGGAGGAACTCGGCGTCGGCCTGGTCGGCGTGGCGCTGGGGCTGGAACTCGGCACCGGCTTCGTCGGGGTGACGCTGGGCACGGGGGTGGTCGAGCCCTTGCCGAAGACCTGGAACTCCCAGAGCGAGACACCGTACTGGCTGGACCGCTGGGTGGCGTAGAGCCGCACGTACCGGCCGGTGGCCGACACGTTGAGGGTCTGCACGCCGCCCTTGCCCGCGGTCGTACTGTGGATCGTCTTCCACTGGCCGCCGCCGGGGGACGTCTGGATCCGGAACGCGGTGGCGTGGGCGCGCTCCCAGTTCAGCACGATCTTGTTGATCGCGGTGGACCTGCTCAGGTCCACCTGCAGCCACTGAGGATCACTGAACTTGCTGGACCAGCGGGTGCCGCTCTTGCCGTCGACCGCGGCCGCGGCGGACAGGTCACCTCGCTCGACCGAGGAGGCGACGGCCGCCCGGCCCTGCGACAGGGGGGCCTCGGCCGCGCCCGCGGGGAGGGCGCCGTTCACCACGGAGGCGCCCATGACGGCCACGAGGGCGCCGGCGAGCGCGAAGCGGCGTGCCAGACGACCAGGCGTGCGACCTGCTGTGGTACCGCGCGGAACAGTCTCACTCATATGGATGAGGTCCTTCGTACGGGGAGTAGAGATCGGACATTGTCGGCGTATCGGGAGGCGTGCCGGGTGGGCCGGATCGCGGATCTTCCGTCGGTCGTGTCCGGTGCCGGGCATATTCGCTCCTGTACAGGAGACCGGCGGGCGGGCCGGGGACAACAGAAATCCAAGAAAGGGCTCCGTGGATTTTCGCCGCCGCCGCCGATCGCTCACGTTGTTCAGCCCTATGTCGCCCTATGTCGCTTTACGTTGTTTTGTGCTGTTGTGCGACGCTCCGCAGCCCTTTCCGCCGCCTCGTACCGTTCGGGCTCGCGATGGGCGGCGACCGGTCTGCGATACTCCTGGAGTGCGACGTTCGTCCCGCAGGCCCCTTCAACGGATCACCGACGTCGCCGTCTCGCTCGTCATCGGGCTGTATCTGGTCGCCCTGGTGATGGACGAGGTGGTGCCGCGCCCCGGACCGCTGGTGGTCCTCGGGATGATCGCGGGCGCGGCGCAGGGCGCGGCGCTGTGGTGGCGGCGTTCCCACCCGGTGACGGTGATGGCGATCGCGCTCGCCGGGGGACTCCTCGTCCACTTTCTCGCGCCGCAGGGGATCTTTCCGTTCGCGGGCCTCGTCGCGATCGGCTCGCTGGCCGCCGCCCGGCCGCCCCGCGTGTCGCTGCCCGCGCTCGCGGCGCTGCTTGCTCTCACCGCGCTGAACTTCCTCACCGCCTCCAGCGGGGACGCGCAGTTCGCGATGGCGTTCCCCGTCGTCGCCTGGGCACTCGGCGAGATCGTGCGCAACCGGCGCGTGGCGATCGAGCAGGAGTCGCGCAGGGCGGTCAGCGAGGAGCAGGCGCGGATCGCGCGCGAGCTGCACGACGTGATCGCGCACAGCGTCTCGGTCATCGTCGTGCAGGCGGCCGCGGCCGACGACGTCTTCGACGAGCACCCGGACCAGGCGCGCGCCGCGCTGCGCTCGATCGAGGCGACGGGGCGCGAGGCGCTCGGGGAACTGCGCCGGTTGCTGGCCGTGGTACGGCCGGATACGGATGACGAGCCACGGCATCCCCGACCGGGACTCGACCGGCTCGGGGAGCTCGTGGAGCCGTTCCTCGCCGCCGGTCTGGAGGTCGCGGTGCGACGGGAGGGCATCGGCGCCGACGGCGCGCTGCCGGCTGGGATCGACCTCTCCGCCTACCGGATCGTCCAGGAGGCGCTCACCAACACGCTCCGCCACGCGGGTGCCGGCCGCGCGGAGGTGACCGTCAGGGCCGCCTCGGGAATGCTCGAACTGGACATTCTCGACGACGGGCGCGGTAGTGGCGGTGATGGGAGTGGTGGCGGCGCGGGCCACGGGATCGCCGGGATGCGCGAGCGCGCCGCCATGCTCGGCGGCACCCTCGACGCGGGTCCGCTGCCCGGCGGCGGCTTCCGCGTCCGCGCCCGCCTTCCGCTGGGAGCATCGCGATGACCGTCCGGTTCCGTACCCGCTGCCGGAGTCGTGGTGACGGTCCCTGTTCGTGCTCGCCCGTCGCGGGCGCCGTGATGACCGTCCGTTTCCGCGCCCGTCCGCCGCTGCGGGCGGTGCGATGAGCATCCGGGTGGTCCTGGCCGATGACCAGGCGCTGGTCCGCGGCGGCTTCCGGATGATCCTGGAGGCCAGGGCGGATCTTGAGGTGGTCGGCGAGGCCGGGGACGGCCGGGAGGCCACGGACCTGGTCGAGCGGCTGGAGCCCGACGTCGTCCTGATGGACGTGCGGATGCCCGGCGTCGACGGGCTGGAGGCGACCCGGAGGATCGTCGCCTCGGGAAGTCACGCCAGGGTCATCGTCCTGACCACCTACGACGTCGACGAGTCCGTGTTCGCCGCCCTGCGCGCCGGGGCGAGCGCCTTCCTGCTCAAGGACGTGCGGCCCGCCGAGCTGGTGGAGGCGATACGCGTGGTCGCGCGCGGTGACGCGCTGCTCGCGCCGTCGGTCACCCGCAGGCTGCTCGACCGTTTCGTCACCGTCCTGCCTGATCCCGGTGCCTCGCCGCCGCCCGGCCTCGGCGCGCTGACCGGGCGGGAGGTCGAGGTGCTGCGGCTGGTCGCGCTCGCGCTGTCGAACGCCGAGGTCGCCGAGCGGCTCGTGCTCACCGAGGCCACGGTCAAGACGCACGTCTCCTCGATACTGCGCAAGCTCGGCCTGCGCGACCGGGTCCAGGCCGTCGTGCTGGCCTACGACGTGGGACTCGTGCGCCCGCGCTCCACCTGAACGAGGACCCGGCCCTCCGGGGGTCGCACTCCGAACGGCCCTGACGGGTGCGGATTCAGACGTGCAGGTCGCCGGCGGCCGGCAGCAGCTGGAGCTTCTCGTGGCTCTCGCTGCCCGGCACGGCGGTGAAGACCAGCAGCATCTGGGACTGGTCGGGATCGACCAGGGTCTGACAGTGCAGCTCCAGCAGGCCGAGCCGCGGGTGCTGGATGCGCTTGGCCCCGCAGAACGGGCCCAGGACGGGGTGCTCGTGCCAGAGCGCGGTGAACTCCGGGCTGGCCGCCAGCAGCGCGTCGACCAGCGCGGCCGCGCGCGAACCCTTGCCGCCCCGCGTGTACGCGTCGCGCAGGCTGGCCGTGAAAAGGCGGTCGTGCGTCGGATGGTCGTCCTCGGGATAGATCAGCCGCGAGGCCGGGTCGGTGAACCAGCGGTACTGCATGCTGCGCGCCATTCCGGTGTGGACGCTCTCGTCGCCCATCAGCGCCACCGCGAGCCGGGTCTGTTTGAGCGTCTCGCCGAGATGACTCATCACCTGCGCGGGGGTGTCCTCCAGCCGGTCGAAGATGCGCATCATCCCGGGGTTGATGTGGTCGCCGCGAAAGACCCGCCGCGGGGTGGCGTGGCCGGCGAGGCGGAACAGGTGGTCGCGCTCCTCAAGGGAGAGATGCAGGCCCCGGGCGATCGCGGCGAGCATCTGCTCGGACGGGTTGGGCCCGCGCCGCTGCTCGATCCGGCTGTAGTAGTCGGCGGACATGCCGCACAGCGCGGCGACCTCCTCGCGCCGCAGCCCGCCGGTGCGCCGCCGCTGCCCGCGAGGCAGCCCGACGTCCTCGGGCTGCAGCGCCTCCCGCCGTGTGCGCAGGAAATCGGCCAGTTGGGCCCTGTCCATGAGGTGGGTTCTCCCTTCCAGAGAACGGCCGCCGTGAAGACCTCAGGCGGCGGCGAATTCGACCCTGGCCAGCCGCTCGGAGACGTCCCAGAGCCGAGCCGCACCGGCCTCGTCACGGGCCGGCTTGTAGACGGCCAGCTCGGTCGGGCCTCCGGTGAACTGGCCGAAGCCGTCGGGGCCGTAGAAGCGGCCGCCCCGCGCCCCCGGGTCGGTGGCCGCGTACAGGGCGGGGAGCGCGCCCCTGTCGACGGTCTGCACGAACAGGCCCAGACGGGAGAGCCGCGTCATGATCGCCTCAAGCGGCGAGGGATGCTCGCGGCCCAGGTTGGGGCCGGACGCGTAGAGGTTCGTCAGGGTGGTGCCGGGGTGCGCGACGTTGCTGACGATGCCCCAGCCGCCGGCCCGGCTGCGCCGGTCGAGCTCGAGGCCGAACATCAGGTTGGCCAGCTTCGACAGCCCGTACGAGCGTATCGGGGAGTATTTCCGCTCGCTCTGCAGGTCGTCCCAGTCGATCTTGGTGGTGCGGGCGGCACTGCTCGACATGGTGGTGACCCGGGCCCGGCCGGCGCGCAGCAGCGGCAGGATCCTGCCGACCAGCGCGACGTGGCCGATGTGGTTCGTGCCGAACTGCAGCTCCAGGCCGTCGGCCGTGGTGTGCCGGGTGGCCGGTGACATGACGCCCGCGTTGTTGATCAGGATGTCGATCGGCCGCCCCTCGGCGTTCAGCCTCTCCGCGAGCGCCGCCACGGAGCCCAGCGAGGCCAGGTCGAGCTCACGGAGGGAGACCACGGCGCCGGGAGCCGCCGAGAGGACACGCGCGACGGCCGCCTCGCCCTTGGCGGGGTTGCGGACCGGCAGCACGAGCTCGGCGCCCGCCCGGGCCAGGCGCACGGCCAGGCCGAGGCCGACACCGTCGCTCGCGCCGGTCACCACGGCGAGCTTCCCGGTCAGATCGGGCACGGACACGTCTTTCATGATAACTCCCTGGTCAGCGGCTATTTCCGGTCGAAGCAAGCGTCGCAAACACCACGGGGCGGGTCCATGTCGCGCTTATCCACGGATCACCTGTCCGTGGATAAGCGACCCGATATGAGTGATCCGGTACGTGCCGGCGTGCTCCCGGAGGATGGGGCCGCGTCGGGCCTCGTCAGGCCTCGTTCGGCGGGGAGACCGCGGCCGGGGTCCGCCGGGAGGGGGAAGGAAGCGAGCCGGGCTCCGTCGCAGGAGGGAGACCGCGGCCGGGATCCGTCCTGGGGTGGGGACGAAGGCCGCTCCCACGTTCGATGCGCTCGCATGCCGTCCGGACCTAGCGTCGCCGCCATGACCGGAAACCCTCCCGACGACCGACGGCACGCGGGCCGAACAACCTAGGTGACTCAGGAACCCCAGATGCCCCAGACGGCTCCCGGCGGACCTCCTCTGGCGATGCCGCGCCGCGTCGCGCCCGCCCTCGGGCTGTTCCTCCTCTCCCCGCTGGTGGCCGAGTATCTGCTCGGCAACGTCCCCTCGTCCGAGATCTGGGGCATCGTCCTCCTCGCGCCGATGTACGGCGGTGGCGCGATCATCATCCGCGAGGTGGTGCGCCGCACCGGGCGCGGCTGGCCGGCGCTCATCCTGCTGGGGTGCGCGTACGGCCTGCTGGAGGCGGCCCTGATCGACCAGACCCTCTTCAGCCCCGACCCGCTGTTCGAGGACGACGTCTCCCGCGGCGCCACCCTCATCCCGGCACTGGGTTTCAGCGCGGGCAACGCCGTGGGGTTCATCGCCGGACACGCCATCTGGAGCATCGGCGTCCCGATCGCCGTCGTCGAGATCCTGGTGCCCCGTCGGGCCACCACCCCCTGGCTGGGCGGGTTCGGCCTGGCCGTCACCTGCGTCGTGTTCGTCCTCGGCTCCCTCGTTCTCTTCAGCGGCATACACGACGAGAGCGGATTCATGGCGTCGCCGTCGCAGAGGATCGGCGCCGCCGCCGTGGTCGCGCTCCTGGTCGTCGCCGCGTTCCTCGTCGGACGGCGACCCCGGCCGGTGACGGGCGGGCGGTCACCGAAACCCTGGCCGGTGGGCGCGGCGGGGTTCGTCGCGTCCGCGGCGTTCTTCGTCCGTCCGGAAAACTGGTGGGGGACCGCCGCGGGCGTCGTGCTGATCGCCGTGATGGCGGTCGTGATCAGCCGGTGGTCGCGGCGTGACGGCTGGGGCGCCGCGCACCGGCTCGCGCTGGCGGGGGGCGCGCTGCTGACCTACGCGTTCGGCGGCTTCCTCCTGCTGCTCCTTCACGGCACCGCGAACACCGTCAACCTGATCGGCCAGACGATCCTCGTCCTCGGCGTGCTCGCCCTCTTCCTCGTGGCCCTCCGCACCGTACGCGGGGAGTCCGGCGGGCGGGGAACGGCCGGGGCGAGGTGAACCCCGGCACGAGAGGGACCCGGCGTCCGGCTCGGAGACCGAGCGCCGGGTGTCCCTCCCGGAACCGTCAGGGCTGGGCGCGGAAGGGGCCGGTCACCTCGTAGGTGATGCCGCCGCTGCCGGTCGACGATCCTGAGGTGCCGCGCTGGGAGGAGAAGTACAGGCGCGAGCCGTCCGGTGAGAAGGCGGGGCCGGTGACCTCGGAGGAGGACTGGCCGAGGATCCGCAGGAACGGCGCCACGACGCCCTCGGAGGTGATGACGTTGATCTCCAGGTTGCCGCCGTCCTCGGCGACGAACAGGTCGCGGCTGTTGGGCGCGCCGGTGATGTTGTCCACGCCGGTCAGCGGGGCCGCGCCCCCGGTCACCAGCGAGTCGTCGTAGGCCAGGTCGAGGGTGGAGGCGGCGGTGTCGTACGCCCAGACCCGGTTGTCGCCCTTGGTGGTGAAGTAGCAGACGCCGCGGTCGTACCAGCAGCCCTCGCCGCCGTCGAAGTGCTTGGCCGCGCCGACCTGGCGCCGCGTCGCGGTCGGGAAGCCGTCGCGGTCGGGGATGTCCTGCCAGGTCACCGGGCCGGTGACCTGGTCGGCCGGGGCGCAGAGCACC
This sequence comes from Streptosporangium sp. G11, assembly GCF_051192615.1. Taxonomy (NCBI): domain Bacteria; kingdom Bacillati; phylum Actinomycetota; class Actinomycetes; order Streptosporangiales; family Streptosporangiaceae; genus Streptosporangium; species Streptosporangium sp. G11. Next base: position 91,041 of record NZ_JBPJUQ010000023.1, read on the forward strand.
TGGAGCCTTCCGGTGCGCAGGTCGCCCCAGGTGTCGGGGACGAAGCGGTAGAAGCAGCCGTCGCCCTCGTCCTCGGTCAGGTAGACGACCTGCCGGACGGGGTCGCAGGCGGCCGCCTCGTGCTTGAAGCGGCCCATCCGGGTGCGCTCCTCGCCGGAGCGCCCGCCCGCGGGCCAGGTCTCGAAGACCCGGCCGAGCGCGATCTCCTCGCACGACAGCCAGGTGCCCCACGGGGTCGCGCCACCGGCGCAGTTGAGGTTGGTGCCGGACAGGATGCGGTACGCCGACGCGATGGAGCCGTCGGCGGCGAAGCGGATCGCGGAGGCCCCTCCGGCGAGCGGGATCTCGGAGTTGGACACGTAGATCCAGCCGCTACCGTCGGGGAAGCACGCCCCGCCGTCCGGCGCCCAGTGCCAGGTGTGGCCGGCGACCCGCTGCCCGGAGCGGGCGATCACCCGGCTGGCGAACCCCGGCGGGAGCTGGATGCCGTTCGCGTCCGCGGCCAGCAGGTCGCCGTACGGGCTGGGTCCGGGCTGGGCGACGGCGCCGAAGGCCTGCCCCCACAGCGCTCCGGAGAACGCCGCGCCTCCTCCTCCGATGACAGCCGCGCGTAACACGGTTCGACGATCCATCATTGCCTCCGGGTTGGCCGAGTCATGGTCATCAGCCGGAACGTAAATCGCCCAGGCGACCTTGACCACCCCTCGGCGTGAACGGGGGGTGTCCTTCTGGAGCCCGGCCCGTGCGGAACCGCGGTTCGAGCGCTTCGTGTCACGTGAAGTTATCGTCGATAACGGGACGTGGGGAGGCAATGGATGCGACACACGCGCGCCACGGTGATGCGCACGGCGTTGCGGCTGCTCAACGAGGTCGGGCTCGACGGGCTGACCACCAGGCGGCTGGCGCAGGAGCTCGACGTGCAGTCGCCGGCCCTGTACCGCCACTTCGGCAGCAAGCGGGAACTGCTCGACCACATGGCCGCGGCCATGATCGAGGACGCGTTCTCGCATCTGGCCCGTCCGGGGCCGGGCCAGGACTGGGCCGACTGGCTCGCCGAGCGGGGACGGGCGCTGCGCGAGAGCCTGCTGGCCCATCGCGACGGCGCGCGCCTGCACGTCGGTACCCGGCCGGTCGGGAGCCAGATCGCGATCTCCAACTCCGTGATCGAGGTGCTCGGCGAGGCAGGGTTCCCTCCGGCCGACGCCCGGCGGGCCGTCCTGGTCATCAGCCGCTACACCGTCGGGTGGGCCTTCGAGGAGCAGGCCGGTCACCCGATGGCCGAGGAGCCCCGCGAGGCGGCGGACGCCGACTTCGAGTACGGGCTGAGGGCGATCCTGGCCGGTCTGCGCGCGAACCTGGCCGGTGTTCGTGCGGGCCTGGGCGGGGAGACCCGCTGACGCGGAGCCGGCCCCGGCCGGGCGTGGTCCGCCGTCCCGGAGCCTGCTCCCGGCGGTCGTCCCGCGAGTCGCTCGGTGCCGCCGGTATGGATCGCGGGCCGGAGTCGCCTCGACGGTCAGAGGCATTGAGGTCGGGCGAGACGATACGCGATCTCGTCGATCATTCGACGTGCAACTTCAGGGTTGCGTCTGGGGAGTTGATGTGCAACTCTGAGGTTGCACTCAATGGCGACGTTGAAGGAGAGCTCCCTCATGAGCGAAGATCGGATCGAACGTGAAACCCTGATCGCGGCCTCCCTGGAGCGGGTCTGGTCACTGGTGGCCGAGCCCGGTTTCTGGGTGGCCGACAAGGCGAGCCTGCCCGGCACCCAGGCCAGAGAGGGAGAGTCGATGGTGGCGAAGAACGCCGAGTACGGCGACTTCCCGGTGCGCGTGGAGAAGGTCGAGCCTCCGACGTACCTGGCGTACCGCTGGGCCAGCGCGTTTCCCGGAGAGGAGCTGCGCGAGGACAACAGCACCCTCGTGGAGTTCACGCTGACCCCGGAGGGCGACAAGACGCGGCTTCGCGTCGTCGAGAGCGGGTTCGCGGCGCTGGCCGGCTCCGAGGAGCTGCGCGGCCGGGCGGTGAAGGACAACAGCGGCGGCTGGCCCCTGGAACTCGACGCGCTCAAGACGCGCGCCGAGCAGTCATCGGCGTGACGGACGAACGTCGCGGCGACGTCGAGCCGGTCGACGGCGTCCTCGTCGCGCTGGCCGATCCGACGCGGCGTCAGCTGCTCGATCTGCTCGCCGAGCAGGGCGAGGCCACCGCGACGACGCTGGCCGCGCGACTTCCCGTCTCGCGGCAGGCGGTGGTCAAGCACCTCGCCGTCCTGGACGCCGCCGGGCTGGTCTCCGGCGGCCGGGTCGGCCGCGAGGTGCGGTACGCGGTGCGGCCCGCCGCGCTGGACGCGACGGCGCGGTGGATGACCGCGCTCGCGGCCGACTGGGATAGACGGCTGGCGAACATCAAGCGCGTCGCCGAGGAGGCGGAGCGGGATTCGCGCTAGCACTCCGGTCGCGGTTCGCTGTTTTCCCCGGCCGGAACACCTTTTCGCGTATGTAACGGGCTGAGGGCCCGTCAGGCGGCGCGGGTTCGTGCCCCACTCGGTCGGGGCGCGAACCCGCGGGAAGAACACGCGGCCGACCGCCGGGCCATGCCACGCCGTACGGGTCACGCCGGGCTATGCCGCGCCCCCGTACGGGTCATGCCAGGCCATGCCGCGCCCCCGTACGGCCCATGCCGGGTCATGCCGCGCCGTACGGGCCGCGGTGACCGCTGCCCCGGCGTCGACGGGATCCGGATGGGATCCGCCATGACCCGCGGGAACACGTCGTCAGGCGGCTCGGCCGGCCGGGCGGCGTGCCGATCGTTGACAACACCGGGTGCTTGAAGAAAGGGAACCATCTCTTGACTACCGACACAACCTCCCCTCCGCGTTTCACCAACAGGGAGCGGTTGATCCTGCTCGTTCTGCTCGGTGCCGGGTTCATGCTGTCCGTCGACTTCTCGATCCTGAACGTCGCGCTGCCGGAGGTCGGCGCGGGCGTCGGGCTGGGACTGGCCGGGCTTCCCTGGATCACCTCCGCGTACGCACTGCCCGCGGCCGGCTTCACCCTTCTGTTCGGCCGGTTGGCTGACCTGTTCGGCCGCCGCAGGCTGTTCCTGTCCGGTGTGGTCCTGCTGGCCGGGGCCTCGTTGCTCGGTGGCTTCGCGTCCAACCCCGAGATGCTTCTGACCGCCCGGGTGCTGCAGGGCTTCGCCACCGCCATGGCGATTCCCGCGGCGTTGTCACTGCTCACCACCACTTTCACGGAAGGCGCGACGCGCGACCGCGTCCTCGGCTTCAACGGCGCGCTGCTCTCCGGCGGCTTCACCATCGGCGCTCTGGTCGGCGGCACCCTCGTCAGCCTGCTGAGCTGGCGGGCCGCGTTCTTCATCAATGTCCCGGTCGCCCTGGTCATCCTGCTGCTCACCCCCTTCCTGATCAGTGAGAGCCGCTTGCCCGACCGGGTGAAGCCGGACCTGCCCGGAGCGGTGACCGTGACCGGCGGCCTGCTGGCCGTGATCTACGCGGTCATCGAGAAGAGCATCCCCTCGGCCGTCGTCGGCGTGTTGCTGCTGGCCGCGTTCTGGATGATCGAGCTGCGCTCGCCCGACCCGCTCGTTCCGGTGCGCATCCTCAGGCGGCCCACGGTGAAGTGGGGTAACTACGCGGGGTTCGTGGTCTTCACCATGGAGACCGCCATGATCTTCTTGACGACGCTCTACCTGCAGAAGATCCTGGGCCTCTCCCCGTTGACCACCGGCCTGATCTTCGGCCTCCCCGGACTGGCGTCCGTGGCCGCGGGAGTGATCGCCGGGCGCCTCATCGGGCGCTTCGGCAGCCGCCGGGTTCTGGCCGTCGGCCTGTCCGTGCAGGGCTTGGCGACCCTGCCGCTGGTGTTCCTCGGCGCCGACCGGGTGGCGCTCGCGGTGGTGGTCCCCGCGCTGTTCATCGGGTTCTTCGGGCATGTGACCGCCATCGTGGCGTACACGGTGACCGGGACCTCGGGTCTGCCGGACGAGGAGCAGGGCCTGGCCACGGGCCTGACCTCGATGACCCAGCAGGTGGCCATCACCGTCGGTATCCCGATCCTGAGCTCGGTCGCCGCGACGCAGGCCGTGGAGCTGACCGGTATCCACCTCGCGCTGAGCGTGAACGTGGCCGTGACTCTCGTCAGCGTGGTCCTCGTCTGGTTCGGGCTGCGTCCGCGCGGCGAGCGTCGCACGGCGGTGGCCGTACCGGCGTCGAAGGAAACCGGGAGGGCGCCGGCCGCGTCCTCGGACTGAGGCGGTGCGCCGGACCCGTCGCCATTCGATGCGCATCGAGCGGGCAGCCTGATGGCAAGGCGATCGCCACACTCACGCCGAGTGGAAGGTGTTCGCCGGTGGCGGGATCCGACGGACGCGGGCGCGTGGTTTGCTTGCCCCATGGATGAATCGCGGATCACTCGCTACCTGGACAGATTAGGTGTGGCCCGGCCCGCGGAACCTGATGTTCAGAGCTTGCGAGCCCTGCAACTCGCGCACCTGAGGGCGGTGCCGTTCGAGAGTCTGAGCATCCATCTCGGCGAGCCGATCTCGCTCGGTTCCGACGCGCTGTTCGACAAGGTCGTCGACCGCCGCCGCGGTGGCTTCTGTTACGAGCTGAACGGGTTGTTCGCCGAGTTGCTGACCGCGCTCGGCTACCGGGTGACGCTGCTCGCCGCCCGGGTCTTCAACGGCGGAGTGCCGGGGCCACTCTTCGACCACCTGGCGCTGCGCGTCGATCTCGACGAGCCGTGGCTGGTCGACGTCGGGTTCGGCGACTTCGCCGACGAGCCGCTGCGGCTCGACGAGCGCGCGGAGCAGAGGGACGGCGGGGGCGTGTTCCAGATCGGGCTCGCTCCCGGCGGCCACGGCGACCTCGACATCACGCACAACGGCGATCCGGCGTACCGGCTGACCGCCCGGCCCTACGAGCTGGCGGACTTCGTCCCGACGTGCTGGTGGCAGGCGACCTCTCCGCAGTCGCACTTCACCAGGTCGCCGGTCTGCTCGATGCGCACGGCCCGGGGCCGGATCACGCTCCGCGACCGCAAACTGATCCACACCGTGGACGGAGAGCGCACCGAACGCGTCCTGGAGGAGACCGAACTCCTCCCCGCCTACCTCGACCACTTCGGGATCACGCTCGATCGGATCCCGTCCGCCGGAGCATGACCTTCCGGTCTCCGTCCGGGCGATGAGCGGGAGTGTCGTTCCCCACCTGTACCCGGCGGAGGTCAGGCCGAGGTGAGGGAGCGGTCGCGGTTGACGAGGGCGGCGTAGGGGCCGTCGGCCGCGAGGAGTTCGCCGTGGGTGCCGCGTTCGACGACGCGGCCGTGGTCGAGGACCGCGATCTGGTCCGCGTCGCGGATCGTCGACAGGCGGTGGGCGATGGTGATGGTGGTACGGCCGTGCGACAGAGTGTCCAGGGCCTCCTGGACGGCGCGCTCGGTCTGGGTGTCGAGGGCGCTGGTGGCCTCGTCGAGGATGAGCACGGGCGGGTCGCGCAGCAGTGTCCTGGCGATGGCCAGGCGCTGCTTCTCCCCGCCGGAGAAACGGTAGCCGCGCTCGCCGACCACGGTGTCGTACCCGTCGGGCAGCGACGCGATGTGGTCGTGGATCCGGGCGGCCCGCGAGGCCGCGACGATCTCCTCGTCGGTGGCGGAGGGCTTGGCGAACCGGAGGTTGTCGGCGATCGAGGAGTGGAACAGGTAGGTCTCCTGCGAGACCACGCCGACCGTCTCGGCCAGGGCCTCGAAGGTCAGGTCGCGCACGTCCACCCCGTCGATCGTGACCCGGCCGCCCGTCACGTCGTACAGGCGGGGCAGCAGGTAGCTCAGGGTGGTCTTGCCCGATCCGGTCTCGCCGACCACGGCCAGGGTGGTGCCGGCCGGGACGGTCAGGTCGACGTCCGAGAGGGTCGGGGCCTCGCCGTAGGAGAAGTCGACGTGCTCGAAGCGGATCTCGCCGCGCACGGTCTCCGGCGTACGGGTGCCGGGGTGGATGTCCACGGCCAGGTCCAGATACTCGAAGATCCGTCCGAACAGCGCCAGGGAGCTCTGCACGTCGACGCCGAGCCGCAGCAGCGACACGGCGGGCCGGAACAGGTTCATCTGGAGCGTGGTGAAGGCGACGACGGTGCCGATGGAGACGGCCGAGGTCAGCCCGGTGGCCCAGTAGATCACCGCGGGCATGGCCGCCATGATGATCTGGATGGTGGACTGCCGCCAGCGCCCGGCCATGCTGGAGCGGACCTCCAGGTCGGCCAGCTCGTCCGAGGCGGCCGAGAACCGCCCGGCCAGCTCGGTGCCGCGGCCCATCGTCCGGCCCAGCAGGATGCCGCTGATCGACAGCGACTCCTGGACCATCGACGACATGGCGGCCATCTTCCGCTGCCGCTCGGAGGTGATCTTCCTGCGCTCCCGGCCGACCCTGCGGCTGATCCCGACGAAGAGGGGGAGCAGCAGCAGCGACACCACGGTCAGCCGCCAGTCCAGCACCAGCATCGCGATGATCGTCGCCACCACGGTGGTCAGGTTGGAGACCATCGAGGCCGCGGTGGAGGTGACCACCAGCTGCATGCCGCCGATGTCGCTGGCGATGCGCGACTGTACCTCGCCGGTCCGGGTGCGGGTGAAGAAGGCCATGGACATGCGCTGCAGGTGACCGTAGACGCTGGTGCGCAGGTCGTGCATGACGCGCTGGCCGACCCCGGTGGAGATCAGGGTCTGGATGACGTCGAGCACGCTGGTGACGACGGCGACCGCGATCATGCCGAGCGCGAGCAGGGTCAGCAGGCCCGTCCTGCCGTGCGGGATGGCGTCGTCGAGCACCGAGCGGAGCATGAACGGCGAGGCCAGCGAGACGAGGGAGGACAGTCCGATGAGGGCGCCCACGATGGCGAGGCGGCCCCGGTATGGACGGAACAGGCCGATGACGCGTCGCAGGGGGGCGCGAGGTTCGTCGTTCACGTCAGGTGTTTCGTGCCGTACGGCACTTCCGGTTCGTTCCTTCACGGAACTCCTTTCTGATGTTCACTCAAACAGAGGTTAACTCACATTCATTCCGCGCGTCACTGGGATAAGTTCGGCGCTGTGGAGACGGAACTGGCCGACCTGGTGCACGGCGTCGGCCGTCGACTGCGGCAGGGGTACGGCGAGCGGCTCGGCCCGCTCGGCCTGAGTCCCGGCCAGGCGCGGGCGCTTCGGGTCATCGTCGACTCCGAGCCGCCGCTGAAGATGGTGCAGCTCGCCGAGAGGCTGCGGATCGTGCCCCGCTCGGTGACCCCGGTGATCGACGCCCTGGAGGAGGCCGGACTGGTCCGCCGCGAGGTCGATCCGGCCAACCGCCGCTCCACCCTGCTCGTGGTGACCGGCGAAGGCCGCGAGCGGTACGAGCGGGTACGCGAGGCGCGCAGGCGGGTGGCCGAGGAGCTGTTCTCGGTCCTCACCTCCGAGCAGCAGGACCGGCTCAGGGAACTGCTGGGCGCGGTCGACGCCCAGCACGTCTAGTTCGCCGCCCGGCCGCCGATACCCGTTCTCGAGCCGATACCCGTTCTCGGGCCGAGGCCTGGTCTCCGGCCGGGGTCCTGTCCCTATCCCGGCCCCTGGCCCATGCCCGGTCTCGGGTCGAGGCCTGGTCTCCGGTCGATCGACCGGGGAGGGGGCACCGGGTCAGGCCAGCCGCCTGGTCTCCGCGTCCGCGTCCGTGTCCGCGTCCTCGGCCTCCGCCTCGGCCCGGTCGAGGCGCCAGCGGGGACGGCCGCCCACGAAGGTGGCCACGCACCGTCCGGGTCCCTCGTGGAGCAGGGCGGTGTAGGCGCTCCGCTCGTCGGCCTTCACGGCGAAGACGGCGAAGTCGGCGCGGGCGCCCCGTTCCAGGGAGCCCAGATGGCCGGGGCCCTCGGCCATGCCCAGCGCCCGCGCGCCGCCCAGCGTCACCGCCTCGACCAGGAGACGGTCGTGGCCGGGGGCGTGGGAGAGAGCGCGGGCCACCGACAGCGGGTCGCCGCCCGTACGGGTGCCGACGGCGATCGAACTCTCGCCGTCGAGGAGGCCTTCCGCGGCGAACGGCGACGAGATGGCGATCACCGTGCCGCGGAGCCGGAGAAGCTTGCGGTCGGCCTCGTTCAGCGGGCCGGAGATCGCGATGTGGCAGCCCGCGGTGAGCACGCCGACCTCGTCGAGGAAGCCGACCGGATGGCGGCCGGGCTCGGCGTGGAGCCGGAGCCCGAACGTCCGCGACAGGACGGCCAGGTCCTCCATGACGAGGGGGTCGGGGGAGTGGGCGGCGATGCCGATGACGCCCGGGTGGTCGACCTCGCGGATCGCGGTGATCAGCCGGTCGCGCCCATCGTCCTCCCAGCGCTTCTCGTCCTCGCAGCGGGTCTCCAGGTAGGTCACGCCGCCCAGCCCGGCCTCGCCGAGGGTGGAGGCGGCGTCGAGGTCCGCGGCGACGCCTCCCGCCGCCGTGACGCCGTGGGAGGAGGCCGGGGCGGAGGTCCTGTCGAGCCGGAGATGCGCGTCGATCAGTCCCGGCACGATCATGCCCGGCCAGTGGATCGGGGACAGGAGGGGGTGGGCGGCCTCGATCTCGGCGCGCGGCCCGACCCGCACGATCCGGTCGCCCCTGACGACCATCGCCCCGTCCCTGACGGGAGGGCTCGCGACAGGCAGGACCAGGGGTGCGCAGTGGATGGAGACGACTGCCCGGGCACGCGTGCCGATGGTCCGACCGGCCCGCGTCGACATAGGCGCTCCTGTGTGTTCGTCCCCTTTGGAGAGGTTAAGGGGAGCGACCGTAGATCTCAAATGCGTCTCCGGTAAACGTCTCCCTGCCTTCCTGACAAAAGATTGTTGATCTATATGAAAACGGTCTATACCGTCTTTTAACGTGATACGACCCCCCAGGTTGCTGAAAGTAGTGCTTGCCGCGATCGTACTGATCCCCATCGGTCTTACCTCCGTTCCCGCCTCCGCCGACCCCGCTCCCGAGCCCGAACATCCCTGGCGTCTGGACCACTGGCCCCGGACCCAGCCCTGGCAGCAGGACGCCCCCGAGGCCGGGGCCGCGCGACGGGCCGACCCCGGTGGCCCGGCGCCGATCGACCCGCAGAACTGGAAGAACCCGGACCACATGACGTGGGCCGACTACCGCAAGCCCCCCGGCACCAACTGGGCCGACCCCGCGGCCAAGGGATCGAAGCGGACCTTCCGCGGCGCGCTCGTCCTGGCCGACTATCCCAACCAGCCGTTCGTGGTCACCCAGCCCAAGGGCTCGACCGTCTTCAGGAACCCCAGCGCCGAGGCCCACGACATCCCCCGCGAACAGGTCGCCACGTTCTACAGGGACTTCCTCAACACCCCCAACGAGCTCAACCGGGGGCACACCATCCACGAGTACTGGATGGAGGACTCGGGGGGCCGCTACGGCGTGGAGCTGACCTCGTTCGGCCCGTACCAGATGCCGGGCAAGTCACACGAGTACGCCATGGAGTTCCAGGGAGGCACGGCCTGCCCGTCCGGCGACACCTGCAACCGTAACATCAGGACCGACGCGCGGGCGGCGTGGGTCGGCGCCGTCGGCCAGGAGGTCCCGGCGGGCTTCGACTTCGTCTTCTACCTGAGCGCGGGACAGGACGAGTCGGCCACCTGGCAGGAGTTCGGCCCGATCAAGTTCCCGACCAAGGAGGCGGTGACCGACGACTTCGGCCCGCCGGACCCGGCCCTGCCCAACTGGGCCAGGACCCGCTACGTCGAGTGGACGTCCTGGGCCTCGGCCTCGTCCATCTGGCCCAACGCCGGGGGCGGCTCCTCCACCCAGGCCGAGAGTTCCGGGCAGGGCGTCTACGCCCACGAGCTCAGCCACATCCTCGGCATCGGCGACAACTACAACAACCCGTTCGGGGTGCCACCGCGCCGGGCGTACACCGGCATCTGGGAGATGCTCAGCCGGGGCAGCTTCAACGGCCCCGGAGGCCCGCACAGCCGCTGGCTGATCCCGCCCACCTCGGGCGGCTCCATGGGCGCCCAGCACATGCTCCGCAACAAGATCAAGCTGGAGATGGTGGACGAGGCCAACGTGCTGCGCCTGTCCAGGGAGGCGCTGGCCGAGTCGGGACTCGCCGTGGCCAAGGTGACCGCCCGGGTGGCCCAGCCGGGAGCCGGCGGCCTGTCGGGGGTCAACATCGCCTTCGGCGACGGCGACCGCAGCCCGGCCTGTGACACGAACACCGACCCGTTCTGCGACGGCGGCGGCTACAACAACTACACCGTCGAGGTCGTGGACAGGATGGGCGCCGACTCCTTCACCCCCGACTCCGGCGTGCTGCTGGCCAAGACCAAGAACGAGGACCGGGCACCCTTCGAGTGGGTCGTCGACGCCAACCCGCAGGACATCGGCATGACCGACTACGTCCTGCCGGACGGCACCGCCGTGCCCATCACGGTCGGCGACTACCGCCAGCTGTCGGACGCGCTGTTCCACGCGGGCACCGGTTCGGGCTCGGAGTTCGAGTACGTGGACCAGGCCAACCGGCTCCACTTCTACGTCCTCGACCTCAAGCGCGACCGCAAGGGCGTCCTGTCGTACACGGTGGCGGTCCGCTCCCTGGACGGCGCCGGGCCGAACAGGCGCGGCGTGAAGCTGCTCCCGTCCGTCGGCGTCCCGTCAGGAAAGGACCTGACGTCCTGCCGCTTCCCGCTGTTCAACACCGGCAGGGCCGCCCCGGCGCAGGGACAGCACCCCGAGGACGTGAGCGCCTACCTCAAGGGTGACGTCTACCGGCTGTCGGCGACCGTCGACGGCCGCGGCTGGACGGCCTCACTGCCCAACGAGCTCGCGACCGCCGACTCCGGCAAGAACACCCTGGTCGCCGTCAACGCGCGGCGCGGATCGGGGGGAAGCCACCTCGCCAAGGTGACCCTGACCGCCACCTCGGAGAGCGACCCGTCCAAGACCGCCAAGGCGACCTGCCTCGTGCTGGGGCGGTAGCGCCGCGGGACGGAGGGAGAACCGGACGCGTCACCCGGGCGCCTCGAAGGGCCCGGGTGACGCGAAGGGCGCCCGCGAAGGGAACAGCCCGTGAAAAGGGCGTCCGGGAAAAATGGGTTCACCCGCTGTTGGCCGTGAGGGAACGCGGCCACCGGCATTGCGTCTGGTTGAATAAATCTTGAGAGAACGCGTCGGCTGGGGCGGGGGCCGCGGGCGTGCCGTGGTCTTCTCCGAGGGGTGTGGATGGCCGGGCCATCGAACGTGCCTGATCAGCGTGGTCCGAAACCGCCGAGACGCCGGATACCGCTGGCGGCGCCCGCGGCGGCCGGGATCGCCGCGGCCGTGGCCAGCGTCCTGGCGACCTCGCTGGACGTGTGGGACCTGCCCACCGAGGCCAAGGTCGGCGTCACCGCGGTCGCCGGTCTCCTGGTCGGCCTGCTCACCTGGGCGACCACCGGCTCGCGCTCCGAGGAGCGGAACGCCACCGCCACCGGAACGCCGTGGCGCCCGCCCGACCAGTGGCCGCCGGTCTCCTCGCACTTCACCGGCCGCACCGAGTCGCTGGCCGAGCTGCGCGAGGTCTTCGCCGAGCGCCGCCGCTCCCGGGACCACGCCGGGAGCGCCTCGCCACTGGTCGTCTCGGTGTACGGCAGGGGCGGGGTGGGCAAGTCCGTGCTCATCGCCAGGTTCGGGCACGAGATCGCCGGGAGCTTCCCCGACGGACGCCTCTACGCCGACCTGCGCGGCGAGGTGGAGGCTCCGGTCGGCCCCGAGGAGGTGCTGATCGGCTTCCTGCGCGCGCTCGGGGTGCGGCTCACCACCGACCCGGGCGGCCTGGCCGAGCTGCGCACGCTCTGGCTGACCTGGACCAAGGGCAGGCGCATCCTGATCTGCCTGGACAACGCCCACGACGGCGACCAGGTCAAGGACCTGATCCCGGCCGAGCCCGGGTGCGCGGTCATGGTCACGTCGAGGCAGCCGCTGTTCCTGCTCAACACCTACGACAAGCGGCTGTCGGTGTTCAGCGAGGCGCAGGGTGTCGAGCTGCTGGCACGGCTGGCCGGGGACGACAGGGTCGCCGCCGACCTGGAGTCGGCCCAGGAGATCGTACGGATGTGCGACCACCTGCCGCTGGCGATCAGCATCTGCGGCGGGCGCCTGGCCACCCGGGAGAACTGGACCCTGCGCCGTCTCGCCGACCGGCTGAAGGACGAGCGCCGCCGCCTGGACCAGCTGGAGATCGGCCGCAGGCTCGACAAGAGCGTGCGCGCCTCCCTGCAGCTGAGCTACGACGACTGCACCGGGCTCCAGCGCCGCCTGCTGCGCCTGCTCAGCATGGTCAGCGCCCCCGACGTGCCCGGCTGGGTGGCGGGGGAGCTGCTCGCCACCTCCGAGGCCGAAGGCGCCGACCAGCTGGAGGCGCTCATCGACGCCCAGCTCGCCGAGTGCTCGGGCATCGACCTCTCGGGGGTGATGCGCTACCGGCTGCACGACCTCGTCAAGATATTCGCCCGCGAGCTGGCGCTCTCCGACGACGACGAGAGCCACCGCAGGGCGGCCGTCGAGCGGGTCCTGTCCGGTTACCGCCGCCGCGCGGAGGCCGCGGCCGTGGCCCGCTGGCCCCAGGACTGGGGGCGCAGGGTCAGGCCCTCCGGCGTGGAGCCCGTCCCGGCGGTGGCGGTGACGCAGGCGCAGATCTCGGCGGCCGACTGGCTCAACGCCGAGCGGCTGACCCTGGTCGCCGCGATCGGCCAGGCCAAGAGCATGGAGATGTGGGAGCTGGCCTGGGGCCTCGGCCGGGCCTTCTGCTCGCTCTGCCACTCCCTGCGGGCCTATTGGTCAGACTGGCGGGCGGTCGCCGAGATCCTGTGCGAGGCCGCGGACCGCATGGACGACCCGCGGGCGTTGGGCATCGCGCTGCTGGACCGGTCGGCGGTGGCGGGCGGGCAGGGCGGTCACCGCAGCGCCGCGGCGGACGCGGAGCGGGCACTGGAGATCTTCACCGACCTGGGTGAGACCTGGTGGGCGGCGCGGGCGATGCGCGCGGTCGGCATGTCCCTGTTCAACGACGGCCACCTCGACCGCGGGCAGGGCTACCTGATCGGCGCCGTCACCGCCTTCAAGGGCGAGGAGGACCGCTGGTGGGCGGCCAGGACCCAGCGCAACCTCGCCGAACTCCGGCTCGCCCAGCGCAGGCCCCAGGAGGCGCGGGAACTGCTGGAGGACGCCCTCGAGGTGTTCGAGCGCGACCGCAACCGCTACTCAGAGGCGCAGACGCTGCGCGCGTACGGCGAGGTGCTCGGCGCGACGGCCAGGGGACTGCATGCCGCCGGCGACGTCCGGGCCGCGAGCGAGGACTTCGCGAGGGCCGGTTTCAGCCTGGACCGGGCCGCCGAGATGTTCCGGCTCCGCGGGGAGCTGTGGGAGGAGGCCAGGTGCCTGCGCGCGGCCGGGGAGGTCGGCAACCCGGCCAACGCGCTGCGCGAGCTCACCTACGTGCGCCGGGCCACCGAGATGCTCACCGCGCTCGGCGACTCGTGGGGCGTCGCCAGGTCCGAGCTGTCGGCGGGACGCGCCCACGGGCGGCTCGGCCGTACGCGCGAGGCGCAGGAGTCGCTCCTGCGGGCGGTGCACGACTTCGGGGAGCTGGGCGACCGCTGGTGGATGGCCAGGAGCCTGCGCTACCTGGGGGAGGCCCACCTGGAGGCGGGCGACCGGCAGGCCTCGCTATCCGCCCTGCGGCAGGCCCAGGACATCTACCGCAGCCTCGGCAACCAGGCGGGAATGGGCCGCACCCTGGAACTCCTGCGCCGCGCGGAAGGCTGAGCGCGTACGGCGCCCCTGGGCGTACACCGGTCCGGGAGGCGGGCGGTCCGCGGGGAGTCGGCGCGGAGCCGGGGCGTCCCCAGGCCGGAGCGCGGGGTCCGCGTCGGTCCGGACCGGGGCCGGGACGCGGGATCCGCGCCGTGCTGGGGCCGGGACGCGGGATCCGCGCCGTGCCGGGGCCGGGGGGCAGGGCTCGGTGGCCGTCAGCAGGTGCCGGGCGGCGGGTGGTCCGCGGGGGGCGGCGTCGAGGGGGCCGTGCCGGGGCCGGGGGTCAGGAGTCGGTGGCCGTCAGCAGGTGCCGGGCGGCGTCGCGCGCCTCGCCGATGCTCTCGTGGAACAGCTTCCTGACCTGCCGGGCCTGCTCGGTCAGGTGCTCCAGCCCGGGGAGGGTCAGCGCGTCCTCCGCGGTCTCGGCGACCAGCGCCTCGTAGCGCGGGGTCCGTTCGGCGAGCACCTGGAGCTGCCGGTAGGCGCGGTAGACGCCGTCGGCCCTGCGGACCTGCCGGGCGTACTCCTCCAGCGCGCGGACCCGCCCGGCCAACGAGATCTCGGCGGTCTCCAGGGCCTTGACGTAGGGGGTGAAGGCCTCGGCCACCTCGGGCGGGGGCGCGCCCGGTACGAGCCGGTGGTGTTCGGCCTTCATGTCCGACAGGCGCACCAGCTTCCTGGCGATCTGCCAGGTCTGGTCGGGCAGGGTCACCGCGTTGTCGATCGTGTCGAGCAGGCGCGCCCGGTTGATCTCGGAGTCGAGGACCGTCTCCGTGGCGTCCTGGGTGCGGCGGAGCAGGTCACCGCAGTCGCGGTCGAGGTCCTCCGGCAGGATGAACCGGTCCCTGTGCTCCATGGCCAGCCGGACGCGCCGCCGTTCCCGCCGGCCCTCGGGATCGTCGCTCAGGCCACGCAGCACGGAGAAGGAGATCAGGACGAGGGCGGCGATGAAGCCTCCCGTGGCGCTCAGTCCCGCCATGAGCAGCAGGAGCCCGGTGATCGCGACCAGTTTGACGGGATCGGGCCCCCGGCGGTGGGGGACCTGCCCCAGCCGGGCCGCGCGCAGCGCCTGCGGGCTGGCACGTAAGACCGAGGAGATCGGGGCCGGCAGGGCCGGATCGATCAGCAGGTGCGGGGGACGTCTCCTCGGATCCACACGACCTCCTCGTGACGGGGTACAAGGCGGGTCCTTCCACTGTCCCCCATGAAAGGAGAAATGACGCATTTACGGCTGTCATACGGGGACATCGGTAATTACGGAAACCGGCGCCGGGTGTTAACCGCCCACGCGTAAAGCGACGTATAAACTCGAAGGCGATGAACGACTTCACGCGTTGGATCGATCTTGAAGGTGCCGTCAACGTCCGTGACCTCGGCGGGCTCGCCACGGTGGACGGCCAGACCACACGCCTCGGCCGGATCTACCGGTCGGACAACCTGCAGGGGCTGACCGGACGGGACGTCCAGCTGCTCGTCACCGAGCTGAAGCTCCGCAACGTCGTCGACCTGCGCTCGGGCCCCGAGGTGCGCCTGGAGGGGGCGGGGCCGCTCACCGAGGTGCCGGAGGTGAGCATCCACCACCTCACCCTGTTCCCCGAGGGCGGCGTGTACACCGACGTCGAGGCCGACACCATCGAGGGCGACAGGGTCCTGCCCTGGACGGAGCAGGTCGAGGAGGATCTCGCCGAGCTCCGGGTGACCGGCTTCTACTACGCCTACCTTCGCGACCGTCCCGACTCGGTCCTGGCCGCCCTGCGCACCATGGCCCTCGACGACGGGGCCGCCATCGTCCACTGCGCGGCGGGCAAGGACCGCACCGGTGTCGTCTGCGCCCTCGCGCTGGAGGTCGCCGGCGCCACCCGCGAGGCGATCGTCGCCGACTACGTCGCCACGGCCGACCGCCTTGAGGGCATCCTGGCGCGGCTGCGCGCCAGCGCCACCTACCGTGACGACCTCGACACCCGCCCGGCCGACGACCACCGCCCGAGGCCGGAGTACATCGAGCAGTTTCTGCGCGTCCTCGACGAGCGGTTCGGCGGCCCGCTGGAGTGGCTCGCCTCGCACGGCTGGACCGAGGCCGACTCGCGGAGCCTCCGCGCCCGCCTGCGCGACTAGCGGTCCTCCAGAACGACGACCCGGCGCTCGGCGGCCGAGCGCCGGGCGGCCTCCAGCACGGTGAGAGCCTCGACGACCCCCTCCGGATCGACCGGCGGCGGGGTGCCCTCACGCAGGCACGCCACCACGGCCCGGTAGAAGCCGGCGTAGGCGCCGGGCTCCGTGGGGACGGCGCGGACGTCGCCCTCCGTGCCGACGGTGCCCCACCGCTCGGACGGCTCCTCGCCGAAGCCGGGGGATTCGGGGGTCAGACCGGCGCGCAGCTGCTCCTCCTGCACGTCCAGGCCGTACTTCAGATAGCCCGCCCGCGAGCCCAGCACCCGGAAGCGGGGGCCCAGCCGGGGAGTGACCGCGCCGGCCCACAGGTGGGAGCGGGCCCCGCCCGCGTGGGAGATGGCGATGAAGGTGTCGTCGTCGGCGTTCACTCCCGAGCGGCGCACGTCCGACTCGGCGTAGACGTCGACGGCGGGTCCGAGCAGCCGCAGAGCCTGGTCGACCAGGTGGCTGCCGAGGTCGTACAGCAGCCCGGCGACCTCCTCGGTCCCGCCCGTCTCGCGCCAGCCGCCCTTCGGCACCGGCCGCCAGCGTTCGAAACGCGACTCGAACCGGGTGATCTCGCCCAGCTCGCCCTCCGCGACCAGGCGCCCGAGCGTCAGGAAGTCGCCGTCCCAGCGCCGGTTCTGGAACACGGTCAGCATCAGGCCGAGATCGCGCGCCAGCTCCACCAGACCGCGCGCCTGTGCGGCGGTCGCGGCCAGCGGCTTGTCCACCACCACCGGCAGGCCCGCCTTCAGCGCGGCCTCCGCCAGCGGGACGTGCGTACGGTTGGGGGAGGCGATCACGACCAGGTCGGTGGAGTCCCACAGCTCGGCGGCGTCCCGGACCGCCCGCGCGCCGTACTTCCCCGACACCTCCGCGGCCCGCTCCGGATCACCGGTGACCACCGCCGACAGTCTCAGACCGGGCGTCGCGGAGATCAGCGGGGCGTGGAAGAACGCCCCCGCCACCCCGTACCCGACAAGGCCCACGCGCAGGTCGCTCATCGCGCGGCCAGGGTGTCGTACGCGCGCCAGGTCCCGTGCCCGGCGTGGAGGTCAGTCACCGCGCTGCTCGTCACGCTCGGCGAGGAACGCCTCGAACTGGGCGGCGAGCTCGTCGCCGGTCGGCATCTCCGAGGGCTCGGCCATCAGGCTCTCGCGCTCGGAACCCGCCGCGAACGCGTCGTACTGCTGCTCCAGGCCGGTGATGGCGGTGGACAGCTCCTGGGAGGCCTGGATCTGCTCGGCGATCTCGGCGTCGGTCTTCTCCGCGGCCTCGCGCAGGCCGTCCAGCGGGAACACCAGGCCGGTGCCCTTGGTGACCGCCTCCAGCGCGGTCACCGCGGCCGACGGGTATTCGGCCTGGGCCAGGTAGTGGGGGACGTGCACGGCGTAGCCGAGGGCGTCGTGCCCCTTGGCGCCGAGCCGGAACTCGATCAGCGCGGCCACGCTGCCGGGCACCTGGACCTTGCCGAAGGCGCTGTTCTGGCCGGTGACCAGCTCGGGACGGCTGGAATGGCCGGTGACGCCCAGCGGGCGGGTGTGCGGGACAGCCATCGGGATGCCGTGGGTGGTCACCAGCCTGCCGACGTTCAGCCGGGTGACCAGAGTGTCGACGGCGGCGGTGAACAGCTCCCACTCGCGATCGGGCTCGGGGCCGCTGAGCAGCAGGAACGGGGTGCCCGTGGTGTCGTGGGCCAGATGCAGCGAGAGCTCGGGACTCTCCAGGGCCACCCAGCGGTCGGTGTCGAAGGTCATGGTGGGCCGCCGGGAGCGATAGTCCAGCAGGCGGTCCACGTCAAAGGTCGCCACGACCCGGTGCTCCAGCTCGTCGAGCAGGTGGGTGATGGCGAGCCGTCCGGCGCCACCCGCGTCCACGAACCCGTCGAAGTGGTAGAGCAGCACCGGATCGGTCAGCTCAGGGACGTCTCCGCTGAGCCGGTAGAGATCCGTCGGGTCGAACACCGTTTTCCAGCCTTTCGTCGGTCGTCTCTTCAGCTCAACCCGCGGGGGGTCCGCTGAATTCCGCCTACCCTCGGCGATCACACGGCACCCTACCGGGGCACAATGGGTCACATGCAGTCTGACCCTGAGCTTGAGGAGTTCGCGACCCGTCTGTTCGACCTGGCGAGAACCGGCGATACGGAGCGGCTCCGAGCCTATGTCGGAGCGGGGGTTCCCGCCGATCTCACCAACGACAGGGGCGACACCTTGCTGATGCTCGCCGCCTACCACGGCCACGCGGGTACGGTCCGGGCACTGGCCGAGTTGGGCGCCGACCCCGGCAGGGCCAACGACCGCGGGCAGACGCCGCTGGCGGGCGCGGTGTTCAAGAAGGAACCCGCCGTGATCAGGGCACTTCTGGAGGCCGGGGCCGATCCGCACGCCGGGACCCCCTCGGCGGCGGACACGGCCCGGATGTTCGGTCAGGACGAATACCTGGAATGGTTCGGGCAGTAAGTCAGAAACCACGATATCCAGGTGTTTCCTGACGTATAGGAAAACGGGCGTCCTTCGGCCATCCTTGGGGAGTGGGAACTACTACTACGCGTAGGTCAGGCCTGTCTCTCCGCATCCCCCCGTTACCCTGTCCCTTCCCCAGCGAGATCAACCCCCATGTTGAGAGCGTCAACACCGAGACCCTCGACTGGCTGGTGGACACGGGCATCCTGGTGGACGCCGAAACCGTCGAGCGCTACCGCCAGGCCAAGTACGGCTGGCTGGGAGCCCGCACGTACCCCTATGCCGAACGCCACACGCTCCGCCTGGCGACCGACTGGTGCGTATGGCTGTTCGCCTTCGACGACGCCTTCTGCGAGTCGGGCCGCGGCGCCGGTGAGATAACCCGCGCCCTGCCCCGGCTCTTCACCGTCCTCGACGACCTGGAGGCCGGGGAAGAGGTCGACGACGTCTTCGCCAGGACGCTCCTGGAGATCAAGACCAGGATCGCCAGGTACGGCGACGACGACCAGCTCGACCGCTGGCGCACCGTTACCAAGGACTACCTCTTCGCCCAGGTGTGGGAGGCCGCCAACCGCGAGGCCGACGTCGTGCCGCAGGTGGACGACTACATCTTCATGCGGCGGCGCACCGGCGCCATGCTCACCGTCTTCGCCCTCATCGACGTGGCCAGCGGACGCAGCCTCACCCCCGAGGAGTGGCGCCACCCCGACGTCAAGGCGATCACCGAGAGCGCCAACGACGTCGTCGTCTGGGACAACGACCTCATCTCGTACGCCAAGGAGAGCGACGGCGCCAACTCCCGCAACAACCTGGTGAGCGTGCTCGCCAGGCACCGGGGCTACTCGCGGCAGCAGGCCATGGAGGCGATCGGCGCCATGCGCAACCGGGCCATCGCCGACATGGTGGCGCTGCGCCCCTCGCTGGAGGCGCTCGGCTCCGAGGCGGTGCTCGCCTACGTACGCGGCCTGGAGTTCTGGATCAGCGGCAGCGTCGACTACTCGCTGACCAGCTCCCGCTACACGTCCGCCTGGCAGCAGGAGGCACCGGAGCCCTCCACCGGATGACCCGGCTCATCCCTGGGCGACCTGGCCGTCCTCGTGGTCTCCGAGCGCGAGGACGATCAGCTCCTCCAGGTTCAGCTTCCTGCCCTGGGCGAAGGCCTTCTCGTGGGCCTCGTCTCCGAGGACGCGCCTGCACTCCTTGACGCAGCGTTCGTGCTCGGCGTTGAAGAACGGGGAACCCAGCTGCGGCATCCCGAAGGTCCGCCAGTTGGCCTGGCCGCCGCCCATCAGCCGGGCCGCGAGCGCCGCCTGCCCGTCTTCCAGCGCCTGCCTGGCCACGACCTCGATCGCCAGGCCGATCCCGAGCACGTCGTGGAAGTAGCGCTTGAGCCGGAGCGCCTCGCGCGCGTTCGACATGGCCTCGGGCGAACGGCCCATCGCCTGGTACACGCTGGCGAGCGCGTAGATGGCGTACGAGCGCAGCCACAGCTCGCCGCGCTGGGTGCAGACCGCGATGCAGTCGCGCAGCAGCACCTCGGCCTCGGCCGGCTCGTTCTGGATGAGCAGCACCATGGACAGCTCGACGATCGAGGGCAGCAGGCCCGGATTGAGCTCGCGCCCGCTCTTGTGGAACTCGATCGCCACGCCCAGCAGCGCGCTCGCCTTCTGCAGGTCGTTCTGCAGGAACGCGGCCGTGCCGAGCATCTTGGTGGCCAGGATTACCGCGCCGGAGTCGCCGACCCTGACGGCGTCGGAACTGCACTGCTCGGCGGCCTCGATGGCGCCGGTGATGTTTCCCTGCGCGCTGTTGATGTAGGACAGCACCCACAGCGCCTTGCACCGGTCAGGGCTCGGCTGGCGCGCCAGCTCCAGGGTCTTCTCCAGGTAAAGCCTGCCCTCGCGGGCCAGCCCGCAGGCCACCCACATGAACCACAGGGAGGACAACAGCTTCAGCCCCGCCTGCACCTCGCCGGGGTTGCGCAGGCAGTGGTCGAGCGCGACGCGGATGTTGTCGTGCTCGTGGCGCATCCTGACGTACCAGTAGACCTGGCGGGCACCCGACCAGGCGTCCTCGCTCCGCTTGGCCAGCTGCAGGTAGTAGTCGCGGTGCTTCTCCCTGATCCCGGCGGTCTCGCCGAGCTTGTCCAGCCACTCCTCGCCGTACTGCCGCAGGGTGTCGATCAGCCGGTAGCGGTGCCCCGAGGGCGTGCCGTCGCTCAGCAGGATCGACTTCTCCACCAGGCTGGAGATGAGCTCCATGATGTCCTCGGAGGGAAGACTGTCGCCCGAGCAGACGTAGCGGGCGGCGTCGAGCTCGAAGTCTCCGGCGAAGACCGACAGCCGCGCCCACAGCAGCCGCTCGGCGGGCTCGCACAGCTCGTGGCTCCAGCCGATCGCGGCCCGCAGCGTCTGGTGCCTGGGCAGCGCCGTGCGGCTGGCCCCGGCGAGCAGGCTGAACCGGTCGGCCAGCAGGCCGAGGATCTGCTCCACCGACAGGGCGCGCATCCGGACCGCGGCCAGCTCGATGGCGAGCGGTATGCCGTCGAGGCGGCGGCAGAGCTCGGCCACCGGGCCGATGTTGTGCTCGTCCAGCACGAAGTTGGGCACCACCGCGCTCGCCCGCGCGAGGAAGAGCTGCACCGCCTCGTTGCTGAAGACGTCCTCGCCCGGAGAGTCGCCGGGGACGGCCAGCGGCGGGATGGTGACCGTGTGCTCGCCCCTGGCGTTCAGCGACTGGCGGCTGGTCGCCAGGATGGTCAGCCCCCCGGCGTTGCCGAGCAGGTCCTCGAAGAGGGCGCCGCACGCGTCGACCAGGTGCTCGCACGTGTCGATGATCAGAAGGATCTCGCGGTCGCCCAGCCACTCGACCAGCGTCTCGTCCGCCGAGCGGGCGGACTGGTCGGCGATCCCGAGGGCCGAGGTGATCGTGTGGCGGACCATCCCCGAGTCCTGGAGGCGGGCCAGGTCGGCGAACCAGACGCCGTCCTTGAAGTCGCCTCGCATCTGGTGCGCGATCCGCAGGGCGGTGCGGGACTTGCCGACGCCCCCGATGCCGGTCACCGTGACCAGGCGGTGCTCGCCCAGCCGCTGCCTGAGTGTGGTGAGCAACCTGGTGCGCCCCACGAAGCTGGTCAGCTCGTTGGGCAGATTGCCGTCTCGCCGCCATCCTGCTGGCGTTGTCATGGCGCCTCACGGGGGTAGCCGAAACCTGCCACCGCATCGTACCTTCTGGGCTTCCGCCTGTCCTTGGCGTCACAGGGTGCGGGGGCGGGCTTTCGAGACGGGCTTTCCCCCGGGGGAAGCGGGCTTTCCTCTCGGGGAGGAGGCTTTTCCCGGGGAGGGGGCGCCGGGCTTTCCCCGGTGCCGGGTTCTCGCCCAGGGGTGGGTTCTCGCTCCGCGCCGGGTTCCCTCCTCGTGGTGGAGTCTCTCCCCGAGGCGGGGGTTCTCCTCTCCCCGAGGCGGGGGCGATCTTTCTTCGGGAGGGGGAACGCGCGCCGCGAGGGTGGCTAGCATGGAACGCGTGACAGTGCGCGAACCCGATGACCTGCGTCCCGTCGATCTCGCCGACGACGGGCTGCCCATCCTGCCCGACCAGACCGCCGACGACACCGATCTCGGCTGGAGCGAGTGGCGCGAGGCCGACGACGACGCCCGCCTGATCGAGGATCGCCCTCCTCACTGGGGGTGACCTCGGACCACTGGGGGTGACCCCGAATCGCTGGGAGTGACCTGGGGCCGCTGGGGTGATGTCGGGTCGCCGAGGGTGACCCTGGAGGCCGCGCCTCGCCGCGTGCCCGGGTACGCGGCGCAAGGCTCCCCGGGGCCGGGCCTTCACTCCCCGGAAGCCGGGCCCCCGCGGCGGGACCTTCTGTGAGGGCCCCGCCGGAAAGCGCCGCGCCGGGGCCCGCACGGGTTTCGGATCTTCGGCCTTTTGCTCGGTGGCCTGCTCCAACGCCTTCACCGGCTCGCCGTCCGCGCCCATCACCGTCCATGAATCGTCCACGACCGGAACCTGTCGTGGACGGTGGAGCACGGCGCTACACGGCGCTGTCCGACGCCGCCCGGCGGGCAGAGGCCGCCACGAGCCGCCGGTACGCGACCGCCACCTCACGGCGTTGGACCGCCGTCGCGGATCCGGGGCCGGGCCTCGCCCGCCCAAGATCGGGCCTGCCCGCACGAGATCAGGCAAAACCCGATCAAGGACCGTTTCCCATCGGTGAGATCTCCACGCGCCAGGGCGACGACCTATCGGGATCGGACACCGAGGCACCGGCGAATCCCTCCGCCCCTCACGACCTCGACCCCGCACGGACCCTGGCGGCCGTCGGCTCATTTTTAACCATTTTCCAGACCATATGCTGTCCATTTAATAGCCGATTTATCATTATCCGCCGATAGTGATTTGCCAAGCCGTAATTTGTAAGATCGTGTTCATTTCTGTGTTGCTTTTGAGTGGGACAGGGACTTTTAAGCTGAACGTCGTATTCGTGCGATTCCATCGCCCGTGTGCCACTGAAAGGCGCAGGTCTTCGCCATCAGTGGACGGATGCGCGTCCTGGCGGGCACGGTCGCTCCGGGGCGGGAGGTCCGCCGGACTGCCCGCGAAGCCGTGGCCTGCTCGTCTTGCTCGATAGAAATGAGTTCACGTGAGACGTGAGGCCGGTTCATGAGAGAACACCGTTTCGCCCACCGTCTGATCACGATCGGAATGACCCTCCTCCTGCTCCTGTGTGAGCTTGCCGTACCCGCCCAGGCGCGGTCCGCGTCGCTGTCGTGTGGACTGCCGAAGTCCCTCCACATCCCCGCCGCCACCGCCGTGAGGGGAGTGAGCATCGGCTGCGGCGCGGAGGCGAAGGCGGCCCAGCCGACGCTGCAGGCCGCCGCCGATGACCTGGTGCTCACCTTCGGCTTCGAGGGGGTGAACCAGGCGGCCATGCAGATGGCTCTCGACAAGCTGTACGACGCCGACGTCCCCTTGAGCGATCAGTTGCGCGATGTCTACGAGGGGCAAGAGCAGTTCTACGTGGATGTCGAATCGGAACCGGCCGACGTCGATTTCAACGGCACCGTCCGGGCGACGTCCACCGGGTTGGCGATCGTCATCCCGGCCGACGAGGTCCACGCGAATCTGTCGTGGTGGGCCAAGAGCGTCATCACGCTCCTGGTCGCGGGGGCCGCGCGTTGGGGCTCCCATGGGCTCTGCATGATGTTCGCCAGCGCCCCGCCCACCCCGTTGGCCCTGCTCATGTGCTCGACCTTGTCCGGCGCCGTGGGGGGATTCGCGGGTTACATGACGGGCGCCTGGCTCCTCGGCGAGAAAATGGACAACGCGACGTTCTGGCTGGGAGCTCTCGCGGCCAGCGTGGTGGGAGGGCTGGTGAGCGGCGCTCTGTGGGACAGGGTGAAGGAATGGATGGGCGTGCACCTGCCCGGCATAGTCGCAACGATCGGCACGGCCCTGATCGACCTGGCGAGAACCGGAATGAACTGGGCGGGCGAACAGATCGTGAGCGGGGTGAGGGCTCTCGGGGAGTCGATCAGGGGCATGCGCGACCGGGTCTGGGAGGCGATGGTCCGGGAGGCGCACAGGCGCGGCATCCCTCTGGTCCTCACCCAGGTCCGCCTCATGCCACTGGGCGACTCGATCACCCAGGGCGTCGGCAGTTCCACCCTCTCCGGGTACCGGTCCACGCTGTGGAACCGGCTGACCGAGAACGGGCGAACCGTGGACTTCGTCGGCACGCAACGCGACGGTTCGTTCGCCGACATCGACCACCAGGGCCATTCCGGCTGGCGGATCGATCAGATCGCCGGGGATGCCGCCTACTGCTCCGTGCCCGCCCGGCGGCCCAATGTCGTGACGCTGCACGCCGGCACCAACGACATGAACCAGGCCTTCGAGTTGCCGGACGCGCCGGCAAGGCTGGGAGCCCTGATCGACCAGGTCCTCGGCCACGCACCCGAGGCGACGGTGCTGGTCGCCACCCTGGTCCCGGCCACCAAGGCGGGGCTGCAGCCGCGGATCGACGCGTTCAACGCCAAGCTCCCCGGGATCGTCGAACAGCGCCAAAAGCAGGGCAAACACGTGCGGCTGGTCGACATGAGGGCGGTCACCCCGGCTGACCTGGCCCAGCCGGCGCATCCCGGCGACAACGGCTACCGCAAGATGGCAGACGCCTTCCACCTGGAGATCGGCAAAGCGATGCTCGACGGCTGGATCACGGATCCGGCTCCGACGGTGCCGGGCTCGCTTCCCGGGACGCCCGGGAGTCTGCCGGTGCAGTGCGCCAACCCGGACCAGAGCAAGGCCGGACCCGGCTGGCGGTCCCTGGGCGTGATCGCTACCGGGATGAGCACGCCCGCCGGCCGTACCGACCTCGTCGAGCTGAACGGCGACAACCGTGGCGACTACGTGCGGATCACCGCCGACGGCGCGGTGCGAGGCGCCTACAACACTCCCGGGGAGCCCGGCCAGCCGGACTGGGTCGACGCGGTGAGCATCGGCCCGGACCCCGACCCCGCCGCCGGCGACAAGGTGCGGTTCGCCGACATGAACGGCGACGGCCTCGACGACTACCTGATGGTCGGGGACGAGGGATCGGTGGAGGCCTGGTACCGCAGCAACGACACGTTCAAGATGATCTACGGGGGGGTCGTCGCTCCCGGCGTCAGCGGTGCCACCCGAAAGGCGATCCGCTTCGCCGACGTCAACGGTGACGGCCGTGACGACTACCTGCGGACCAGCGACGCCGGAGCCGTCCACGCCTACATCAACACCCCGGCGGCCAACGGGCGCATCCACTGGGTGGAACGTCTGAACTGGGCCCCCGGAGTCTCCTACGGGACTCGGGACAAGCTCAGGCTCGCCGACGTCAACGGAGACCGCAGGGCCGACTACCTGATGGTCGACAGCACCGGGAGAGTCCACGCCTACATCAACAACGGCGGTGGCGGCGCGGGCGGTTTCATCCCCTATCTCAACTACGTCAACGCGACCGGCTATCCCGGAGAGAAGGTGACGTTCCGCGATATCAGCGGTGACGGCAGGGCCGACTACGTCGTGATCTACGACGGCGGGGCCATCCGTGCCTGGCTCAACATCGGAGGCAACGGAGGGAACTGACCCGGAAGGCCACACGGCCCGCGCAGACCCCGCGCAGACCCCGCGCAGACCCCGTGCGGACCCCGCGTCGACGTCGCGGTGACCGTCCTCCCCCACCGGCGGCGGCCAGGGTCCGCGCGGGGTCGAGGTCGTGAGGGGCGGGTGCCCGATGCCGGTGGGCCGCCGCCCCGGCGCGTGGAGATCTCACCGATGGGGAACGGTCCTTGATCGGGCCTCGCCCGCCCAAAGGCGGGCGAGGCCCGATCCCGGGTTCGCGGCGGTGGTTCGACGCCGTGAGGTGGTGGTCGCCCACCGGCGGCTCGTGGCGGCCTGTGCCCGCCGCAGTGCTGGGCAAGTGCTGGGCAGTGCCGTGCGTGCCCCATCGTCCACGACAGGTTCCGGTCGTGGACGATTCGCAGACGACGAGGGGCCGGGGACGGCGAGAATCCGTACGGACCCTAGGAGACCACGTCCTTGGCGCGGAAGCGGCGGAAGGCGAACGCGATCAGGATCGCCGAGTAGGTGACCGAGACGGCCACTCCCTTGAGCATGCCGTCATACTCGGGCTGCGGGGCCAGGGCGTCCAGCCACGCGGTGTTCCAGAATGTCGGCAGAAACTCCCTGAGCCAGCCGAGCGCCTCGACCGCCTGCAGGATGTTGCTGACGATCACCAGGCCGACCGCCCCGCCGACCGCTCCCAGCGGGGAGTCGGTGCTGACGGAGAGCAGGAAGGCCAGGGCCGCGACCACGAACTGGCTGACCAGGGCATAGCCGATCACCACGCCGAACCGGGGCAGCACGTCCAGGGCGGCGATCGTCTCACCGGTCCCCGGCACCCGGACGTCGTTCCACCCGAAGGCGAGGGTCCCGGCCAGCAGGGCCATCATCGGCAGGCAGATCACCGCCGCCGCCGAGTAGCCCATCGCCACGATCAGCTTCTGCCGCAGCAGACGGTCACGCGGGATCGGGGCGGCCAGCAGATAGCGCAGCGACGACCAGCTGGCCTCGCCGGCCACGGTGTCGCCGCAGAACAACGCCACCGCGACGACCAGCAGGAAGCTCGCCGAGACCGACAGGGCGAAGGCCGCGAAGTTCAGCCCGCCCTCGGTGGCCAGGTCGGAGATGCGCAGCGTCGTGGTGGGCTGCCCGGACCCGGCGCCGACCTTGAAGGCGATCACCAAGATCCACGGCAGCGCGAGCAGCAGGCCGAACATCACCAGCGTGCGACGCCGCTTGAACTGCCGGACGACCTCCACGGCGAGCGGCAGCGTGCGCCCCGGCGCGTACCCGCGCGCCGAGCCGTTCTCCGCGACCCCGTTCCCCGGGCCCCCGTTCCCCGGGCCCCCGTTCCCCGGGACTCCGTTCCCCGCGACTCGGCTCCGCGCGGGGCCGTCACCCGTCGCGCCGGTCATGGTGCCACGGGCACCGTCGGTGTCGCTCACGCCTTCTCTCCGATCAGGTCCAGGAAGACGTCTTCCAGGCGGGTGCCGGAGCCGTTGACCGGGGTGCGGCTGCTCAGCAACTCGGCCACGGTCCCGGCCGTGACGAGGCGCCCGCGGTGCATGACCACCACGTGGCTGCAGGTCTGCTCCACCTCGGCGAGCAGGTGGCTGGAGACGATGACCGTGCGGCCCGCCCTGGCGTAGCGGATCAGGACCTCGCGCATCTCGCGGATCTGGGGCGGGTCGAGACCGTTGGTGGGTTCGTCCAGGACGAGCAGGTCGGGCAGGCCGAGCATGGCCTGCGCGATGGCCAGGCGCTGGCGCATGCCCTGCGAGTAGGTGCGGACGGCACGGTCCAGGGCCTTGCCGAGCCCGGCGATCTCCAGGGCCTCGGCGAACCGGGCGTCCTCGGCGGGCCGGCCGGTCGCCTTCCAGTACAGCTCCAGATTGTCGCGGCCGTTGAGGTGCGGCAGGAACCCCGGGCCCTCGACGAACGAGCCGAGCCTGGACAGCACCGGGGCGCCGGGCACCACCCGGTGGCCGAAGATCCGGACCTCGCCGCCGTCGGGTTTGATCAGGCCCATCAGCATGCGCAGGGTGGTGGTCTTGCCCGCCCCGTTGGGACCGAGCAGGCCGAGCACCTGGCCGTGCTCGACGGTGAACGACAGGTCGTTCACCGCGAGCTCGCCGTTCCGGTACGCCTTGGTCAGGCCGTGGATGCGCAGCGGTACGGAGTCCAGCTCGGGATCGTGCTCGTCGGCGGCGCGGCGGCGTCCGGCGAGCAGCAGGGCCGTCGCGACGGCGAGGGAGAGCAGCGGCAGCGCCCAGATCCACCAGGCCGGGCCGGTCGAGGGGGTGCGCAGGGTGGCGTAGGTGGGGACGGTCACGGCCGGTGAGGCCAGCGCGACCTTGTAGACGGCCGGGGCCGCGGGGGTGCTGTAGCCCAGGTCGGTGGTGGTGAACGCGACGCGCAGCCGGTGCCCGACGTCGAACCTGTGGTCGATGGCCGGCAGGGTCACCGTGGCCTCGCCGGAGCCGCTCTCGGGGATCACGATCCTGACCGGGGCGACGAGCCCCTCGGGCAGGATCGGTGCCTGGGTCGCGCCCGCGACGTCGTAGAGCTTGGCGAACAGCGTCACGTCGCCCGTGGCCCGCGTTCCGGCCGCCGCCTCGCCGCTCTCAGAGCCGTCCTCCGAGCCGCCCGACGTGGCGTCGTCCGACGTGGTGTCGCCTACGGCGGGAGATCCGGACGCCTCGGGGGTCACCCGCACCCGTACGGTCGAGCTGCCGGTGATCTGGAGCGGGGCGGTCAGCGGGGCGGAGTCGAAGGTGGCGCTCTGGCCCGCCATGTCGATCGACAGGTTCGCGGTGGCGCCGCCGCCGAGACCGCCGAAGCCGGGGACCGCGGAGATCGAGGAGGGGGATCCGCCGGGCGGGTTGGCCACCTGCTGGTCGGACCCGCTGAGCGGCACGGAGGTCTGGCCGGTGCCCGACAGGCCCGGATAGCCGCCCGCGACGGCGTGCAGTTGGACGGGGCGCCGGGTGCCGGGGTCGCGTCCGCCGTCACGGGTGACGGTGAAGGCGCCGCCCGCCCGCCCGGCCCCTGCGCCCTCCTTCAGGTGGCGGTCGAACCAGCCGAGCGTCTTGTCGTGCAGCCAGTCGACCTCGCCGTTGCCGCCGTCGTGGCCGCCGTCGAACCAGGCGACCTCCACCGGGGCGCCGGTGGCGGCGATCGCCCTGGCGTTGGCGTCCGCCTGGCCCAGGGTGAACAGCGAGTCGCGCTGTCCCTGGAGCAGCAGCGTCGGAATCCTGATCTTCCCCGGCACCGAGATCGGGCTGGACCTGCGCAGCGTCTCCACCGCGTCCGCCGTCGCCCGGCCGCTCTCCGCCACCTTCTGGTACATGTCACAGATCTCCGGCAGGAACCGGCCACACCGGACCTCCTCCGCGGTGAGCGGCCGGGGCTGCACGGGTGGCGACTCGTCCCCGCTTTCCCCGCTTCTCCCGCCGCTCCCGCCGAGGGCGGCCACGCCGGCCGCGCTCGGTGTGGGACCGCCCCGGCTGAAGAACAGCCCGGCCCACATGCGCTTGAAGACCCCGCTCTCCGGACCCTGCCCGGTGGCGTTCGGGAACAGCGCGTCGGCCAGGTCGTACCAGGTGATCTGCGGGACGATCGCGTCGATCCTGGGGTCGTGGGCGGCGGCCATCAGCGAGATGGCCCCGCCGTAGGATCCGCCCGCGACGCCCACCCGGGGGTCGCCCGCCGCGTCGAGCCGGACCTCGGGCCGCCTGGCGACCCAGTCGACCAGCTGGCGTACGTCCTTGACCTCGTAGTCGGGGGAGTTCAGCGCGATCTGCCCCGAGGAGCGGCCGAAGCCCCGCGCGGACCAGGTCAGCACGGCGTAGCCGTCCTGCGCCAGTCGTACGGCGGCGTCCCGTACGCTCTGCTTGCTGCCGCCGAAGCCGTGCGCGAGCAGCACCGCGGGGGCCCTGCCGCCTCCGGCGGGAGGGAAGAAACTCGTGTCCAGCGTGACCCGCTGGTCGTCACCCGGCCCGTCGACCACAGTGATCATCTGGTTCTGGGCCCGCACGTCCGGCGCGGACGGCCACACCAGCCAGGCCGCCACACCGACGACCAGCACGGCGACCACAGCGATCCCCGGGACCCAGACGGCCCGTTTTCCCCCACGTTGCATGACGAGAGCCTACTGATTCGAGCTGAGAGCCTCCTGAGACCGTTCTCAGGAGCGTCTTCGCCGGTCAGCGGCCCTGGCCGGTGCCGCGATCGAACGCGGGTGATCACTCGCGTGGCGGGAGGAGGGGAGTCGTCCCGATGCTCAGGGTTGTCCCCGATTGCGGAGCGAGGTATAGGAGCGGCATCATTTCGATGCGTGAAGCCAGTAGAGAGCCTCCGAAGAAGAGCCACTCCCGTCCTAGAGTGGGCTCTGCCGTATTGGACGCGCGGGAAGGCCGGCAGGGAGACCCCGGAGGACCTGTTCAGGCTCCTCTACCTCGGGTGGCTGGTGGCTTTCTCGTTCAAGGTGCTCGGGGCGTCCTGGGACGTCTCCTGGCACTTCAAGTGGCTCCGCGACGACCTGGCCCCGCCGCACCTGCTCAACAGCGTCGGCACCGCCATCGCCCTCGCGCTCACGATCATCCACATCTACACCGGTTACGGCGTGGACAAGCTCGCGCAGCGCCTCATCACCTGGGGCACGGGCATCTTCCTGACCGCGGTCCCGCTGGACCTGATCAACCACCGGATCAACGGGCTCGACATCACCTCGTGGAGCCCGTCGCACCTGATGCTCTACATCGGCACGTTCTTCATGGTCTGCGGCGTCATCCGGGGCTGGTTCGTGCGGGCGGTCCCGGGGCGGATGCGCACGCTGGTCCTCGGCGGGCTCTTCGTGTTCCTCTTCGAGAACGTCTGGTTCCCGGCGCAGCACCAGGAGTACGGCGTGTACGGCATCGCCGCCTGGGACCGGGGGGCGCCGGAGGCCGAGCCGATCCTGATCCAGTTCGCCGCCGAGCAGATCGGCCTGCCGGTGAACGACAGGGCCGTGGCGCTCCACTTCGCGCTGCCCGTGCCCGACCAGCTCTACCCGCTCTACGCCGCGATGGCCGCCGTCATGGTGGCCGTCTACGCCCGCGCGATGATCGGCCGGATGTTCTCCGCCACCGCCGTGGTCGGCGCCTACATCGTCTTCCGCGCCCTGATCTGGCCGCTCCTGGCCGCGGCCGACTTCCCGCGCTCGGCGATCCCGATCTTCCTGGTCGCCGGGGCGCTCGCCGTCGACCTGGCGTTCCTGATCAGGATGCCCGTGGTCAGGGCCCTGGTCGGCTCCCTCGGCGCCACCCTCCTCATCGACCAGGTGCTGCGCTTCCAGCACGCGACGTTCATGGCGCCGCCGCTGGTGCCCCCCGCGACCATGCTGATCGGGGGGGCCGGGCTCGCCGTCCTGTGGCTGGCCGCCGAATGGTCGTTCAGCCGTCACACGCTGCGGGCTCAGGACAGGGAGGCACTGGTCAGCGCGACCGCGACCCCGTAGGCCAGTCCCATCACGGTGATCTCGGCCGCCGCCCACGCGACGACCGCCGTCGCCCGCCGCTCCGCGATGTGCGGCAGCAGGCGGAAGCGGATGTGGGCGGCGAACGGGATCAGCAGCGCCACGCACGCGACCTTGGCCAGCACCAGCAGGCCGTACTCGTTGGTCAGGAGGGCCCCGGGCAGCTCCACCCCCGGGGTGAGGGCCATCGTGGCCAGGCCGTTCACCAGGCCGGAGACGCCGACCACGATCAGCGCCAGGGTCGCCAGCCTGGAGAACGCCGGCAGCACCCGCGCCAGCAGCTCCCGGTCGCGGGTGACCAGCAGGACGACCGTGACCAGGCCGCCGGTCCACGCCGCCGCGCCCATCACGTGCAGCTCCATCGAGATCATGATGGGGTCGTGCCAGACCGAGTCGACCGCGTGGCCGGTGACCGGGATGGGCAGCAGCCCGAAGAGGGCGATCACGATCCGCAGCTCGGCGGGGACCTTCTCGCCGTACCGCACGGCCAGCAGCCCGATCCCGGCGTAGGACAGCGCGCAGGCGGCGCTGAAGAGCATGCCCTGCCCGGCGCCGACGCTGTCGACGTACTCGGCGATCATCCCGGGGGTGGGGATCGTCCCGGGGTTCAGCTCGGCCGTCTGGAACACGATGACGACCAGCGACAGCAGCGCCCACGCCCACGCGAAGGTCACGGCCATCGGCCGGGCCCGGCGCATCACCGGCTCCGTGCGGTCGGGGTCGTCGAACCCGAGCAGCTTCGGCAGCAGGCTGAGCCCGACCACCGCCACCGCCGCGAGGTCCAGCAGCACCCGCAGCACCGGCAGCCCGTACTCGACGAGCGGCCCGGGGATGGCGATCCCCGGCACGGCCTCCTGGGGGGCGAGCGCCGTCGCGGTCAGCACGGCCAGCAGGGCCCCGGACACGAGCCCGCCGACCACCAGCCTTCTGGCGGTCGCGGCCTCGGGGACCCGCTCGGTGGTCACGGTCATCCCGTGCCTCCCTGCTCCCTCGTACGGCGCATCGCCACGACGGTGGCCCCGGCCAGCAGGACGATGGAGCCCGCGATCCACAGCACGGCCATCCCGGCCCCGCCGTTCTGCGCGGCCTCGGCGGCCTGGGCGCCCAGATCGGGTTCCTGCGGCGCGGCGGCGGAGGCCACGGGGGCGGAGGTGGCGGGAGCCTGGGCGGAGGCGCCCGAGCCGGGCACGGTCAGGGTGAAGGTGACCTTGCTGGAGACCGGGTGGCCGTCGGAGGAGAGGATCCGGTAACCCACCGCGTACACCCCGGCGGGGCCGAGGGGCTTCACGCCGACGCTGACCTTCGCCCTGTCGACGGTCGTCTTCCCCTCCTCCCACCGCGTGCCGTCCGGGCCGATCACGCTGATCTGCGCGAAGCCCTGCCGGACGGGCTGGTCGAAGGTGAGTGTGATCTTCTCGGGTCCGGTGGCCAGCTCGGTACCGTCCTTGGGATCGCTGCTGATCAGCACGTTGTGGGCCTGCGCCGGGGCGACCGTGCCGAGTAGCGCGGCGGACGCGAGCAGCAGGACCGTGAGTAGCCGCCTCACCGGTCGTGGCCTTCCTTTGGGATCGTCATGACGAATGACATGCTCCCACCTCGGCCTTCCGCCCGTGAATCACGCTCGTGGACGGGACGCGCCGGGGAGGGCGGGGAGCTCCGGCGGAGAGTAGGAGCCCGCCCGGGAAGAGTCAATGACTAAGAGGATGACAAACATTCAAAAAATGAAGAATATGTCCATTCATCTGGTAAGGCCCTCAAAGGGATAGTTTATTTGGATTTATCGCACTGGAAAACAAGTGCGAAACCTTGACGAATTCGGCACGTGATCCTTAGCCTCGCTTCAAGCAGCGTTACCGATTCGCCGTGCTCGCGCGCGGCGGGGAAGTCGCCGTGCCCGCG
This sequence comes from Streptosporangium sp. G11, assembly GCF_051192615.1. Lineage (NCBI taxonomy): Bacteria > Bacillati > Actinomycetota > Actinomycetes > Streptosporangiales > Streptosporangiaceae > Streptosporangium > Streptosporangium sp. G11. Next base: position 123,984 of record NZ_JBPJUQ010000023.1, read on the forward strand.
CACGGTGTGAAGGCGGGCGTGTGGTCGGGACACGCCGCGCCGGGGCGCTCGCACATCTCGGCGCCGGAGTCGTTCCGTGCCGCGCACGTCCTCAACGTCACCGGATCTTCGCGTCCCCTCGGGGCCGAGCCGATCCGGTCGGTCGTCATGGAGCCGCCCATTCGGGTGATTCCATTCTCCGCCGTAAGGGAACGCGCCCGGGTTCCCCGCCCGTCAGTACGGAGGCGTCGTGACGCGAACCGGCCTCTCACCGGCCTCTCACCGGCCACGAACGCACTGCCCGCCCGCCGTCGCCCGTTCCCGCCACCGGGGAAACCGCGGTGTCGGCGGTGCCCGCTATCGCGTCCCCGGTGCCCGGCGGCGTGGTCGTGGCCACGGTGGCCCTACGGCCCGCCGGATCCGCGAGGGGCTCCGGTGATCGGGCCACGAGCCTTCCTGATGGAACGCCTGGCCGGGCACGCGATCCCCGAACGGGTGCCCGTCACCGGCACCCTGCCCAGGAACCGGTCCCGCCCAGGAACAAGTCGGGAAAAGTCATTAAAAGGGAGCTGCGGGGCCTGTTCGAGGCCGCCGTGGCAGGCCGGATGGAAGGCACCTGAAATGTCGATGTCGCTGACAGACCGATGGGAGAGGGCGTCCTTGGTCATCGCCCGCGTCCGGGAACGGAGAGGCGTCGGCACCTCCTTCGAGGTCGGTATCTCCTTCGAGAGGGGCGTCGGCTCCCCGGCCCCCGGGGGCGTCGTCGAAGAGATCGGCCGGACCCGATGACGGCCGATCTCGCGCGGCTGAGCGCGACGTCCGTGGAGTTCACCGGCGCGCGGGGCGGCGAGTCGCCGCTCAGCTGGGGCCAGCTGGCCATCTGGCGGCTCACCCGGTGGCTGGACGACGACGACCCGTATTTCAACATGCCCTGGGTGCTGCCCGTCTACGGCAGGCGCGACCTCGACACCGTCCTGCGGGCACTGCGCGTGCTCGTCGAGCGGCACGAGACCCTGAGGACGACGTACGAGGAGACGCCCGGCGGGCTGGTCCAGCGGGTGGCGCGCCAGGGCCGGTTCACCGTCGAGGTGTACGACGCGGGGGAGACCAGGCCGGTCGCCGCCGCCAGGGAGCTCTCCGTCCGGCTGGCCGCCACCGCGTTCGACTACGCGACCGAACTGCCGTTCCGCTGCGCCGTCGTGACCGTCGGCGGCCGTCCGAGGACGGTGGCCCTCACCCTGTCCCACCTGGCCGTGGACGGCGGGGCCCTGGACGTGCTGGCACGCGAATGGCGGGACCTGCTCGCCGGTGGCGAGCCGCCCGCCCCCGCCTGGCAGCCGATGGACCAGGCCGCCGTCGAGCGCGAGGGAGCGGGCGCCGCCCGCGGCGAGCGGACGCTGCGTCACTGGCGCGCGATCCTGGAGCGGGCGCCCCTGACCATGTTCGACTTCCCCCGTACGACGCCGGAGGAGCCGCGGTTCGTCAAGGTCGGCATGGAGTCGGCCGCCACCGCGGCGGCGGCCGAGGTGCTGGCGGCGCGCTGGTCGGTCAGCACGGCCAGCGTGCTGACCGCGGCGAGCGCGGTGCTGCTGGGCGCGCTCACCGGCCACCGCGAGGTGGTCATGCAGCTCATCGTGGCCAACCGGCACGACCCCCGGATCGCCGCCATGGTGGGCAGCGCCGTGCAGGACGGGATCTTCATCCTCGCCCTGCCGGGGGAGGGGACGTTCGCCGACGCCGCCCGCGCCGGGCACCGGCAGGCGCTGACCGCCTACCGGAACGCGCACTACGACCCGTACCGGATGATGGCGCTGCGCGAGGAGGTCGGCCGTGAGCGCGGGAGGCCCGTCGACCTGTCGGCCTACTTCAACGACACGCGGATCGTCGGCCACTGGCCCCAGCTGCCCGCGGTGGAGCCGCCGGGCGACCCCGCCGCGATCGCCGCCCTCGCCGAGCGGACCAGGACCTTCCACGTCGGGTCCTGGCCCGAGGTGGACGCCACGGCCCTGTTCGCCACCGGCACCGCCACCAACACCTGCGAGCTCCACCTGATGGCCGACACCGCCTACCTGCCGCGCCCCACGGCGTACGCCCTGCTGCGCGGGCTGGAGACCCTGCTGGTCGCCTCCGTGGCGGGGGACGTCCCGCTCGACGAGGTCGCCGCGCTGTGCGGCATCGTCCCGGTCGAGCGCCCCGCGACCCAGGACGACTCCGCCGCCGGTGCGCCCGGCACCGGCCCGGCGAAGGCCGCGGGGGACCTCGGTGTGCCGGGGCCGAGGGCGGTGGCCGGTGACCACCTCTGACCACCTCTGACCAGCACGTCGTGCCGGACGGCCACGCGGCGCTGCTCGAACGGCCGGCGTGGCTCCCCCGGCACGGCGCGCTGCCGAAGGGCATGCGGGAACCGCTCGCGGGCACCGACCTTTCCTGACTCCTCCCGCTCCCCGCCGGCGGCGGTCCGGCCGGGGCCTGCGGCGGGCTCGCGATGGTGATCCAATGGCGGGTGAGGGCTGTTGGCGGGGAGGGGGAAGGGCGTAGCATCCGTGCACGCCTCGCACGGTCGGGCGCTTGCTCGGAATCGTGGGCCGAGGAAACGCCGGACCGCGGGATGACGAGCCGTGAAAACAGCGGGCCGTGAAAACAGCGAGCCGTGAAGATGCCGAGCCGCGGAGATGCGAGGTTCCATGAGCGTCGTCCAACCCGTTCCCGACCCGCGGGAGGCGCTCGCCGAGCCGACACGCAGGGTGGGGCCCTGGTGGGTGGCCGGCATCTCGCTGGCCAACCTGGCGCTCTGGATGGCCTACTTCGGGCCGCTCCAGGTGCTGCTGCCCTCGCAGGTGGCGTCGATCGACCCGGTGGGCAAGGAGGGGTCGCTGGCGCTGGTGACCGGGGTGGGGGCCGCCGTCGCGATGCTGCTCAACCCCGTCGCCGGAGCGCTGTCCGACCGTACGGCCGGGCGGTTCGGGCGCAGGCACCCGTGGTCGCTGGGCGGGGCGCTGGTCGGTGCCGGGGCGCTGGTCCTGCTCGCGGGCCAGGGCTCGATCCTCGGCGTGGCGGCCGGATGGTGTCTCGCGCAGGCCGGGCTCAACGCGATGCAGGCCGCGCTCAGCGCCGGGGTGCCCGACCACGTCCCGGTCGGTCAGCGGGGTGAGGTCTCGGGCTGGATCGGGATTCCCCAGTCGCTCGGGGTGGTGCTCGCCGTGGTCCTGGTCACCATGGTCGCCACCACCACCGAATCCGGATATTTCTTGATAGCGGCGCTGATGCCGCTCTGCGTGCTCCCCTTCGTCCTCACCACCCCCGACCCCCGCCTGGCGGCCAGGCCGCCCTTCGAACTCCGGGCCTTCCTGAAGGGTTTCTGGATCAGCCCCCGCACCCACCCCGACTTCTTCTGGGCCTGGCTGACGCGCTTCCTGATGCAGCTGGGCAACGCCGTCGCCACGCTCTACCTGCTGTACTTCCTCACCGACGCGGTCGGCTACGAGAGGCTCTTTCCCGGAGAGAAGGCCGAGGACGGCCTGCTCGTGCTGATCCTGATCTACACCACGACCGTCGTGCTCACCACCGTCGTCGCGGGGGTGATCTCCGACAGGCTCGGCCGCCGCAGGGCGCTCGTCACGATCTCCGGCCTGATCAGCGTGATCCCCGCCGTGATGCTCGCGTTCTGGCCGCAGTGGCCGGTGGCGACGGTCGGCGCCGCGATCATGGGGGTCGGCTTCGGCATCTATCTGTCGGTGGACAACGCCCTGGTCACCCAGGTCCTGCCCGCGGCCGAGGGGCGTGCCAAGGACCTCGGCGTCATCAACATCGCCAACTCGGGCCCCCAGGTGCTCGGCCCCGTCATCGCCGGTCCCATCGTGGCAGGTCTGGGCGGCTATCCCGTCCTCTACATGACCTCGGCGGTCCTCGCCCTCCTCGGCGCCGCCCTCGTCTGGAAGATCCGCTCGGTTCCCTGAGCGTCAGGCTTCCGCCGCCCACTCCGACGGAAAAGTCAGTGAAGGTATGAGGTCCCTCGTGCCGGTGTGGCGTCCTTTACTCAACGTTGTATCCATACCACTCCCGATTCTGTCGGTGACCCTTTGGTTGCTGGGGGTGATGGAACCCTTCGGGTATGGCAGTGGTAGCTCCCCGGCCCGCCCTGGGAATCGTGCTCCTGATCTTCGTCAGCGCCGCGTGGGGATCGGCTTTCCCGCTGATGAAGGACCTCATCGTCCGCATACCCGTGGCGGACCTTCTCACCGAGCGGTACGGCATCGCCACACTCGTACTGCTCGCGCTCCGTCCGAAACGCCTGCGGGGGCTGTCGGAGAGCACCTGGCTGACCGGCGTCCTGCTCGGCCTGCTGTTCGGCGTGGGCCAGACGGCCCAGGCGGTCTCGCTGCACGATCTGCCCTCGTCGGTCTCGGGGTTCACGGTCGGCTCGTACGTGGTGATCACCCCGGTTCTCGGGCTGTTCCTGCTCGGGGCCAGGACCTCGGCCCGCGTCTGGGCCGCGGTGGTGCTGGCCATGGCCGCGATGACCGCGTTCACCCTGCTGAGGGGCTCGGATGGCGACATCGCCCTGCCCGCGCTGGTGGCCACCCTGTTGTCGGCGGTCCTGTACGCGGCCCACACGCTGGTGCTCGGCAACTCCGCCGAGGCGCGGCAGAACGCCTATGCGGTCACGGTGATCCAGCTTGGCACCATCGCCGTCATGACGGGCGTCCTCGCCGCGCCGGACGGCCTGACCCTGCCCTCGACGCCGGGTGACTGGGCGATCCTCGGCCACCTGTCGATCGTGGCCTGCGCCCTGGGCTTCCTGGCCCGCTCCTGGGGGCAGCTCCACGTCCGGCCGGTGCCCGCCGCGGTGATCCTGTCGGGTCAGCCACTCTGGGTGACCGCCCTCGCCGTGGCGCTGTACGGGGAACCGCTTACCACGGGCGTCTACCTCGGCGGGGGACTGATCGGCCTCGCCATGCTCCTGGTCGTGCTGCCCAGGGGGCTGCTCAGCTCAGTTCGGCGGGGGAGAGACCCAGTTCCGCCGCCGCGGCCGTCCGGATGAACTCGGTCATCCGCGTCCGCGAGAGCACCCGCCGGTGCACCGTCACCTGCGTGGACAGGCCGTCGATGAGGGACATGACCCGCCAGGTCGTGCCCTCGGGGTCCGCGCAGATGAAGATCCCCGCCTCGACGCCGTCGTCGATGATGGCGCGGAGCGCCTCCTTCCACCGCATGTCGATCCTGCGGGACATCTCCTCAAGCTCGGCGTTGCGTATCGACTCCGCCCAGGCGTCGATCCACAGGGCCCACGACTTGGACTTCCCGCTGGGCGGGTAGAACCTGAGCAGGGCTCGCAGGCGGTCGAGGGGGGAGCCGCCCGACTCCTCCACCTTGACGAGCGCGTCCAGGTCGAGCTGGGCGGCGTAGGAGAAGGCCTGGGCGAACAGCCTCTCCTTGGTCTCGAAGTGGTAGAAGAGCAGCGCCTGGCTGACCCCGGCCGCCTGGGCGATGTCCGCGGTCCGCGTGTGACCGAACCCCTGGGCCGCGATGACATCGCAGGCGGTCCGGAGCAGATCTTCGCGACGTAATCGCCCAAATCCCCTTGCCACAAGGGAACACTAGCGGGTCGGGGATCGCCGTCCGGGCCGGGGTGCGAGGGGCGGCGACCGCCGTCCGGGCTGCCTACAGGCCGTCTGCCTCGTACCCGACCTCTGCGGCCGGTACGGCTAGGGAGGGGGTCGTTCGGTGGAGGCGACCTCGTCGTCGTGCCGGCGTGGCCTCTCCGCCGGCCGCGGTTCCCCTCCGGGCCGCCGCTCCACGACGTAGCCCGCCTCGCGGTCGAACCCGGTCACCCGGCACCCCTCCTCCAGGAGGCCGCCCAGCACCTCGCGCACGGCCACCCGCCACGCCGCGGTCGCCCGGGGGTCGGCGCGGCGCAGCGCCTCGACGTCCCGGGGCACGGCGACCAGCGTCGTTGCCGCCCCCGCCGGTTCCCGCACCGGGCCGCCGTCGTCTCCCTCGACCAGCGCGCGCACCGCGTCCGGCGGGA